>JBBECF010000069.1:10980-34981 GCA_040881945.1 Dongiaceae bacterium | reverse complement strand
GCGTCTGTTCGCGGGCTGTGGGAGGCGGCGTCGCGCGCCGTCGTTCGCACTCGACTCGGCGGCGGCGTCGCGCTTACCATCGCCGCCGGCGGCCGCGGCCAACGGCGCCGGACCGCGACATCGACGGCAGGAGTGCGACAATGACAACGGCAACGCCATCGGGCCGTCCGCGCCGCCTTGCGGTCGCCGCGCTGGCGCTCGGGTTCGCCGCCATGGCCGGCGCGCCGGTCGCAGCGGCGGAGCTTTCCGCCGACGAGGTGCGGGCGCTGGCCGCCGCCGGCTCGGCCGATCTGGCCGGCAAGGATATGTCCGGCCTGGACCTTACGGGTATCGACTTCACGGGGGCCAATTTGCAGGGCGCGGGCTTGAAGGGGGCGAACCTGGCCGGCGCCGACCTGTCCGGCGCCAATCTCGACCTCGCCATTTTCCGCGGCGCCGACCTGTCCGGCGCCACGATGCGCGAGATCAGCGCCTTCTCGACCGTCTTTGCCGACGCCAGCCTGCGCGGCGCCGACCTGTCCGGCGCCCTGCTCGTCAGCAACCTCGACGGCGCCGACCTCGAAGGCGCGAACTTGGCCGGCGCGGCCATGGGAGCGAACATGCGCAACCAGCCGATGGGCCTGATGCGGGTGTCGCTGCGCAAGGCGCGGCTGCGCAACGCCAACCTGGCGGGCGCCGATTTGTCGCGCGGCATGCTGGAATTCGCCGATTTCCAGGGCGCCAACCTCGCCGGGGCCAATTTGCTGCGGGCCGAGATGGCGGGCGCCGATTTCTCGGGCGCCGACCTGGCCGGCGCGGACTTCACCTTGGCCGATATCCAGGATGCACGCTTTCTCGGGGCCACGGGCCTGGACACGGCGGTCGGGCTCGACAGCGCGACCAACCGCGGCTCGGCCCTGTTCGATTAGTCGGGCACCGGCCATGCCGAGGGCCACGGCGGCCGCCGCGCTGGTGTTGTTCGCGGTCCTGGGCGCGGGCGCGGCCGGCGCGCCCGAGCCGTCGCCGCTGCCGGTGCGCGAGATCGCGCCCGGCGTCTATGTCCACGAGGGCGTGCAGACCGAGGCGACGGTGGAAAATCTGGGCGGCATCGCCAATGTCGGGTTCGTCGTCGGCGGCGCCGCGGTCGCCGTCATCGACACCGGCGGCAGCGCCGCCCTTGGCGAGCGCCTGCGCGCCGCCGTCCGGGCGGTCAGCGACCTGCCGATCCGCTACGTCATCAACACCCACGTCCACCCCGACCACATCTTCGGCAACGCCGCCTTCGTCGCCGATGCACCGGTCTTCGTCGGGCACGCGCGGCTGCCCGGCGCGCTGGCGGCGCGCGGCGCCTATTACCTCGACGCCCTGCCGGAGCGCCTCGGCGCCGCCGCCGGCACGCGCGTCGTGACGCCGACCCTAACCGTGGCCGACCGCCTGGAGATCGACCTCGGCGGCCGGCTGCTGCGCCTGACCGCACATCCGACCGCGCACACCGACAACGACCTCACGGTCCAGGACACGGCGACCGGCACCCTGTGGCTCGGCGACCTGTTGTTCCGCGAACGCATCCCGGTGATCGACGGCAGCCTCAAGGGCTGGCTCGAGGTGACGGAGGCGCTCCGCCGGACGGCGGCGGCGCGCGTCGTGCCCGGCCACGGGGCGGTGACCGAGGACTGGCCGGGTGCGCTCGACCCGCAGGAACGCTACCTGCGCGCCTTGCTCGACGAGATCCGCGCCGCCCTGGCAGCGGGCGGGCGGATGGAAGCGGCGGTCGAGACCGTCGGCCGCGCCGAGCGCGGCAAATGGCTACTGTTCGACGACTATCACGCCCGCAACATCGTCACAGCCTTCGCCGAGCTCGAATGGGAATGAGGCGCGCCTTGACATTGGCACGACCGGGGCGCATCTACACCATCGCAGTCTTCGCTTCGTTGCGCGTTGCCGGTTCGCCTCCGGGCCAGAACTAGAGACGTTTCCCAGAAGCACCGAGATTGCGCCGCGTCGCGCCGAAGGAGCGGCGTGGTGCCCGATGTTATGTCCAAGGAGGCCGACCATGGCTACAGGTACCGTCAAGTGGTTCAACCCGACCAAGGGATTCGGGTTCATCGTGCCGAGCGACGGCTCGAAGGATGTCTTCGTCCACATCACCGCGGTCGAGCGCGCGGGGTTGCGCTCGCTGGCCGAGGGCCAGAAAGTCAACTACGAGATCGCGACCGAGCGCGGCAAGACCGCCGCGGTCAACCTCACGGTGGAGTAACGGCACGGGCCGCGATCGCGTCGCGATCGAGGCCCGGGCCCACGAACGGACGGCGGCCCAGGCGGGCCGCCGTTTTTTTATGCCGCGGGTTTCGGTCCGGCCGCGGGGCGCGGTCGGACGAGGCGGGTGGGCGCGACCCGCAGGGCGCAGCCGCGCCAGGTCCGGCGCCGAGCGTCGACGCCGGGCTGCCGCGGCCGGGGCAGCGCGGCCGGCGGCTTGGTGCGCCTAGCCACCGACGATGGCCGAGACGATGGCGTCGTAGAACAACAGCGCGCTCAGCAGCAACAGACCGAAGGATCCGACGAGAATGCCGAAGAATAGGGAATTGCCGGTGGTGGTGAGCGGCCGCAGCCGACGATCCCGCGCCCGGCGCGCAGGATTGCGCCGTTCGTGTCCGCCGGCGATCGCCAGGTAGAACCGGCCCCACGGCAGTGGCAGCGAGAGGCGGATGTCGACAGGGTGCGAAGCCGCGACACGGCCGCCCGCCGCGCTGCGGATCGCCGCCTCCTGCGTCGAATCGAGGCTGCTGCGGACCTCCGGCGGCAGGCGCCGCAGGAACAACTCGGCTCGGACCTCATTCATCATCATCACGGCGGTCGTTCCTCGCTCCGGCTTGCGCCGCCTCGTCGTCGCGCGCGGTCGCCAAGTCGGCATACCACTGTGTTCGTTAAAATCTGCTTTACCGGTGGCCCCGATAATCCAGTTCTCGTCCGAGGAACGCGTTAATTTAACCGCCGCCGAGGGGGCGTCATGGCGCTGCGCGCCGAACAGTTGAAGGCGGAGTTGATCGACCGCGTCGTCCGGCGCGCCGGCGAGCGGCCCGATCGCGCGCGCGCGGCCGAGGTCGAACGCTTCGTCCGCCAATTTTACGCCAACGTGCCGCCCGACGACATTCTCGCCGAGAGCCCGGACAACCTTTTCGGCGCCGCCCTGTCGCTGTGGAGCTTCGGCGCCGAGCGCGAGGCGGGGCGCGCCAAGGTCCGCGTCTACAACCCGCGCCAGGACGAACATGGCTGGCGCAGCGTCCATACGGTCGTCGAGATCGTCAACGACGACATGCCGTTTCTCGTCGACTCGGTGACGGCCGCGCTCAACCGGCGCGAGCTGACCGTCTATCTCGTCATTCATCCGATCGTCCGGGTGGCGCGCGAGCGGGCGACGCGGACGAGCGGGCCGGACGCGGCGGCCGGCGCGACGATCGCCGAATCCTACATGCAGTTGCGGATCGACGAGCAGACCTCGCCGGAACGTCTCGCGGAGATCGGCGCCGACATCGAGCGCGTGCTCGCCGACGTCCGCGCCGCGGTCGAGGACTGGCGGGGGATGCGGGCCAAGGTCGCGGAGCTGCTGGCCGATCTCGAGCGGCAGCCGCCGCCGCTGCCCGCCGACGAGATCGCCGAGGGCAAGGCGTTCCTCGAGTGGATCGGCGGCGACAACTACACCTTCCTCGGATATCGCGCCTACGACTTCGCCGGCGCCGACGACCAAGAGACGCTGTCGATCGTGCCCGGCAGCGGACTCGGCATCCTGCGCGACGAGGCGGTCTCCGTGTTCGACGGCCTGCGCAACTTCGACAAGCTGCCGCCGGACGTGCGCCAGTTCCTGCGCCAGTCGCGGCTGCTCATGGTGACCAAGTCGAATCGCCCGACGACCGTGCACCGGCCGGTGCGCATGGACACCATCGGCGTCAAGGTATTCGACGAGTCCGGCCGCATCGTCGGGGAACGGCTGTTCGTCGGACTGCTCACCTCGATTGCCTACAGCCGCAGCCCGCGCGAAATCCCGCTGCTGCGGCGCAAGGTCGCTAACTGCATCGAGCGTGCCGGCTTCGCGCCGTCGAGCCACGACGGCAAGGCGTTGCAGCATATCCTGGAGGCCTATCCGCGCGACGAGCTGTTCCAGATTTCGGAGGACGAGCTGTTCGAGATCGCGCTCGGTATCCTGCACTTGCAGGACCGCCAGCGCATCGCGCTGTTCGCCCGCCGCGACCCCTTCGAACGCTTCGTCTCCTGCCTGGTTTACCTGCCGCGCGACCGCTACAATACCGAGCTTCGCTTGCGCATCCAGGACGTCCTGGCGCGCGCCTACAACGGCCGGGTCGAAGCCTTTTACACGCATATGACCGACGCGCCGCTCGGCCGGCTGCAGGTCCTCGTGCGTACCACCCCGGGCGCCATCCCCGAGGTCGACAGGGACGAGATCGAGCGCCGCCTCGTCGCGGCCGGCCGCTCCTGGAGCGATCATCTGCAGGATGCCCTGATCGAGGCCAAGGGCGAGGAACGCGGCCTGGCGAGCTGGCGCCGCTACGCCGACGCCTTCCCCGGCAGTTATCGCGAGCGCTTCAACGCCCATGCGGCGGTGTTCGACATCGACCGCATCGACGACGCGCTGGCCGCCGGCACGCTGGCCATGAACCTGTACCGGCCGATCGAGGCGCAGGGCCACGAGCTGCGGCTCAAGATCTACAACGCCGGCGACCACATCCCGCTGTCCGACCTGTTGCCCATGCTCGAGAACATGGGCCTCAAGGTGCTGAGCGAACTGCCCTATAGCTTGCCGGTCGCGGGCCTCGGCCGGACGATCTGGATTCACGACTTCGGCATGGTCACACCGGACGGCGCCGAAATCGACGTGAGCGAGGTCAAGGAGGTCTTTCACGACGCCTTCGCCCGGGTCTGGGCCGGGGAGATGGAGAACGACGGCTTCAACCGGCTGGTCCTGCGCGCCGGCTTGGGCTGGCGCAAGGTCACGATCCTGCGCGCCTATTGCAAGTACCTGCGCCAGGCGGCCGCCACCTTCAGCCAGGCCTATATGGAGGAGACCCTCGCCAACCACCCGCGCCTCGCCCGGCTGCTGGTCCGGTTGTTCCGCGTCCTGTTCCAGCCGGCCGCGCGTCAGGACGCGACGCGCCGGTCGGCCGAGATCGTCGGCGAGATCGAAGCCGCCCTCGACGAGGTCGTCAATCTCGACGAGGACCGCATCCTGCGGCGCTATCTCAATCTCATCCGGGCGACGCGGCGCACCAACTATTACCAGGGCGCCGCCGAGGGGCGGGCCAAGCCCTATCTTTCGTTCAAGCTCGACTCCGCGGCGATCGACGAGCTGCCGCTGCCGCGGCCCGTCTACGAGATCTTCGTCTACAGCCCGCGCGTCGAGGCCGTGCATTTGCGCGGCGGCAAGGTGGCGCGCGGCGGCATCCGCTGGTCCGACCGGCGCGAGGACTTCCGCACCGAGGTGCTCGGCCTGATGAAGGCGCAGATGGTGAAGAACGCGGTCATCGTCCCGGTCGGCTCCAAGGGCGGCTTCGTCGTCAAGCGGCCGCCGCCCGGCGGCGGGCGCGAGGCGCTGATGGCCGAGGTCGCCGACTGCTACAAGACGATGATGCGCGGGCTGCTCGACCTCACCGACAACGCCGTCGGCGGCGTCGTCACGCCGCCGCCCGACGTGGTCCGGCTCGACGACGACGATCCCTATCTGGTGGTCGCCGCCGACAAGGGCACCGCCACCTTCTCCGACATCGCCAACGCCGTCTCCGCGGAGTACGGCTTCTGGCTCGGCGACGCCTTCGCCTCTGGCGGGTCGGCCGGCTACGACCATAAGAAGATGGCGATCACGGCGCGCGGCGCCTGGGAATGCGTGAAGCGCCACTTCCGCGAGATCGGCGTCGATATCCAGACCCGGGACTTCACCGTCGTCGGCATCGGCGACATGTCGGGCGACGTGTTCGGCAACGGCACGCTGCAGTCGCGCCGCATCCACCTGCTCGCCGCCTTCAACCACCTGCACATCTTTCTCGATCCGGACCCGGACCCGGAGGCGAGCTGGCGGGAACGCAAGCGCCTGTTCGATCTGCCGCGCTCGGCCTGGAGCGACTACGACGCGAAGCTGATCTCGGCCGGCGGCGGCGTGTTCGACCGCAAGGCCAAGTCGATCAAGCTGAGCCCCGAGGCGAAACAGCGCTTCGGAATCGCGGCCGACAACCTGACGCCGAACGAGCTGATCCGCGCGCTGATTTGCGCCGAAGTCGACCTGCTGTGGCTTGGCGGCATCGGCACCTATGTCAAGGCGTCCGGCGAAAGCCAGGCCGAGGTCGGCGACCGCGCCAACGACGCGGTGCGCGTCGACGCCGGCGACTTGCGCTGCAAGGTGGTAGGTGAAGGCGCCAATCTCGGCATGACCCAGCGCGGCCGGGTCGAATACGCGCTCGCCGGCGGCCGCCTCAACACCGACGCGGTCGACAATTCGGCCGGCGTCGACTGCTCCGACCACGAGGTCAACATCAAGATCCTGCTCAACGAGGCGGTCGCGGACGGCGAGCTCACGCTGGAGCAGCGCGACCGGCTGCTCGAAAGCATGACCGACGAGGTGGCCGAGCTGGTGCTGCGCGACAACTACCTGCAAAGCCAGGCCCTCACCGTCGCCGAGGTGCGCGGGCCGGAGGCGCTCGACCGCCTCGGCCGCTTGATGCGCGGGCTCGAGCGCGCCGGCCGGCTCGACCGCGCCATCGAATTTCTGCCCGACGACGAGTCGCTGGCGGAACGGGCCGCGGCGCGCCGCGGCCTCACCCGGCCGGAGCTGGCGGTCCTGCTCGCCTATGCCAAGATGGCGCTCTATCAGGAGCTGCTGCCGTCGGATTTGCCGGACGATCCGCGGCTGGTCGACGATCTGGCGCACTACTTCCCGGAGCCGTTGCGCGAGCGCTACGCCGACCGGATCGCCGGCCACCGGCTGCGCCGCGAGATCATCGCCTCCGTCGTCACCAACAGCCTGGTCAACCGCGTCGGCCCCGCCTTCGTCGACGTCATGCGCGAGCAGACCGGGGCCGCCGGCTCCGACGTCGCGCGCGCCTACGCCATCGCGCGCAGCGTGTTCAAGCTGCGGCGGCTGTGGGCCGGCATCCAGGACCTCGACAACAAGGCGCCGGCGGCGCTGCAGACGGCGATGCTCGGCGCCATCGGCCGGCTGGTCGAGATGGGCACGCTGTGGTTCCTGCGCAGCCTGATCCAGCCGCTCGACATCGCCGCCACCATCGCCGCCTACGGTCCGGGCGTCGCCGAGCTGACGGCGGGACTCGACGGACTGGTCGCCGATGCCGACCGGACGCGGATCGCGCGCCGCCGCGACGAATACGCGCAGGCCGGCGCGCCCGACGATCTGGCCCGCCGCATCGCCAGCCTCGACCTTCTCGCCCCGGCGCTCGATATCGTGCGCATGGCGCGGGCGGCCGGCGTGGCCGTGACCCCGGCGGCGCGCGCCTACTTCGCCGTCGGCGACCGTTTCGGCATCGACTGGCTGCGCCATGCCGCCGCCGGCGTGCCGAGCGACGGCCAATGGGACCGCATGGCGATCGCCGCCATCGTCGACGACCTCTACGGCCATCAGCGCGAGATCACGACGCGCGTGCTCGGCGCCGGCGGCAACGGAGCGGATGACGGCATCGAGACCTGGGTTTCGGCGCATGGCCCGGCCGTGCAGCGGACCGCGGCGCTGTTGGCCGATTTGCGCCAGACCGGCGCCTTCGACCTCGCCAAGCTGGCGGTGGCGAACCGCCAGCTGCGCAGCCTGATCGGCGAGTGACGACGGCCGCCCCGGACCCGGCCGGCGGCCCCGGGCGAGGCGCGATCTTCGCCTGGTGCCTTTACGACTGGGCCAATTCGGCGTTCCCCACCGTCGTCACCACCTTCCTGTTCAGCGCCTATTTCACTCAAGGGGTGGCCGCCGACCCGGAGACCGGCACCGCGCTGTGGGGCCAGACCATCGCACTGACCGGCCTCGTCATCGCCGTCGTCAGCCCGGCGCTCGGCGCCATCGCCGACCAGGGCGGTCGGCGCAAGCCGTGGCTGGCGGCGCTCACGCTGCTCTCGGTCGCGGCGACGGCGGCGCTGTGGTATGTGCGGCCCGACGTCGCCGACGTTCCGTTCGCGCTCATCGTCGTCGCGCTCGCCACGTTCGGCTTCGAGCTCGCCACCGTCTTCTACAATGCGATGCTGCCCGACCTGGCGCGCCCCGACCGCATCGGCCGCGTCTCGGGTTGGGGCTGGGGGCTGGGCTATGCCGGCGGGCTCGCCTGCCTGGGTTTGAGTTTCGTCCTGCTGGTCGGGCCCGACCGGCCGCCCTTCGGCCTCGACAAGGCGGCGGCCGAGCACGTGCGCGCGACGGCGCTTCTGGTGGCGGTGTGGTACGCCGTCTTCGCCGTTCCGCTGTTCCTGTTCACACCGGACCGCCCGCGCGGCGGCATACCCGCCCTGGCGGCGGTACGCGACGGCCTGAAGGCGCTCGTCGCGACGCTGCGGCAACTGCGCCGCCATGCCAACGTTGCCCGTTTCCTGCTCGCCAAGATGATCTATATCGACGGGCTGAACACATTGTTCGCCTTCGGCGGCATCTACGCCGCCGGGACCTTCGGCATGTCCTTCGACGAGCTGTTGCTGTTCGGCGTCGTGATCAACGTATCCTCGGGCCTCGGCGCCGCGCTGTTCGCGCCGATCGACGACCGGATCGGCGCCAAGCCGACGATCGCGATCGGGCTCGCCGCGCTCACGCTCCTCGGCGGCGTCGTCCTGGCGGTCGACGGCAAGGCCGCGTTCTATGCGGCGGCGTTCGGGCTCGGCATCTTCGTCGGCCCGGTCCAGGCGGCCAGCCGGTCGCTCATGGCGCGCCTCGCGCCGCCGGCGCTGCGCACGGAATTCTTCGGCCTTTACGCGCTTGCCGGCAAGGCCACCGCCTTCGTCGGCCCGGCCCTGGTCGGCTGGGTGACCCTCGCCTTCGACAGCCAGCGCGCCGGCCTGGCGACGATCCTGCCGTTCTTCGTCGTCGGCCTGCTGTTGTTGCTGACGGTGAAGGAGCCGCGCGCCGCCCCACCCCGCAAGGACGGAAGCGGCGCATCCCGGTGAAGGCCCTGGCCTGACGGAGTCCCGGCGGCTACACTGACGCTCGAAACTGGGGTTCATCCGGGGAACGTCGGTCCGTAGCCGGTCGGCCTCGGGTCCCTCGCCCGTCGGCGATAGGAGCGCGCCATGTTTGCGCACCCGCTCGTCCGCAAGATTTCGATCGCCGTCACGATCAAGCTCATCGCCATCGTTATTCTTTTCCTGGCGTTCTTCGCGCCCGCCGACCGCCCGGCCATGGACGCGGACGCGGCGGCGCGCGCAATTCTGAGCCTGCCGGTCGAGGAACCGGTTCCGTGACCGACATGACCGTCGTCGATCTGTCGCGCGCGCAGTTCGCGCTGACGGCCATGTATCATTTCCTTTTCGTGCCGCTCACGCTCGGCCTCTCCGTGCTGCTCGCGATCATGGAGAGCGTCTATGTCATGACCGGGCGCCCGATCTGGCGCGAAATGACGAAATTCTGGGGCTTGCTCTTCGGCATCAACTTCGCGATGGGCGTCGCCACCGGGATCACGATGGAATTCCAGTTCGGCATGAACTGGGCCTATTACAGCCATTATGTGGGCGACATCTTCGGCGCGCCCCTGGCCATCGAAGGCCTGATGGCCTTCTTCCTCGAGGCGACCTTCGTCGGCCTCTTCTTCTTCGGCTGGGAACGATTGACGAAGGTGCAGCATCTCGCGGTCACGTGGCTGCTGGCGCTCGGCAGCAACCTTTCCGCGCTCTGGATTCTCGTCGCCAATGGCTGGATGCAGAACCCCATCGGCGCCGTCTTCAACGCCGAGACGATGCGCATGGAGATCACGTCCTTCATGGACCTGCTCTTCAATCCGGTGGCGCAGTCGAAATTCGTCCATACCGTGAGCGCCGGCTACGTGACGGGCGCGATGTTCGTCATGTCGATCAGCGCGTACTACGTGTTGCGCCACCGCAATGTCGCCTTCGCCAGACGCTCGCTGACCGTCGCGGCGAGCTTCGGCCTTGCCTCGGCGTTGTCCGTCGTCGTCCTCGGCGACGAGAGCGGTTACACGGCCGGCGGAAACCAGAACATGAAGATCGCCGCCATCGAAGCGGTTTGGGAGACGGAGGACCCTCCCGCCAGCTTCACCGTCTTCGGCCTGCCCGACATCGAGCAACGAAAGACCCACTACGCGATCGAGGTGCCGTGGCTCCTCGGCATCATCGCGACGCGCTCGCTCGACAAGCCGGTCCCCGGCATCTTCCAGATGGTGGAGGAGAATCGCGAACGCATCGCGCGCGGCCTCGACGTCTACAAGGCGCTCGCGACCCTGCGGGCGGATCGCACGAACGCGGCGGCCCGCGCCGTCGTCGAGAGCGGGTGGCGCGACTTGGGGTTCGCGCTCCTGCTCAAGCGCCATCGCGCCGATATCGAGAACGCGAGCGCAACGGAGATCGAGAGCGCCGCCTGGGACACGGTCCCCGATGTCGCGGCGCTGTTCTGGTCGTTCCGCGTCATGGTGGGGATCGGCCTCCTTTTTATCGCCATGTTCGCGCTCGCTTTTTATCTTTCGGCGAAACGCAGGCTGCACGACACGCGCTGGCTGATGCATGTCTTCATGTGGAGCCTTCCGCTGCCGTGGATCGCGGCGCAGCTCGGCTGGATCGTCGCCGAATATGGACGCCAGCCCTGGGCCATCGACGGCATCCTTCCGACCTTCCTCGCCGCCTCGGACGTTCCCGCCTCGAACGTGATGCTCTCGCTGGGCGCGTTCATCTTGTTCTATTCCGCGCTCGCCGTCGTCGACGCCTACCTCATGGTCAAGTACACAAGGCTCGGACCGGACAACTATCGCGACCATGCCGCCGCGCGGCCGGCCGAGTGACGGGACGACGCGGGTGGAAATTCCGATCGACTACGAGACCCTGCGCGTCCTCTGGTGGCTCCTGCTCGGGGTGCTTCTGATCGGCTTCGCCGTCACCGACGGGTTCGACCTCGGCACGGGCATGCTGCTGCCTTTCGTCGGAAAGACGGATGTCGAACGTCGCATCGTCATCAACACTGTCGGTCCCGTCTGGGAGGGCAACCAAGTTTGGCTCATCACCGGCGGCGGCGCGATCTTCGCCGCCTGGCCCTATCTCTACGCCCTCAGTTTCTCGGGCTTCTACCTGGCGATGCTGCTCGTGCTCGCCGCGCTGATCTTGCGGCCCGTCGGCTTCAAGTTCCGCTCGAAATTGGCCGACACGAGATGGCGCCGCTTCTGGGACTGGGCGCTCTTCGTCGGCGGGTTCGTCCCTGCCCTCATCTTCGGCGTCGCCGTCGGCAATGTCATCCGCGGCGTCCCCTTTCATTACGACGAGACCCTGCGCCCGATCTACGAAGGCGGGCTTCTCGGCCTGCTCAACCCCTTCGCGCTGCTCGCGGGCGTCGTCAGCGTCGCGATGCTCGCGATGCATGGCGGCGTTTGGCTCGCGGTCAAGACCGCTGACCCCATCGCGGCGCGCGCCAGGATCGGCGCGACGGTTGCGGCCGTCGCGCTGATCCTTCTCTTCGCGCTGGCGGGACTTTGGGTCGCCTACGGCCTCGATGGGTATGTCGTCACGGCCGGGCTGGCGCGCGGCGGGGCTTCGAACCCGACCCTGAAAGAGGCGATCGTCGAGCCGGGGGCATGGCTTTCGAACTACCGGCTTTACGCCTGGGCGCCGCTCGCGCCGATCCTCGGCTTCGCCGGTGCGGCGCTGGTTCCGGTTCTGCTGCGCACGGGGATGCCGGGGATCGCCTTCGTCGCCAGCTCGCTCTCGGTCGCCGGCGTCGTCGCGACGGCCGGGGTCTCGATTTATCCCTTCCTTCTGCCGTCCTCGACCGTGCCCTCGCACAGTCTCACCGTTTTCGACGCGTCGTCGAGCGCGATGACGCTCTTCGTCTTGTTGATTGCGACTGTCGTCCTGATGCCGCTCGTTCTCGCCTACACCGCGTGGGTCTACCGCGTGCTGTGGGGCAAGGTGACGGCGGCCGATCTCGACAGCAACGAAAACAGCTACTGACAAGGGCGCATGGGAGGACCGACGCCATGTGGTATTTTTCCTGGGTCCTCGGATTTTGGCTCGCCTGCGCCTTCGCGATTCTCAACGCGATGTGGCTCGAGCTCGACGATCCCGACGACAGGCGTTGACGCCGCGCCTGCGATGCGGCTCGTCTCTCTCCTTCTGGCGGCGACCCTCGCGCTCGGACTGATCGCCTATCCCTACGCGATCGGGCGGGAGATGACGCCGCTGGCGCACGCCATTCTGCCGCTGATGCTGCTGGGCACGAGCGGCGGCTTTGTCCACGGTCTCGGCTACGAGCCCAAACATCGCTTGTGGCGCATCCTGTTCGGCCCCGCCGTCGCCTGGCCGCTGATGATCGGCGGCGCGGCCGCGCTCCTGGCGTTCCGAGAGGCGGCGTGAGGTCGACGCGGCTGAAGTCCTCCCGCCGCGCTCGGCGCGAGACTCCGATCCCGCCGTTCTCCGTCGTCGGCCTGCTGCTGCTGACGGTGCGGGAGCCGCGGCGCCGAGCCGCCGCGGATGTCGGAAGCGGCGAAGTCAGCCCCGAAAAATCGCACGGATTTGCGGCCCAGGCCGTATAGACTAGGGCCATGCGAGGAGCCTTGAAGCACTACCGCGAGGCGGTCCGACAGGCGATCGCGCGCGCCTGGGCCGCCGGCCTGCCGGCCTATCAGGGGCGTGGCGGATATCTGGTCGCGCTCTATCCGGACGGCCGCCGGGTCAAGCTGAAGAAACTCGAGAACCCATTCCTCAGACAGGGCGGCCGCTATGGCGCGACCAAGGCTTTGGCTTCTCGCCGGTCCAAACGGCGCCGGTAAGTCGACCTTCGCACGAACACATTTCTCCGAACTCCTCGCCGGCGAGAAATTCCTGAACGCCGATGACGTCGCGGGGTCGGCTTCGCCGGGCCACCCGCAGCGCTGGGCGCTATCCGCCGGTCGGTGGGCGCTGCAGCGGCGTACCGAGCTGCTGGAGCAGCGTCAGTCTTTCGCCATCGAAACCACGTTGGCTAGCCTGACGTTATCACGATGGCTGCGCCATGCGAGGTCTCAGGGCTATCTCGTCGAACTGACTTATCTGTTCGTATTCGATCCCGATCTATGCCTCCAGCGAATCGGACAACGCGTGGCATTGGGTGGCCACTTTGTACCGACCGAGATCGTGATGCGGCGCTATCATCGAAGCCTGCTCCTTCTTCCGGATTATCTGTCCCTTGCCGATCGAGCAGTCATCTACTTGGCGGATGCGGAACCGCGCGTAATCTTCCGTAAGACCGCGCGCGCGGTTCGGGTCGTCGATCGTCAAATGTGGAACGCAATTCTGGCTCTGTCGCGACGCCGGCGTTGAATGCCTTCAATGCCGGAAGTGGCGCATGCCGGTAAAGACCATGGCGAGGCCGGCCTCGTCGGCCGCCGCGATCACCTCGGCGTCGCGCAAACTGCCGCCCGGCTGGATCACGGCCGTCGCGCCGGCGGCCGCCGCGAGCAGCAGCCCGTCGGCGAACGGAAAGAATGCGTCCGAGGCGACGACCGAGCCTTCGGCGCGGCTGTCCTTCTCGCCGGCCGCGTCGGCCGCCGCGCGCGCCTTCCAGGCGGCGATGCGCGCGGCGTCGACGCGGCTCATCTGGCCGGCGCCGATGCCGACCGTCGCCCCGTCCCTGGCATAGACGATGGCGTTCGACTTGACGTGCTTGGCGACCTTGAAAGCGAACAGCAGGTCGGCGCGTTCCCGCGCGCTCGGCGCCCGCCGCGTTACGACCTTCAAGTCGCGCTCGGCGACCCGGCCGGCGTCGCGCTCCTGAACGAGAAACCCGCCGGCGAGCGAGCGCGACTCCAGGCCCGGCGCGGCGGGATCGGGCAGGCCGCCGGTCTCGAGCAGGCGCAGATTCGGCTTCGCGGCGAGCGCCGCGCGCGCGCCTTCGTCCACCTGCGGCGCGATAACGACCTCGACGAACAGCCCGGCGATCGCCTCGGCGGCCGCCGCGTCGAGCGGCCGGTTGACGGCGACGATGCCGCCATAGGCGCTGACCGGGTCGCAGGCGAGCGCGCGGGCGTAAGCCGCCGCGAGGTCGTCGCCGACCGCGACGCCGCACGGGTTGGCGTGCTTGACGATGACGACCGCCGGGCGCTCGAACTCGGCGGCCAGCTCGAAGGCGGCGGCGGCGTCGGCGAGATTGTTGAAGCTGAGCTCCTTGCCCTGGAGCTGGCGCGCCGTGGCGACGCCCGGCCGCGTCCCGCCGCCGGGGTCGATCGCGGCGTAGAACGCCGCCTTCTGGTGCGGGTTCTCGCCGTAGCGCAAGGCCTGCCGGCACCGCCCCGCGAGGGTCAGCAGCGGCGGCAACGTCTCGCCTTCCGCGCGCGCCAGCCAACCGGCGATCGCCGCGTCGTAGGCGGCGGTGCGGGCGAAGGCGGCGGCGGCGAGGCGGCGGCGCAACGCCGCGCCGACGGCGCCGTCGCGGCACTCCAGTTCCGCCATCACGGCGGCATAGTCGGCGGGGTCGGTGACGACGGCGACGAAGTCCTGGTTCTTGGCCGCGGCGCGGATCAGGGCCGGGCCGCCGATGTCGATCTGCTCGATGCAGGCGGCGCGGCCGGCGCCGGACGCCGCCGTCGCCTCGAATGGATAGAGGTTGACCACGACCAAATCGATCTCGGCGATGCCGTGGGCGGCCAGCGCGGCGCAGTCGTCGGCGCGGTCGCGGCGGGCGAGGATGCCGCCGTGGATCTTCGGGTGCAGGGTCTTGACCCGGCCGCCGAGGATTTCCGGGAACCCGGTATGCGCTGCCACGTCGACGACCGGCACGCCGGCGGCGGCGAGCGCGGCGGCCGAGCCGCCGGTGGACAGGATCTCGACCCCGCGCGCGGCGAGGAAGCGCCCGAGCTCGACCACCCCGGTCTTGTCGGAGACCGAGATCAGGGCGCGGGCGATGCGCCGGTCCATGCTCAGGGCCGCCGCCTCTCTGGCGTGCTCATCGGCCGGCGGCGGCGCGGGCGGCCGGTCCGGGCTGCGGTCGCGCCTTGTATTCGGGCACCAGGCGGCGCAGCAGCGCGATCACTTCGGCGTCGCCACCGCCGCGGGCGGTCTCGGCCAGCTCGTCGAGGCCGCCGCGCAGCAGGGCCAAATCGGCCGTGCGCGGCGCCGCCAGCAGCAGCCCGGGGACGCCGGCCGGCGCCATCGCCTCGCCGGCGTGGAACAACTCCTCGGTCAGCTTCTCGCCGGGCCGCGGCCCGGTGAACGCGATCGCGATGTCGATCTCCGGTCGTTGGCCGGACAGCCGGATCACCTGGCGGGCGAGATCGAGGATGCGCACCGGCTCGCCCATGTCGAGGATGAAGATGCGGCCGCGCGCCGCGCCTTCGTCGGCGGCGCCGAGCGCCGAGGCGCGCAGCACCAGCTCGATCGCCTCGCGCGCCGTCATGAAATAGCGCGTCATCTCCCGATGGGTGACGGTCAGCGGACCGCCCTCGGCCAATTGCCGTTGGAACAGGGGCACGACCGACCCGGTCGATCCCAGCACGTTGCCGAAGCGCACGGTGATGAAGCGGGTGCCGCCGGGCCGCGGGTCCCCGGGTTTAACCCGGGGATCGGCGATGTCGAGCGCCTGGCAATAGCTTTCGGCCAGGCGCTTGGTGGCGCCGAGCACGCTGGTCGGGTTCACCGCCTTGTCGGTGGAGATCAGCACCATCGCGGCGACGCCGGCGGCGCGCGCCGCGTCGGCGACCCGGCGCGTGCCGACGGTGTTGGTCAGCGCCGCTTCGGCCGGGTTGGCTTCGGCCATCGGCACATGCTTCAAGGCCGCCGCGTGGAACACCAGCTCGGGGCGCTCATCGGCCATCGCCCGGTCGAGCCGCGCCGAATCGCGGACGTCGGCAAGGATCGCGCTGCGGCTTAGATTCGGCCAGCGCCGCCCGATTTCGCCGTCGATCGTATAGAGCGCGTATTCGCCGTGGTCGAGCAAGGCGAGATGCGCCGGCGCGAAGGCGGCGAGTTGCCGCGCCAATTCGGCCCCGATCGATCCGCCGGCGCCGGTGATCAGGATGCGCTTGCCGACCGCCAGGCGCCGCATCGGCTCGCGGTCGAGCACCGTGCGCGGCCGGCCGAGCAGGTCCTCGAGCGCGACGGGGCGCACCTGCACCGGCGAGGCCGCGCCGTCGCCGCTCTGCAGCTCGGCCAGCCGCGGCAGCCGCGCCAGGGTCATGCCGTTGGCCTCGGCCAGATCGAGCAGCCGGCGGAGCTGCGGCGCCGCCGTCTCGCGGGTGACGATCAGGCGCTGCGGCGGCCGCTCGCGCCGGCGCAAGCCGTCGATGACCCGCTGGCCGGTCTCTATGTCGCCCAGCACCGGCACGCCGTGGATGCGCTGGCCGATCCGGCGCGCGTCCATGTCCAGGATGCCCGCGACCTGGAACGGCGCCGCCCGGTCGCGCGCCATCTCGCGGATGAACAGCTCGGCGGCATCGCCGGCGCCGACCAGCAGCACCGGCACGCGCAACCCGTTGCCGCGCTCCAGCACATGGGCCAGGCCGCCGTCCTTGAGGATGCGATAGACGAAGCGCGGCGCGCCGAGCAGGAAGATCAGCACCAGCCAGTTGATCGCCAGCGTCGAGCGCGGCACGCCTTCGAGCCGCGACAGCATGAACATGACCGGCAGGAACACCAGGATCGTCAGGGTGACGCCGCGCACGATCGCCAGCAGATCGTTCATCGACGCATAGCGCCAGACGCCGCGATACAGCCCGACCGCCCAGAACACCGCGGCGGCGATGGCCGCGAAGATTGCCGCCGCCCAAAGCAACGTATCGCCCATGTAATCGAACATCCGGCCGCCCAGGCGCAGATACAGCGCCAGCACGAACGAGGCCGCGGCCATCGCCACGTCGTGGACGAAGGCGACGGCGGACCGTGCCGAGAGAAACGGCGACGGGACGGACCTATCGGACATGCGGCGGCCCCTCGCGGATCGAGGGCGCGACCATACCATAGGCGGCGCGCTGCGCCATCACCGGCCGGCCGACCGGCGGTGCCACGCAACCGTAGCGGCGAGCCCGTCGTCGAGGCCGAACGGCGGCGCCCAGCCCAGGCGCTCGCGGATGCGGCCGGAGTCGACGGCGAGATCGTCGACCAGCGGCGCCAGCAAACGGCGGCGCCCGGACAGCCGGTCGGCGAGGCGCAGCACGGCCGGCGGCACCGGCAACAGCCGCGCCGGGCGCCCCAGGGCGCGGGCCAGGCGGCGCACCAGCTCGGCGGTCGAGACGTCTTCGCCGTCGCTGACCAGGAAGGTCTCGCCGGCCGCCGCCGGATGGCGCAAGGCGAGGCCGAGCGCGCTCGTCAAATTGCCGAGATAGATCAGGCTGCGGCGGTTGCGCAGCGCGCCGACGGGCAGCGGCAAGCCGCGTTCGACGGCGCGCAGCAGGCGCAGGAAATTGCCCTTGACGCCGGGGCCGTAGACCAGCGGCGCGCGCAGTACGGCGGCCGCCATCCCGGTCGCGGCCGCGACCTCGCGCAGCGCGGTCTCGCCTTCGAGCTTCGAGCGGCCGTAGGCGTCGGCCGGCCGCGCCGGATCGCTTTCGACGAACGGCCGGCCGGGCGGGCTGGCCTCGCCCATCGCCTTGACCGAGCTGAGGAACACGAAGCGACGCACGCCGGCCGCGGCGGCCGCCTCGGCCAGGCGCCGCGTGCCGAGGCTGTTGACCTCGCGCAGCGCGGCCAGGGCGGCGGCCGAAGCGCCGGACCGGGCTTGCGCCCGGGCCGCGAGATGGACGACCGCCGCGACCCCAACCAGCGCCGGGCGCCAGTCGGTCGCCGGTCCGACGGCGCCGGCGATCGTGTACTCGACCCCGGGCAGCAGCGCGGCGTCGCGGCGCAGCGCCACGCGCACCGTGAAGCCGGCCTTGCGTAGCTCCTCGACCAGCGCCGGCCCGATGAATCCGGTGGCGCCGGTGACGAGCACGCGGCTCATCGCGAGCCCCCGGGTTTAACCCGGGGGGGCCGCGTCAGGCGGCGCAGCAGCAGGGTCACCGTGGCGGCGGCGCCGACCAGGCCGGCGACCCGCTCGCCGCGCTCGGCGCCGAGCGCGAGCGCGATCAGCGCCGCGTTCGCCGCCAGCACCATCAGCACGACCTGGCCGTGGCTGCGGCCGGCGCGCACGGCGCGCTGGTAGAAGTGCTCGGCATGGGCCTCGGTCACGCTTTCGCCGCGCCCTGCCCGGCCGGCCAGCGTCAGGGTCGCGTCGGCCAGGTAATAGGCCGGCAGGATCAGCGCCGCCGCCCAGGCCCCGGCCGCCGCGGCGTCGAGCAGCAGCCAGCCGGCGAGATAACCGAGCGGCACGCTGCCGACGTCGCCGAGGAACAGCTTGGCCGGCGGCCGGTTCCACAGCAGGAAACCGAGCCCCGCCGCGGCCAGCGTCAGGCCGAGCGGGGCGGTCGCGCCGCCCGCGCCGCCGATCAGCGCGATCAGCGCCAGTCCGCCGCCGAGGCAGGCGGTCTCGCTCGCCGCCAGCCCGTCGATGCCGTCCATGAAATTGAACAGATTGACGAACCACAGCCAGGCGAGGCCGGCGGCCAGGCGGTCGAGCCACGGCGGCAGCAGCCCCTGGAACACCGGCGCCGGCGCCATCGCCGCGAGGCCGATGCCGACCGCCAGCACCTGCGCCGCCAGCCGCAGGCGCGGATCGAGGCCGCGCAGGTCGTCGATCCACGACACCGCGGCGAGCAGCAGCGCCGCCGGCAGGACGCCGGCGAGCGCGGCGCCGCCGGCCCCGGCCGCGGGCCAGGCCAACCCGATCGCCGCCCAGGCCGGCAGCAGCACCGCCAGCACCGCCAGGCCGCCGCCGCGCGGCGTCGGCGCGCCATGGCTGCTGCGCGCGCTCGGCCGGTCGAGCACGGCGTAGCGGCGCAGCAGGCGCAGCACGACGCCGGTCAGCACCGCCGTCGCGGCGAAGGCGAGAACGAACGCCGCGGCAAGCCAGGTCCAGGGCATGGGCGGTCTAGTTAGTCGCCGGAACCGCAATTTCGTGAGGCACCGCCGCGGCCGTCATGCTTCGACAGGCTCAGCATGAGGGCCTCACCCTGAGCTTGTCGAAGGGCGAGGCCCGACTCACGAAACTGCGATAGCAGGACACTAACGCCGCCGCGACTCGCGGGCGAGCGCCCACTTGACCGCGGTCTCGTCCTCGTCGGCGACGCCGGCCAGCACGATCTGCTGCGTTCGGCGCACCTGGCCGCGGCGGCCGAGATAGACGCTGTCGTCGAGGGCCATGCCGACGCCGGCCGCGCGCAGCCGCCAGCCGCTGCCGCCCGCCAGGCGCAGGATCGCCGCCTGGCCGTTCTGGGCGATGAACGCCTGGACCTGCGGGTGCAAATGGAAGCGTAGCTCGAACGGCCGGCCGCGGCCGCGCCGGCCGCTGCGCGTCAGGCGGTCCTCGCCGCGCAGCTCGTCGCCGCTGGCGGCGAGGTAGAGGCGGCGCCGGTGCGCCAGGCCGAACGGCGCGGCATAGCCGTCGTGGCCGAGGTCGAGCCAGATATTGCCGTCGCTCTCCTCGCGGCGGCAGGTGACGGCGCGCGGGCGCCGCGCCAGCCCGCCCCCGGCCAGCAGCTCGCTCGAATTGGTGTCGTCGACGACCAGGGTCGAATGGGCGGCGGTGCTGCGCTGCGCCAGACGCCACTCGGCGCCGCTCGCGCGCGCCCCGCAATTGACGATCAGGCGCTCGCGCCCGACGCTCATTTCGAAGCTGAGTGTCCCGGCATGGGCATGGGCGTCGAAGCCGGGCGGCGCCGGCGCCCCGCTGTCGACCAGCACGACGGTGCGGTTGGCGACCAGCCGCTGAAAGCCGCTCTGCGGCGCGCTCACGAGCGGTCGCGCGTGGGCGTCGGCACGGCCGAGCGCCATGTCGATCTGCCAGCTCTCCTCCTCGTTACTGTCGTTGAACAGCGCCAGGCCGCCGTCGCCGTGCTGGAACAGGCGCAGCATCGAGGCCAGGCCGTCGATCGCGGCCGGCAGGCCACTCGGCAGCGGTCGGCCGGCGGTGTCGAGCGCCGCGCGCAGATCGATCAGGTGGCGCAGCACCGCCAGATGCGCCGACGGGCTGCGCTCGACATGGCCGCCGTCGGCGCCGATCTGGCGCGCCAGCTCGGTCTCGAGCAGGACCAGCCCGCGCGCCAGCCAGGCCTCGCCGCGCGGCAGCGCCAGCCCGGCATAGATCAGCCCCTTGATCGCGACGATCAAAGCGCCGCCGGTCAACCCGGCGGGCAGCACGCGGGCCAGGTGGCAGGCCTGGCGCGCGGCGCTGACCAGGAGCCGGCCGCGCAACCCGGCGTCGCCGCTGGCGCCGAAGAAGTCGTACTGGGCGATCCAGGCGGCCAGGCGCTGGCCGATCAGGTCCGGGCGCCACGGCAGCGGCCGCCAGCGCGCGTTGTCGTCGATCCAGCTTCCGACCAGATCGCGCGCGGCGCGCCGGCCGGTGTCGCCGCCGACCGCGCGCAGATCGCGCAGCCAGGCAAAGCCGTGCAGCTCCTCGAGCCAGGCCGGGTCGGCGCCGATCGGCGCCCATAGCGGGGCCGGGTTGCGGATGGTCTCGTCGGCGAGCGCGAACGTCCCCTGGATGAGCGCGCCGCCGAGCGCGGCGTTGCCGGGCCACGGGTCGGGAAAGCCGAGCGCGACCGATCCGTCCGGCCGCGCCGGCAGCGTCAGGCGATAGACGGCGCTGGCGAACCAGGGGGCGCGCAGGCGGTAGCCCAGGCGCTGCCACAGCACCTCGCGCGGCAGGCGGAGCAGCGCGCCGGCGCCGCCCGACGGCGCCGGGCCGGCCCGCCGCCTCGGCTGCGGGCGGTCGCGGTCGTCCGGCCCGGCGATCGCGCCATCAGCCACGGCCACGCAACCGCCGGATGTTGTCGGCATAGGCGGTGGCGCCGCCGGCGAAGACCGCGGTGCCGGCGACCAGCATGTCGGCGCCGGCCGCCGCGGCCAGGGCCGCCGTCTCGCCATTGATGCCGCCGTCAACCTCGAGGTCGATGATCCGGCCGCCGGCTTCGTCGATGCGCCGGCGCAGGCCCGCGATCTTGTCGAGCTGGCTCATGATGAAGCCCTGCCCGCCGAACCCCGGATTGACCGTCATCGCCAGCACCAGATCGATGTCGCCCAGCACGTCGTCGACGGCCGCCGCCGGCGTCGCCGGGTTGAGCGCCACCCCGGCCTTCTTGCCCAACGACTTGATGAGCTGGATGGTGCGGTGCAGATGCGGCCCGGATTCGGGGTGCACGGTGATGATGTCGGCGCCGGCCGCGGCGAACTCGGCGATATAGGGATCGACCGGCGCGATCATCAGATGCACGTCGAAGGGCAGGCCGCTGTGCGGGCGGAGCGCCTTCACGACGCTTGGACCGATCGTGATGTTGGGCACGAAATGCCCGTCCATGACGTCGATATGGACGTAATCGGCGCCGGCCGCCGTCACCGCCCGAAGCTCCTCGCCGAGGCGGGCGAAGTCCGCCGCCAACAGCGACGGCGCGATGCGGAGACGCTGGCGCATGGCGCACTACCTAACAGCTAACGGGGTGCTTGAGAAGGGTCGCGGCTCACCGCCGCCGCAGCCGCGCCGCATAGAACCCGTCGAGCCCGCCCAGCCCGGCCAGATGGCAGGGCAGGGTGCGCAGCTCGCCCGTCCCGGTGATCGCCTCGGCGAGGCCGCCGATTTCGGCCGGATCGATCGGCAGGGGCGCGACCGGCGCACCGGCGGCGAGCAGCGCCGCGATGCGCTGCGGTCCCTCTTCGGGTTGCAACGAGCAGACGCAATAGACGAGGACGCCGCCCGGCGCCGTCATCTCGACCGCGGCGGCGAGCAGACGGTCCTGCAAGGGCACGAGCTTCGCCAGGTCGTCCGCGGTCTTCAACCAGGGGATGTCGGGATGGCGGCGGATCGTGCCGGTCGCCGTGCAGGGCGCGTCGAGCAGCACGGCCTCGGCCGGCGCCGGCGGCCGCCATTGCGCGGCATCGGCGGCGACGATGCGGGCGGTCAGATGCAGGCGCGCCAGGTTGGCGGCCAGCCGCTCGAGCCGTGCCGCCGAGCGATCGACCGCCGTGACATCGGCGCCGGCCGCCGCCAGTTGCGCCGTCTTGCCGCCGGGCGCGGCGCAGAGATCGACGACCCGCAGCCCCGCGACCGGCCCGAGCAGCCGCGCCGGCAGCGCGGCGGCGGCGTCCTGCACCCACCAGGCGCCCTCGGCGTAGCCCGGCAGGTCCTCGACCGCGCCGCCGAGCGGCCGCCGCAGGCCACCCGTCGGCAGCACCGTCGCGCCCAGGCGCTCGGCCCAGGCGGCGGCGTCGCCCTTGACCGTGAGATCGAGCGGCGGCTCGCCCAGATGCGCCGCGGCGATGTCGGTCGCGGTCGCCTCGCCATAGGCCGCGCACCAGGATCGCCACAGCCAGGCCGGCGTGTTGACGGCCGGGTCGGCGGTCGCCGCCAGCATGCCCTCGCCCTCTTGCGCGATCCGGCGCAGCACGGCGTTGGCCAGGCCCTTGAACCCGGCCGCTTCCGGCCCGCCGCGCGCGACCAGCTCGACCGTGCCGTCGACGGCGGCATGGGCGGGGGTGCCGAGGAACAGGAGCTGCGCCGCGCCGAGGCGCAACAGGTCGCGCACGGAAGCGGCGCGCGCCGGCAACGGCCGCGTCACGGAGCGGTCGAGGACGGCGTCGATCTGGCCGAGCCGGCGCAGCGTCGTCGCCGTCAGCATGCGCGCGAAGCCGCGGTCGCGTGTCTCGAGCCGGGCGAGTCCGGCGTGCCCGGCCAGCGCCTCGTCGAGCGGCCGCCCCCGGCGCAGTACCGCCTGCAGCAACTCGAAGGCGACGCCGCGCGCGGAAAAGGGGACAGTCCCCTTTTTCGCCCGCTTCAACCCCACGGCCCCGCCGCGCCGGCCATCGCGCGCAGGCGGCGCACGCGCTCGGCCGTGCTCGGATGGGTCGAGAACAGGCCGTCGACGCGATGCGCGTGCAGCGGGTTGATTATGAACAGATGCGCCGTCGCCGGGTTCGCCTCGGCGCGGTGGTTGTCGATGCGCCGCGCCGCCGCCTCGATCTTCTCCAGGGCCGCCGCCAGCCACAGCGGCCGGCCGCAGATCTCGGCGCCGCCGCGGTCGGCCTCGAACTCGCGCGACCGGCTGATCGCGACCTGCACCAGCATCGCCGCGACCGGCGCCAGGATTGCCACCAGCAGCACGCCGACGATGCCGAGCGGGTTGTTGCGATTGCCGCCGAAGAACAACGCGAAGTTGGCGAGCATGCCGACGGCGCCGGCGATCGTCGCCGTGACGGTCATGATCAGCGTGTCGCGGTTGCGGACATGGGCGAGCTCGTGCGCGATCACCCCGGCGATCTCCTCCCGGCTCAGGCGTTCGAGCAGGCCGGTGGTCGCCGCGACGGCCGCGTTCGCCGGGTTGCGGCCGGTGGCGAAGGCGTTCGGCTGGTCGCTCTCGATCAGATAGACGCGCGGGTCCGGCAGCCCGGCGCGGCCCGCCAATTCGCGCACCAGCCCGTGCAGCTCCGGCGAGGCAGCCGCATCGACCTCGCGCGCGCCATGGATGCGCAGCACGACCTTGTCGGAATTCCAATAGGCGAAGGCGTTCATGGCGAGTGCCAGCAGGAACGCGAAGAACATGCCGCCCGCGCCGCCGAGCAGATAGCCGACGGCGAGGAACAGGCCGGTCAGCGCGGCCAGCAGCAGGGCGGTGCGGGCATAGGCCATGTCGTCCCTCCGGGCGCCCCGTAAGGTGGGCCGCGCCGCGCCGCGGTCAAGCCTTGGCGGCGCGGCCCCCCCCGCCCAAAATTATAAAAAAAACCACCCCCGCCCCCCCCCCCCCCCCCACCCCCCCCCCCCCCCCCCCGC
>JBBECF010000069.1:0-10970 GCA_040881945.1 Dongiaceae bacterium | reverse complement strand
GCCGCGCCGGGCCGCGTTAATGCATGGGGGGGGGGCCCCGCCGCGCCCATATTGCTAAAATGACCGACCGCGGCCCGACGCCCCCCGCCAAGCCGCCCGCGCCGGCCGCGGCAAAACCCCCGCCGGCGGTGAAAGAGACCGGCGGGCCCAAGGGCCCGGAACCGACCCGCTACGGCGACTGGGAACGCAACGGCCGCTGCGTCGATTTCTGAGTCCGGCTCTACTGCGGCGGGCCGATAGTTTTTCTACTTTGGGTTGTATTTCCGTTTGCCCCGCGTCCGCGCGCGGGCGCAGAATCCGCTTGAATCTGGAGATAGGAAAATTACCCTAAAATCGCATCGGGGCGTTGCTCGTGGGCGTACTCGCCGGTAACGGACATGCAGCGCGGGCGCAGATGATCGGACGGCGACACCTGTGGCAGGCAGCGATCGGCGCCGCGCTGCTCGTCGCCCCGGCCGGCGGCGCGGCCCGCGCGGAGATGCTGGCCGGGCCGGTGCCGGCGCGCCTGGTCGCGGTCATCGACGGCGACACGATCCGCGTGCGCGCCCGCATCTGGCTCGATCAGGAGGTCGAGACGGCGGTCCGCCTCTTCGGCATCGACGCGCCGGAACTGACCGGCGCCTGCGCCGCCGAACGTGCGCTCGCCCTCGACGCGCGCGATTTCGTGGCGGCACAGGTCGGCGCGGCCGAGCTCGCGCTCAGCGACATCGCCCACGACAAGTTCGGTGGCCGCGTCGTCGCCCGGGTGCGCACATCGACCGGCCTCGACCTCGCGGCGGCCCTCCTCGCCGCCGGCCTCGCCCGCCCTTACGCCGGTGGCCCTCGCCGGTCGTGGTGCGAACAGGCGAGCGTGGAGTAGCGCACTCGCTTCACTGCCGGGCCACAGCCGAAACGTCGCTGATCAGCGCATCGGCGCACTCCTGAAGTATTTCGAGAGTAGGCAACTCTTTGTAGCCGGTGACGATGTACTCGAACTCTTTAGCCTTATAGTACAAGTTCAGACCGTGGATGGCGGCCCGTTGGACTGGAGACGCCGGCAACCCCAAGGAGTTAGCCAGTTCTAAAGCGGCATCGAGGTCGTGGCGAAGTAGCCAGAGATCATGGGGTGTCTTCCCCTTTGCACGAAGAAATGATTTTAACGCCAGCTCGATGGCGTGTCCCAAAAGGTAGTATGTTGGATGATCGAACGGCCCCTCCCAACCATTGTCGATTAGAAAGTCGGCTGCACTGGCGAAACTCTTGGCTTGCGTCCACAGCCCGAGCGCCGTCGTCCTGTCGTCACGCGAAACTTTTTTGTCCATCGCTTCGTCTCACTTCACTTCGGGCACACCGCCGCCATTCTACTGCTGCGGCCGCCGACGAACAGCGTCACGCGCGATTCACGAATCTGGTTCCGGGGTTAGGAACCGCCTCGGTTTGGATCGGCGGCGAGGCGCCACCGCTGCCCTCGTCACTTGCCAAAAAGCTGCTCGGGACTGATGCCGGCTGCCTCAGGATCGCGCGAAGCGTGCCCCCCGGCATATCGCCCGAATGATTGAGCACGGTGGTGTAGGGGCCCGTCGTCAAGTTGTACCAAATCTCGTGGCTGCCCGCCGCGTGGCGGTCGAACCGAACCCGAATTTCCTGAGCCGCCGCACGACCTCGCGATAGCGGAACCCGGCAAGCCGGCCCATCAGCCGCCGACGATCAATGGATAATCGAACGAATCGGCGGCCGGCCGCAGCGCCGCATCGCCTTCCCGCTCGGCCCGCGCCTCGAGGAGTTTCCTCGCCACGTCGCGCGCGATCTCCAGGGTCTCGGCGATGGTGCGGCCTTGCGCCGCCAGGCCCGGCTGCTCGTCCGAGGTGTCGAGATAGACCCCTTTCGGCAGCTTCCCGATATGCAGATTGATGACCCGTTCCATCTTTCCACCGTCCTCCATCCCGCAGGCTCGTCGTCCATTCGCCCAGGCCCGACCCTTGACTATATAGGACTATGATCCTACCTTGGCCGCGCGGCATCGGCCGCCTGCTGTTTGACATCGTAGAGACGTACTTGCGGCCGTCCTCCCTGGACCGGGCGCGGAGTCGCTCGCTCCCGCCTACGGGCCGAAGGCCTCCCGCCTTCGCGAAGCTCGCTTCGGCGGGCGAAGCAAGGTCGGTGGGCGAAGGCCCGCCGGGCGAAACTGTCCTGAAAGCGACATTTTGGTGTCGTTCGCCCGCTGGGCATGGGGTAGATCGCTCAATTTTTTTGAGGGTTCGTCCCGCGGGACGAGACCGGTCCGCGCAGGCGTCCGCGACCGCGCCTTGGCGAGATGCCGTAGGGGCGGGTTTCAAACCCGCCCCTACATCCGACTGGATGGGGTCGCCCCGCACCTCACGATGCGACGCGCAAGACCCGGGGCCAGCGTGGCGTGTTAAACCTTCGCTGTAAGGCACTTGCACCCTCTACGCCTTGCCGGCCTCCCTGGCGCGCTGCCTCTATGGTTTCACGCCTTTCCGGCGGGGCGGGGCTTCCGGGTTTTCCAGCAACCCCGGCGGCGGGTCGAGGACGATGCGCCCGCCGGCCGGGTCCACCACCGGGACGACGGCCTTCGTGAACGGCACGCTGAGCGCGCCGCCGGCCGGCCGCTCGATCTCCATCACGTCGCCGGCGCCGAAATTGTCCACCGCCGCGACGCGCCCGAAGGGCGATCCGTCCAGCAATTCCACGGCCAGCCCGATCAGGTCGGCGCAGTAGTATTCGTCCGACGCCGGTTCCGGCAGGGCGGTGCGCGGGACATAGAGCCGGAGGCCCCGGAGCGCGGCGGCGGCGGCGCGGTCCTCGACCCCCGCGATGCGGGCGATCAGCCCGCCCTTCGCCCCCGGCGCCGGCCCGGCGACGGTCAGCGCGATGCGGCGCCGGCCGCCCTCGTCGGTGAGCGGGCCGTAGGCCGCCAGGTCCGCCGGGCGCTCGGTGAAGCTGCGGACGCGCACCGCCCCACGCACGCCGTGGGCGCCGGCGACGACGCCGACCAGCACGCGGTTCGTTACCGCCATTGGGTCGTCGCTGCCGGGCGGCGGCGCACGTCCACCTGGCTTCATGACTCCGTGACCCGGTCCTCGTCCTTCGACAGGCTCAGGACGAGGACCTCATGTTGAGCCTGTCGAAACATGAGGTTGCGCGCGCGGCTATTCGGCCGGCGGCGCCGCGGCCGGCGCCGCGGCCGCCGTCTTGGCCTCGGCCGCCGTCTTCAGGCGCTCCTGCGCCTTGGCCTTGGGCTTGCTTTGAACCGGCTGCTCGCGGCGCGCGGGCATCGGCGCCAATCCGGCATGGGCGAGGAACAACGCGACCCGTTCGGTCGGCTGGGCGCCGACGCCGAGCCAGTGCCGGACGCGGTCCGTGTCCAGTTTGAGGCGGTCGGCGTGGCCCTGCGGCAGCATCGGGTTGTAGGTGCCGATCTTCTCGACGAAACGGCCGTCGCGCGGGCTGCGCGAGTCGGCGATGACGACGCGATAGAACGGGCGTTTCTTGGCGCCGGCCCGGGTGAGTCGAATCTTCAGTGCCATGGTTTGCTCCTGTTGGTTATCAGCTATCGGCTACCTAAGCGGCGGCAGGCCGGGCAGGCCGTGGCGCATCAGGCCCTTTTGCCCCAGCTTGCTCATCTGCTTCATCATCCGCGACATTTCCTGGTGCTGTTTCAGCAGGCGGTTGACCGCGGGCACGCTGGTGCCGGAGCCGGCGGCGATGCGCTGCTTGCGCGACGCCTTGATGAGCTCCGGCCGCCGGCGCTCGAGCCTGGTCATCGACGACAGGATCGCCTGCTGGCGCGTCAGCATCTTTTCGTCGACGCGCGCGCCGGCGAGCTGCTTCTGCAGCTTGCCGATGCCGGGCAGCATGCCCATGACGCCGCCGAGGCCGCCCATCTTCTGGAGCTGCCGGAGCTGCTTGGCCAGGTCGTCGAGATCGAACTGGCCCTTCTGCATCTTGCGGGCGAGCTTCTCGGCCTCCTCCTGCTCGATGGACTCGGCCGCCTTCTCGACCAGCCCGACGACGTCGCCCATGCCGAGGATGCGCCCGGCGATGCGGTCGGGGTGGAAGTCCTCGAGCGCGTCGAGCTTTTCGCCGACGCCGATGAGCTTGATCGGGCAACCGGTGACGGCGCGCATCGACAAGGCGGCGCCGCCGCGCGCGTCGCCGTCGACGCGCGTGAGCACGATGCCGGTGAGGCCGATGCGCCGGTGGAACGCGGCGGCGACGTTGACCGCGTCCTGGCCGGTCATGGCGTCGGCCACCAGCAGCGTCTCGACCGGCTTGACCGCGTCGCGCACGGCCGCGACTTCGGCCATCAGGGCGTCGTCGATGTGCAGCCGCCCGGCGGTGTCGAGCAGCACCGCGTCGTAACCTTCGAGGCGCGCGGTCTGGAGGGCGCGCCGGGCGATCGCCAGCGGCGGCTCGCCGGGTACGATGGGCAGGACGCGGACGCCGATTTGGGCGCCGAGCAGGGCGAGCTGCTCCTGGGCGGCCGGGCGCCGGGTGTCGAGCGAGGCCATCAGCACCTTGCGCCGCTCGCGCTCGTGCAACCGGCGCGCGATCTTCGCCGTGCTCGTGGTCTTGCCCGAGCCCTGCAACCCGACCATCAGGACGGGCACGGGCGCCGGCGCGTCGAGATCGAGGCCCCTGGACTCGCCGCCCAGCATCTCGACCAGATGATCGTGGACGATCTTCACCACCATCTGGCCGGGCGTGACGCTCTTCAGCACCGTCTCGCCGACGGCCTTCTCCTTCACCTGGGCGATGAAGTCCTTGACCACCGGCAGCGCCACGTCGGCCTCGAGCAGCGCCACGCGCACCTCGCGCAGCGCCGCCTCGACGTCGGCCTCGGACAGCGCGCCGCGCCGCCGCAAGCGGTCGAGCGCGTCGCCGAGGCGCTGGCTCAGGGTCTCGAACATGGCGAAGCGGCCTCTAAGTCACACAAACTCGAACGCGCCCGTGCGCGACACTCGCGGACGGACGTGGCCCCGTGGGGCCGGTGGATCGTAAATCTCGCCTTGGCGTGCGGCGGAAGTTAGAGGCAGGGCCGAGCCAAGTCAAGGCGCCGCCGACCGGCCGCGCGCCCGGAATCCGGTGGACTCGGGCCGGATCCCGGCCCATATACCCTGCCATCGTGGCGGGATTCGAATTCATCAAGATGCACGGCCTGGGCAACGACGTCGTCGTCATCGATGGGCGCGTCCGGCCGGTCGCCCTCGGGCCGGCGGCGGCGCGCGCGATCGCCGACCGGCGGACCGGCGTCGGCTGCGATCAGATCATCGTCATCGAGCCGCCGCTGAACGGCCACGCCGACGCCGCGTTGCGCATCCTCAACGCCGACGGCGGCGAGGTCGAGGCCTGCGGCAACGGCACGCGCTGCGTCGCCCTGCTGTTGATGCGCGAGAAGCGGACCGATCGGGTGGCGGTCGAGACGGCGGCGGGCCTGTTGCAGGCCGCGGCCGCCGGCGGCGGTCTTGTCGTCGTGGACATGGGGCCGGCGCGGCTCGACTGGCGCGACATCCCGCTGGCCGGGCCGGCCGACACGTTGCGCCTCGACCTGGCGCTGGGGCCGCTCCGCGATCCGGTCGCCGTCAATGTCGGCAACCCGCACGCCGTCTTCTTCGTGCCCGACGCCGAGGCGATCGACCTGGCGGCGCTGGGGCCGCAATTGGAGCGCCACCCGATGTTCCCGCAGCGCGCCAATATCGAGGTCGCGACCATGCTGTCGCCGACGCGCATCCGCATGCGCGTGTGGGAGCGCGGCGCCGGGATCACGCGCGCCTGCGGTTCGGGCGCCTGCGCGACCGCGGTCGCGGCGGTGCGCCGCGGGCTCGCCGAGCGCAAGGTCGAGGTCGCGCTCGACGGCGGCACGCTGGCGATCGAGTGGCGCGCCGACGGCCACGTCGCGATGACCGGTCCGGCGGCGATCAGTTTCGCCGGCGCGCTCGACGACTCGCTGCTCGGCTGAAGGCGGCGCCATGGCCGAGCCGCGCATCGTCACCTTCGGCTGCCGCCTCAACGCCTTCGAGTCCGAGGTGATGCGCGGCCACGCCGCCGCCGCCGGCCTGGCCGACGCGGTCATCGTCAACACCTGCGCCGTCACCGCCGAGGCCGAGCGCCAGGCGCGCCAGGCGATCCGCAAGGCGCGGCGCGAGCACCCGGGCGCCCGCATTGTCGTCACCGGCTGCGCCGCGCAGATCGCCCCCGACGCCTTCGCCGCCATGCCCGAGGTGGACCACGTTCTCGGCAACGCCGAGAAGCTGAACGCCGACAGCTTCCGGCGGCTGGCCGATGGCGCGCCGCGCGTTCTCGTCGACGACATCATGGCGGTGCGCGAGACCGCCGGCCACCTGATCGCCGGCTTCGCCGGCCGCGCCCGCGCCTTCGTCCAGGTGCAGCAGGGCTGCGATCACCGCTGCACCTTCTGCATCATCCCCTACGGGCGCGGCCCGAGCCGCAGCGTGCCGGCCGAACAAGTCGTCGCCCAGGTCCGCGCGCTGGTCGAGGCCGGCACCGCCGAGGCGGTGCTGACCGGCGTCGACCTTACCGCCTACGGCGCCGATCTGCCGGGCCAGCCGAATCTCGGGGCGCTGGTGCGCCGGCTGCTCGACGAGGTGCCGGAGCTGCCGCGGCTGCGCCTGAGTTCGCTCGACCCGGTCGAGGTCGATGACGAGCTGCTGCGCCTGGTCGGCGACGAGGCGCGGCTGATGCCGCATCTGCACCTGTCGTTGCAGGCCGGCGACGACCTGATTCTGAAACGCATGAAGCGCCGCCACAGCCGCGCCGACGCCGTGGCCTTGTGCGCGCGGCTGCGGCGCGTGCGCCCCGATATCGCGTTCGGCGCCGACCTGATCGCCGGCTTCCCGACCGAGAGCGAGGCGATGTTCGAGCGCAGCCTGGGGCTGATCGAGGATTGCGGGCTCGCCTACCTGCACGTATTCCCTTATTCGGCGCGGGCCGGCACGCCGGCGGCGCGCATGCCGCAGCTTGCCCCTGGCCTGCGCCGCGAGCGGGCGGCGCGGCTGCGTACGGCGGGCGCGGCGGCGCGGCGGCGCTACCTCGCGGGCCGGCGCGGCACCGCCGCCGCCGTGCTGGTGGAGACGAGCGACGCCGACGGCGCCCGCGGCCACAGCGAGCACTTCGCCGCGGTGCGGCTCGACGGGCCGGCGCGGCCCGGCGAGATCGTGACCGCGTGCATCACCGGCGTCGCCGGCGACGAGCTGATCGGCCGCCGCGCCGCATGAGCGACGCCGGCCGCCCGCGCCGCGGCGAGGCCTCCGGCGGAGCCGGGGCCGCCGAGGCCGCGCCCAGGCCCGGCTGGTTCGCCCGCCTGCGCGAGGGCCTGGGCCGCAGCTCGACCCGGCTGAGCGAGGGCATCGCCGCCGTCCTGACCCGCCGCCGGCTCGACGCGGCGGCGCTCGAGCAACTCGAGGAGCTGCTCGTCGCCGCCGATCTGGGGCCAGCCACGGCGGCCCGGCTGACCGCCGACCTGGCCAAGACCCGCTTCGACAAGGAGGTGACGGCTGAGGAGGTGCGCGCGGCCCTGGCCGAGGACATCGCGGCGATCCTCGCTCCCGTGGCGCGGCCGCTCGTCCTCGACCCGGCGCACCGGCCGCATGTCGTGCTCGTGGTTGGCGTCAACGGCACCGGCAAGACGACGACCGTCGGCAAGCTGGCGCGCCTGTTCGCGGCCGAGGGCCGGCGGCCGATGCTGGCCGCCTGCGACACGTTCCGCGCCGCCGCGGTCGAGCAGCTCAAGATCTGGGGCGAGCGGGCGGGCGCCCGGGTCGTGGCGGGCGAGGCCGGGGCCGACGCCGCCGGATTGGCCTTCGACGCGCTTGAGCAGGCGCGCCGGGCCGGCGCCGACGTGCTGCTGGTCGACACCGCCGGGCGGCTGCACAACAAGGCCCATCTGATGGCCGAGTTACAGAAAATTATCCGTGCGCTGCGTAAGATCGATCCGTCGGCGCCGCATGACTGCCTGCTCGTTCTCGACGCCACGACCGGCCAGAACGCCCATTCCCAGGTGGAGGTGTTCCGGCAGATGACCGCGGTGAGCGGGCTGGTCGTGACTAAGCTCGACGGCACGGCGCGCGGCGGGGTGCTGGTGGCGCTGGCCGAACGATTCGGCCTGCCGATCCATGCGGTCGGCGTGGGCGAAGGCATCGACGACCTGCGGCCGTTTTCGGCGACGGCCTTCGCCCGTTCGCTAATGGGTTTGAATCCATGAGGAATCTTCGGCAGTATCCGCGCGGAACGCGCATGCACAGCCGAGAGCCATCGTCGTGAGTGGAATGGGGCCGGTTCACCGCCTGGGCACGCTCGGCCGGCGCGCGGCCTGGGGACTGTGGTACAACGCCACCGGCCGGCCGTTCGACCTGCCGATCGACGACAATGTCCGCATCCGCTGCTATCCGAACACCGCCGAGGCGAACGCGCTGGTGCGCGGCGGCTTCGACTACGATTATCACAACACGCAGTTCATGCGCCGCTATCTGCGGCCGGGCGACGCCGTTCTCGACATCGGCGCCAACATCGGCATCTACAGCCTGCTGGCCGGCGAGCTGGTCGGCCGCGCCGGCCGCGTCGACGCCTTCGAACCCAGCCCGCAGATGCGCCGGCGGCTGGCCGAGAACATCGCGCTGAACCGCTCCACCCAGGTGGTCGTGCACCCGTGGCTGGCGGCGGCCGTGTCGGGCCAGGGCCGCTTTGCCGACGCCACGACGAAGTCCGGCCGCCGGCGCGTGCCGCTGCCCGGCGAGCTGGCGACCAGCGTGGTCGGCGTCGAAAGCGTGCGCCTGGACGAGGTCGCGAGCCACCTGCGTTATGCCCTGATGCGCCTCGACGTCGCCGGCGGCGAGGCGAGCGCGCTGCAGGGGGCCATGGAAATGCTGCGCGAGGGCAACCCGCCGGCGCTGCTGATCGCGCTCGACCAGGCCCTCGCCGACTACGGGCACAGCCCGGAGCGGGTCGCTGAGTGGTTGCTCGAGCAAGGCTATGAGCTGGTGCTCTACGACGCCGACCGGCACCGCCTCGACTACGGCGCGACGCCGTGGCGGACGCGCCGCGTCGTGCTCGCCATCGCCAGGACCGGGCGGAACGAGGTCTCGCGGCGCCTGGCCGACACGCCGGGCGAACCGGACTAGGGCGCCGGCCCGCCCCGGGGCGGCGGGCGGCCGATCCGATTCCCGCTTGCCATGACCCTCGACCCCGTCGTCGCGCTCCTGGTCCTGGCCGCCGCGGTCATGCACGCGAGCTGGAACGCGCTGGTCAAGTCGGCCGCCGACAAGGTCGTGATGCAGGCGCTGGTGATGCTGATCTCGGGCGTGCCCGCCCTGGTCCTGCTGCCGTTCCTGCCGCTGCCCGCCCCCGAGAGCTGGCCGTTCCTCGTCACCTCGCTGTTGGTGCATGGCATCTACTACGTCACGCTGGCCAACGCCTATCGCCTGGGCGACCTGTCGCAGGTTTATCCGATCGCCCGGGGCGCGTCGCCGATCATGATCGCGCTGGGAGCGTGGGCCTTCGCCGGCGAGGCGCTTCGCCCGCTCGAGCTGGTCGGCGTCGGCGTCGTCTCGCTCGGCATCATGAGCCTGGCGACGCCGGGGCGGGTCGCCCGCGACGGCGAGACCAGGGCGATCGGTTTCGCGCTCGCCACCAGCGTCACGATCGCCCTCTACTCCATCGCCGACGGCATGGGCGTGCGCCGCGCCGGGGAGCCGCTCGCCTACGTCGCCTGGCTGCTCGCCCTCGACGGCCCGCCGCTGCTGCTCGTCACGCTGTGGCTGCGCCGCGGCCGCATCGTCGCGAGCTTCGGCGCGCAGCTCGGCCGTGGGATCGTCGGCGGCCTGATCGCCGGCCTCGGCTACGGAATCGTCATCTGGGCGATGGCGCATGCGCCGATCGCCCACGTCTCGGCGTTGCGCGAGACCAGCGTCATCCTCGCGGCCGTCATCGGGACGCTGTTGCTGGGTGAGCCGTTCGGCCGCCGCCGGATCGCCGCCGCCGCCCTGGTGGCGATCGGCAGCGTCATCCTGCAGGTCGCGGCATAGTGTCCCGTCCGCGAAATTCGTTTCACGAATTTCGGGGTGAACGGGCCACTAAGTATTTGAATCTAGTGGCCTGCTCACTCGCCTCGCTGGCGCTCCGGCGCAGCGGGTCCCAGAAATTCGAAAACGAATTTCCGGGGCAGGACATTAGGGTTCAGAAATTGCCGAGTTCGCCCGGCGGATTGGCGCGGGCGGCGAACGGCGCCCGGCCGGCGGTGTCGCGGAAATGGCCGAGCGCCCAGCGCACCGAGGGAAACGCAAGGTCGTCCCAGGGAATGTCGGCCCAGCGGAACAGGCCGACCTCGACGCTTTCCGCGCCGGGCGCGATCTCGGCCGACAACAGACGGGCGCGATAGATCACCTGCACCTGGCTCAGCCGCGGGATGCTGTAGACGCCGAGCACGCCGTCGATCTCGATCCGTGCGCACGCTTCCTCCCAGGCCTCGCGCAGGGCGCCTTCGGCGGTGGTCTCGTGCAATTCCAGGTATCCCGCCGGCAGCGTCCAGAAGCCGCGGCGCGGGTCGATGCTGCGCCGGCACAGCAGGACGCGGTCCTGCCAGGCGGCGACCGAGCCGACCACCACCTTCGGGTTCTCGTAGTCGATGAAGCCGCAGTCCGCACACACCAGGCGAGCCCGGGTGTCGCCTTCCGGAACCTTGCGGGCGAAGCCGCCGGGCGTTGGCCTCTCGGGGCCGGTCATCGCGTCATTGTGGCGCGGCGGGCGCCCGCAGGCAAGGCGCGGCGCGAGTGTCCCGTCCACCCGGCGACGAGTCTCGGGAGCCGTAACCGATTCTTAACAATAACTCGGCAAATTCGTGTAAGAACAATAATATACGCGCGTTGCGCGCGGGCTACGGCACGGGCATGAAAGGCACTGGCACTTGCGGCGGGTCGGCGGACGGATCGAACGGTCGCCCGCCCCCGGGGGGGGCC
>JBBECF010000068.1:0-35164 GCA_040881945.1 Dongiaceae bacterium | reverse complement strand
CACCGCGCCATCGAGAGCCTGACGCTCGACCGCGGCGCCGGCCACCTCAAGGACGAGCTGATGCCGCGCTATGCCGAGATGATCTACAACGGCTTCTGGTTCGCGCCCGAGCGCGAGATGCTGCAGGCGCTGATCGACAAGAGCCAGGAGCACGTCACCGGCACCGTCCGCCTCAAGCTCTACAAGGGCACGGCCAGCGTGGTCGGGCGCCGGTCGCCGCACTCGCTCTACAGCCTCGCCCACGTCACCTTCGAGGAGGACCAAGTGTATGACCAGCGCGACGCCGCGGGCTTCATCAAGCTGAACGCGCTGCGTCTGCGGCTGCTGCGGCGCCAGCGGCGATAGCAGAGGACGCCCATGCGCATCGTTCCGGTCCTGCTTGCGGGCGGCGCCGGCCGGCGTCTGTGGCCGCTGTCGCGCGGGATGCATCCGAAGCCGGTGCTGGCGCTCACCTCGGACCGCTCGCTGTTGCAGGAGACGGCGCTGCGCGTTCGCGACGGCGCGCTGTTCGGTCCGCCGCTGGTCGTGTGCAGCGACGCCCAGCGGTTCGTCGTCGCCGAGCAACTGCGCCGGCTCGGCATCGCGCCCGCCGGCATCCTGCTCGAGCCCGCCGGCCGCGACACCGGCCCGGCCGTCGCCGTCGCCGCGCTGCACATTGCCGCCGCCGATCCGGCGGCGCTGTTGCTGGTGACGCCGGTCGACCATCGGGTGGGCGACCCGGACGCCTTCCACGACGCCGTGCGCGCCGCCGTCCCGGCGGCCGCGGCCGGGTGCCTGGTCTGTTTCGGCGTTCGACCGACCGGGCCGGAGAGCGGCTACGGCTACATCCGCGGCGGCGCGCCGTTGCCCGGCGCGGGTCGGGCGCTGCAGGTCCTGGGCTTCGTGGAGAAGCCACCGGCGGCGGCGGCGCGCCATCTCGTCGGCAGCGGCGAGTGGTTGTGGAACAGCGGCATCTTCCTGTTTCCGGTCGCGGCGCTGATCGCCGAGTTGCAGCGCTGGGCGCCGGCGGTGCTCGCGGCCGCCCGCGCCGCGCTCGCGGCCGGCGCCCGCGACAGCGATTTCGTCCGGCTGGAGCGCGCCGCCTTCGCCGCGGCGCCGCGCCTGTCGATCGACCGCGCGGTCCTGGAGAGCACCGATCGCGCGGCGGTGGTGCCCACCGACATGGATTGGACCGACGTCGGCGCGTGGACGGGGCTGTGGCAGGTCGGCGACAAGGACGCCGCCGGCAACGTCTGCATCGGCGACGTGGTCATCGAGGACTTGCGCGGCTCCTATGTGCGCAGCGACGGGCCGCTGACGACGGTGGTGGGCCTCGACGGCGTCGTGGTCATCGCCACCGCCGACGCTGTGCTGGTCGCCGCCAAGAGCCGGGTCCAGGACATCGGGGGCATCGTCGCCGGCTTCCGCGCCGAGCGCGACGCCGACGACCGCCCTGCGGCCCAAAGCCTCCCGCCTTCGCGAAGCCCGCTTCGGCGGGCGAAGGAAGGTCGGGCGGCGGGCCGCGAGGTCACGGCGCCATCCCCGGATCAAATCCGGGGACCGGCACGCCGGCGATGAAAGGGTGGAAGAAGACGAGAAGCGCGTACAGCGTAGCGGCGCCGACCACCCGGAGCCAGCCGATATCGGCCGGGTCGAGCCTCGCGCGGCCGGCGGCGAGCGCCGCGAACGGCAGGTTCGAGGTGGCGGCGGCGAAGCGGTCCCAATCGGCGCCCCAGGCGCGGCGCTTCTTGGCGTCGATGGCGAACGTGCCGCCGAGGGCCAGCACGGCCACGGCGCCGAACAGCACGAGATCGGCCGCCACGCCATTGGCCGGGATGTGGGCAAGCGCCCAGATCCCGATCCCCCACATGACCGGATGGCGGGTCACGGCGAGGATACCCGGCGCCGGGTGGTCGCCGGGCCCGAGCCGCCGCATCACCGCCGTCGGATTGTCCTGACTGACGCCGCAGACGAGCAGCAGGCAGGCGAGCGTCATGAAGATCGCGGGCAGATAGTAAGCCCAGCGCGGCGCGTCCCACAGCGGCACGACCGGCGCCCGGCCATAGGCCCCGATCGTCCAGACGAGCAGCGCGAGCGCGGCGATCGAGTAGAGGCCGGCGAAGCCGCGTTCGCCGAGCCGCGCCACCAGCGGTTCGCGCACCGGCGCCGACGACGCGACAAAATGGCCGCCGACGAACAGCGCGGCCGCGAGAATCAGTTCCCCAAGACCGCTCATCGCCGCCTCGCTTCGATTCAGCCGGGCAGGTCGATGCCGCGCTGCCGGCAGGTCGCGGTCAGGGTGTTCTGCAACAGGCAGGCGATGGTCATCGGCCCGACGCCGCCCGGCACCGGGGTAATGCCGCCGGCGCGTTCGATCGCCTCCTTGAAGGCGACGTCGCCGACCAGCCGCGCCTTGCCGGCGCCGTCGTCGAGGCGGTTGATGCCGACGTCGATGACGGTGGCGCCGTCGCGGACCCAGTCGCCGCGCACCATCTCCGGCCGGCCGACGGCGGCGATCAGGATGTCGGCGCGGCGCGCCTCCGCCGCCAGGTCGCGGGTCCGCGAATGGGCCACGGTCACCGTGCAGTTCTCGCCGAGCAGCAGCGCCGCCATCGGCTTGCCGACGATGTTCGAACGGCCGATCACCACGGCGCGCAACCCGGTGAGGTCGCCGAGCCGGTGCTTGAGCAGCATCAGGCAGCCGAGCGGCGTGCACGGCACCAGCCCGGCGCCGCCGGTGGCCAGCCGCCCGGCGTTGACGACGTGGAAGCCGTCGACGTCCTTCGCCGGATCGATGGCGTCGATCACCGCCTGCGGGTCGATCTGCTTCGGCAGGGGGAGCTGCACGAGGATGCCGTTGACCGCCGGATCGGCGTTCAGGCGCCGCACCAGGCGCAGCAGGTCCGCCTGCGCCGTCTCGGCCGGCAGCGCGTGCTTGAAGGAAGTCATGCCGGCGGCCTCGGTCTGCCGCTCCTTGTTGCGGACATAGACCTGGCTCGCCTGGTTCTCGCCGACGAGCACCACGGCGAGGCCGGGCGTCACGCCATGCTCCTCGCGAAGCACGGCGACCCGATCGGCGATGCGTTGGCACAGCTCCGCCGCGAAGGCCTTGCCGTCGATGATCTTGCTCGCGGGCGTGCTACCTTCGGTCATGCGTCCGGCCGATCCTTCAGCCCGCGCCGCGGCCGGTCTGCCGCGACAGCCAGTCGTCCAAGGCGCGCAGCAGCGCCTGCGGCTCGCCGGCGACGTGCAGCGTCTTGCGCCGGCTGGCGGCGCCGCCGGCCACCGTGATTGCCGACTTCGCCACGTCCCATTCGCGGGCCAGCAGACGGACCAGCGCGGCATTGGCCTTGCCGCCTTCCGGGGCAGCGGCGAGGGCGATTTTCAGCGCCGCCCGGCCGTCCGGCTCGGCGGCCAGCCCCTCGATTCGATTGCGTGTCGCGCGCGGGCTGACCCGGACCCTGACCCGGATCCCCTCGGCGGCCGCCGCGAAGGGCGAGGGCAAGGGCGCGGTCCGCTCAGACAAGGTATTCGAACAGCAGGTTTCGAAGGAAGATCAGCAACAGGATCAGCACCACCGGCGAGACGTCGATGCCGCCCAGGTTCGGCAAAATCCGCCGGAGCGGCCGCAACGCCGGCTCGGTCACGCGGTACAGAACGTCGCCGGCCGCATAGACGAAACGATTGCTCGTGTTGAGGACGTTGAAGGCGACGAGCCAGCTCAACACCGCCGCGGCGATCAGGACCCAGATATAGACGTTGACCACCGTGTTGATCAGGAGCGCCAGAGATTGCATCGCGGCCCGCGCTTTCGTGGTTTGAAGGGATTGCGGCGAACCTACCGTTCCCGCCAGGCCGGCGCAAGCCGGTGAAGCCCGAGGGACGAGCCCGCTTGCTTGACTCGCCGCCCGTTCCTCCTACATTGCCGCCGCCGGCCGCGCGGGGCCGCTCGGCCCTGGCGGCGTTAACGGAATCGCGGGCATTCGGTCTTAACGACATGGCACTGCATGGCGGCGATCACGCTTCCTGACGGCAATGTCCGGCGCTTCGACCGCCCGGTTTCGGGCGGCGAGGTCGCGGCCGCCATCGGCCCCCGCCTCGCCGCCGACGCCCTGGCGGTCAAGGTGGACGGCGCGCTCCAGGACCTGGCGACGCCGATCGACGGCGAGGCCCGGGTCGAGATCGTCACCCGCCGCCACCCCGAGGCGCTCGAGCTGTTGCGCCACGACGCCGCCCACGTCATGGCCGAGGCGGTGAAGGAGCTCTATCCCGAGGTCCAGGTCACGATCGGCCCGGCGATCGAGAACGGGTTCTATTACGACTTCGCGCGGAGCCAGCCGTTCACGCCCGACGACCTCGCGCGCATCGAGGCGCGCATGCACGAGATCGTCGATCGCGACGAGCCGATCGCGCGCGAGGTATGGCAGCGCGGCGCCGCCATCGCCTTCTTCGAATCCCTGGGCGAACACTACAAGGCGGAGATCATCGCCGACCTGCCGGCCGACCAGGACATCACGCTCTACCGTCAGGGCGATTTCGTCGATCTGTGCCGCGGGCCGCATCTGCCGTCGACCGGCCGGCTCGGCCACGCCTTCAAGCTGATGAAGCTGGCCGGCGCCTACTGGCGCGGCGATTCGCGCAACGCGATGTTGCAGCGCGTCTATGGCACCGCCTGGGCCGACGACAAGCAGCTCCAGGAATACCTGACCCGCCTCGACGAGGCCGAGAAGCGCGACCACCGCCGCCTGGGGCGCGAGATGGACCTGTTCCACCAGCAGGAGGAGGCGGTCGGCAGCGTCTTCTGGCATCCCAAGGGCTGGACGCTGTACCGCACCATCGAGACCTATATGCGCGCCCGCCTGGAGCGCGCCGGCTATGTCGAGGTGCGCACGCCGCAACTCGTCGACCGCGCGCTGTGGGAGGCGTCGGGCCATTGGGAGAAATTCCGCGAGCACATGTTCACGGCCGAGTCCGAGGAGCGCACGCTCGCCCTCAAGCCGATGAACTGTCCCGGCCACGTCCAGATCTTCCGCCAGGGCCTGCGCAGCTATCGCGACCTGCCGCTGCGCATGGCCGAGTTCGGATCGTGCCACCGCAACGAGCCGTCGGGCGCGCTGCACGGGCTGATGCGCGTGCGCGCCTTCATCCAGGACGACGCCCACATCTTCTGCACCGAGGAACAGATCACCGCGGAGACGATCGCGTTCTGCGACCTGCTGCTCGACGTCTACAAGGACTTCGGCTTCACCGACGTGCGCGTGAAGTTCGCCGACCGGCCGGGCGTGCGCGCCGGCGCCGACGCGGTCTGGGACCGGGCCGAGGCGGCGCTGACCGCGGCGGTGACGGCGGCGGGGCTGTCCTATACGCTCAATCCCGGCGAGGGCGCGTTCTACGGGCCGAAGCTGGAATTCGATCTGCGCGACGCCATCGGCCGCGACTGGCAGTGCGGCACGCTGCAGGTCGATTTCGTGCTGCCGGAGCGGCTCGACGCGTCCTATATCGGCGAGGACGGCGCCAAGCACCGGCCGGTGATGCTGCACCGCGCGATCCTCGGCTCGCTGGAGCGCTTCATCGGCGTCCTGATCGAGCACTACGCCGGCCGCTTCCCGCTGTGGCTGGCGCCGGTGCAGGCGGTCGTGGCGACGATCACCGGCGACGCCGACGCCTACGCCCGGCAGGTCGCGGCGGCGCTCGAGCGGGCGGGCTTACGCGTCGAGGCCGACCTGCGCAACGAGAAGATCAATTACAAGGTCCGCGAGCACAGCCTGGCCAAGGTTCCGGCGTTGCTGGTCGTGGGCAAGCGCGAGGCCGAGGCCGCGACCGTCGCCATCCGCCGGCTCGGCAGCACGGACCAGGAAATCCTTGCGCTTGACGACGCCGTTACTAGACTGCGAACCGAAGCCGCGTCCCCGGCCGAGTACAAGTGGTCGGGGATCTGATCGCGCACCGGACCGCCCGGCGGGCGATAGCGGTGATGTTTGCCCAACTCTTAAGGAGGAAATTCTATAGCCAGACCACCTTTCGATGCCGCGCCGTCGCGCGATGGACCGCGCGTCAACGCCTATATCACCGCCCCCGAAGTCCGACTGGTCGACGCCGACGGCGGCATGGTCGGGGTCGTTCCCGTTCGCCAAGCCATGCAGTTGGCCGAGGAAGCGGGGCTCGACCTCGTCGAGATCTCGCCCAACGCCGACCCGCCGGTGTGCAAGATCCTCGATTTCGGCAAGTTCAAATACGCGGCGCAGAAGAAGCGCAACGAGGCGCGCAAGAAGCAAAAGGTCATCGAGATCAAGGAGATCAAGATGCGCCCGGGGATCGACGATCACGACTACGACGTCAAGATGCGCGCCGCCCGCCGCTTCCTCGAGGAAGGCGACAAGGTGAAGGTCACGCTGCGCTTCCGCGGCCGCGAGATGGTCCACCAGGAGCTCGGGGCCAAGGTGCTCGACCGGGTGCGCGACGACCTCGATGCCCTCGCCAAGGTCGAGCAGTTTCCGCGGCTCGAGGGCCGGCAGATGGTCATGGTGATCGCGCCGAGATAGGGGCGGGGTCCGCAGCCGTCCGCTCCGCTCCGCCGAGGCGGCGGCGTCCGGGGTCGTCGGCCACGGCCCGGTTCGGCGGATCGACGGCCTGGGGCGAGGCGCCCCAGGGCTATCGCATTTGCAATGTTGCCGGCCCGGCCGGAGACTTGGAGCAGCTTCGTGCGTGCTTCGACAAGCTCAGCATGAGGTTCTTTCTTTGTGCCACCAAGGTTCGACCTCATCCTGAGCTTGTCGAAGGACGCACAATGGCGATGCAAGGCCGTTCACGGCGTCAAATACGATAACGCTACGAGGCGCCCGCCCGGCGCTTGCGTTTTGCCGGGGCGGCCGGTATAACCCGGCCGCCGTCCGGGCGGCCAAGGGCGATGATGGGCATGCCCAACCGTTCGACGACGGCAATCCTTCGAATAAACGCCAGGATCCGCAAAATGCCCAAACTCAAGACCAAGAGCGGCGCCAAGAAGCGCTTCTCCCTGACCGCGACCGGCAAGGTGCGGATGAACCCGGCGGGCAAGCGCCACGGCATGAGCAAGCGCCCGCAGCGGATGATACGCCAGCACCGCGGGCCGGAGATCATGGACCCGTCGGACGCCAAGATCGTCAAGAAGTTCTTCCTGCCCAACGCCTGAGGGAGGACACGAAGCCATGGCACGCGTCAAGCGCGGCGTCACCACCCACGCCCGCCACAAGAAGATCGTCGACCTGGCCGCCGGCTATCGCGGCCGCGGTTCGACGAACTTCCGCATCGCCCTCGAGAAGGTCGAGAAGGCGCTGCAATACGCCTACCGCGACCGGCGCAACCGCAAGCGCGACTTCCGCGGCTTGTGGATCCAGCGCATCAACGCCGGCACCCGCGAGCTCGGCCTGACCTATTCGCAGTTCGTCAACGGCATGAAGCGCGCCGGAATCGAGATCGACCGCAAGGTGCTCGCCGACCTCGCCGTGCGCGAGCCGGCGGCGTTCAAGACCGTGGTGGAACAGGCGCAAGGCGCACTCGGCCGCGCCCCGGCTGCGAGCGGCGCCGACTGAACGCGCCCGGGCCGCGGCCCGCTTTATCGCGGCTGTCCCCGGCGCTGCGTCGCTGACCCGCGAGGGGACGGGAGGACAAAGGGGCCGAGCGGGGATCGGCCCCTTTTGCTGTCTCGGATGCGGACGATGGATGATCTCGACACGGTGAAGGCGAAATGGCGCGAGGCCACGAGCGGCGCGCGGACCGTCGTCGCGCTGGAAGAGGTCCGCGTCGCCGCGCTCGGCCGCAAGGGCGAAGTGACCGGCCTGGTGAAGGGTCTGGGCGCCCTGCCGCCCGACGAACGGCGCGCCGCCGGCGCGCGCCTCAACGAGCTCAAGGACGACATCGCCGCCGCCATCGAGGCGCGCCGGGCCGAGCTCGCCGAGGCCGACCTCGAATCGCGGCTGGCCGGCGAGCGGGTCGACGTCACCCTGCCGGCCCGGCCCGAGGCGACGGGGCGGCTGCACCCGATCAGCCAGACCATCGACGAGACCATCGCGATCTTCGGCGAGATGGGCTTCCGCGTCGCCGAGGGGCCGGACATCGAGGACGACTTCCACAACTTCACCGCCCTCAACATGCCGCCCGAGCACCCGGCGCGGCAGATGCACGACACCTTCTATCTGGCGGAGAAGCCGGACGGCACCCGCCGGCTGCTGCGCACCCACACCTCGCCGGTGCAGATCCGCACCATGCAGGCGACGCCGCCGCCGCTGCGCGTCATCGCGCCGGGCCGCACCTATCGCTGCGATTCCGACATGACGCACACGCCGATGTTCCATCAGATCGAAGGCCTGGTCATCGACGAGACCACGCATATGGGCCACCTGAAGGGCTGCCTGATCGAGTTCTGCCGCGCGTTTTTCGGCATCGCCGACCTGCCGGTGCGTTTCCGCCCGAGCTTTTTCCCCTTCACCGAGCCGTCGGCCGAGGTCGATATCGGCTGCTCGCGCTCCGGCGGCGAGCTCAGGATCGGCGCCGGCGGCGACTGGCTCGAAATCCTCGGCTGCGGCATGGTCCACCCGAAGGTGCTGGAGATGTGCGGCATCGACCCAGCGCGCTATCAGGGCTTCGCCTTCGGCATGGGGATCGAGCGCATCGCCATGCTGAAATACGGCATCCCGGACCTGCGCACCTTCTTCGAGGCCGACCTGCGCTGGTTGCGGCATTACGGCTTTTCGGCCCTCGACGTGCCGAGCCTGGCTCGCCGCGCTGACGCGACGGCGCAGCGGGTCGGGGGGCCGGCGCGGTGAAGTTCACCCTCGCCTGGCTCAAGGACCATCTCGAGACCGACGCGACGGCCGCCGATATCGCCGAGCGGCTGACCGGCCTCGGTCTCGAGGTCGAAAGCGTCGCCGACCCGGCCCGCGACCTCGCGCCCTTCACCGTCGCCTACGTCACGGCGGCGAAGCCGCACCCCAACGCCGACCGGCTGACCGTGTGCCAGGTCGAGACCGGCGCCGGCATCGTCCAGGTGGTGTGCGGCGCGCCCAACGCGCGCGCCGGCATGAAGGGCGTGTTCGCGCCGGCCGGCACGCGCATCCCCGGCACCGGCCTGGCGCTCGAGAAGGCGACGATCCGCGGCGTCGAGTCGAACGGCATGCTGTGCTCGGCGCGCGAGATGGGGCTGGGCGAGGATCACGCCGGCATCATCGAGCTGCCGGAGGACGCGGCGGTGGGCGCGCCCTTCGCCAAGGTCATCGGCCGCGACGACCCCGTCTTCGACGTCAAGGTGACGCCGGACCGCCCCGACTGCCTCGGCGTGCGCGGCATCGCCCGCGACCTGGCGGCGGCCGGGCTCGGTCGGCTGCGTCCGGTCGATTTCGGCCCCGTCCCCGGCGATTTCGACAGCCCGGTCCGCTGGCAACGCGACCTGCCCGACGGGCTGGGCGACGCCTGCCCGCTCGTCGTCGGGCGCTATTTCCGCAAGCTGAAGAACGGCCCTAGCCCGGCCTGGCTGCGCGACCGCCTGACGGCGATCGGCCTTAGGCCCATATCGGCCCTGGTCGACATCACCAACTACGTCACCTACGACCTCGGCCGGCCGCTGCACATGTTCGACGCCGACGCCCTGGCCGGCGACCCGACGATGCGCTTCGCTAGGCCCGGCGAGGAGATCCTGGCCCTCGACGGCAAGACGTACCGCCTCGACCCCTCGATGGTGGCGATCGCCGACAACGACGGCGTGCTCGGCATCGGCGGCATCATGGGCGGCGAGCCTTCGGGCTGCACGCCCGACACCGTCAACGCCTTCCTCGAGGTGGCGCTGTTCGACCCGCTACGCGTGGCGGCGACCGGGCGCAGGCTCGGCATCGAGAGCGACGCCCGCTACCGCTTCGAGCGCGGCGTCGATCCGGAATCCGCCCTGTGGGGCGCCGAGGTGGCGGCGCGGCTGGTGCTGGAGATGTGCGGCGGCGAGGCGAGCGCGACGGTCGCCGCCGGCCGCATCCCGCGCTGGCAGCGGCAGCTCGTCCTGCGCCCGGCGCGCGTCGGTCATCTCGGCGGCCTCGACATGGCCGAGACCGAGGCCGTGGAGATCCTGGGCCGGCTCGGCTTCACGGTACGGCCCGAGGCCGAGGGCCTGCGCGTCCAGGTGCCGTCCTGGCGCCACGACGTCGAGGGCGAGGCCGACCTGGTCGAAGAGGTGCTGCGCGTCGCCGGCTACGACCGCATCCCGGCGGTGCCGCTGCCGCCGGCGGGCGCGTTGCCCGAACCGGCGCTCGATCCCGCGCAGCGCCGCCCCGGCCTGGCCAAGCGGGCGCTTGCCGCCCGCGGCATGGTCGAGGCCGTGACCTATTCCTTCACCTCCGGCGACAGCGCCAGGCTGTTCGGCGGCGGCGATCCGGCGCTCGCCCTCGCCAACCCGATCAGCGCCGAGCTCGACGTTATGCGGCCGTCGATCCTGCCCAACCTGCTCGCCGCCGCCGCGCGCAACGCCGCCCGCGGGTTCGCCGACCTGGCGTTGTTCGAGGTCGGCCCGACCTATGCCGACGACACGCCCGAGGGCCAGGCTCTGGCGGCGACGGGCCTGCGCACCGGGGCGACCGGCCCGCGCCATTGGGCCGAGGCACCCCGCCCCGTCGATGCCTTCGACGCCAAGGCCGATGCGCTCGCCGCCCTCGCCGTTTGCGGCGCGCCCGTGGACAACCTCCAGGTCACCGCGGACGCGCCGGCCTGGTATCACCCCGGCCGGTCGGGCGTGCTGCGCCTGGGGCCGACGGTGCTCGCGCAGTTCGGTGAGATCCACCCGCGCGTGCTGCGCCGGCTCGACGTCAAGGGGCCGGCGGTCGGCTTCGAGGCGCTGCTCGACCGCGTCCCGCTGCCGCGCGCGCCGACGCGCGGCGCCGCCCGCCCGCCGCTCGTCGCCTCGCCGTTCCAACCGGTCGAGCGCGACTTCGCCTTCGTGGTCGACGCCGACCTGCCGGCCGACCGTCTCGTGCGCGCCGTCAAGGGCGCCGACAAGAGGCTGATCGCCGCCGTCGCCGTGTTCGACGTCTATGCCGGGGCCGGGATCGAAGACGGCAAGAAATCGGTCGCGCTGGCCGTCACCCTGCAGCCGGCCGAGCGGACGCTGACCGACGCCGAGATCGAGGCGGTCGCGCAGCGGATCGTCGCCGCCGTCGCCAAGGCCACGGGCGCCACGCTTCGGAGTTGACTGAGGCGCGCCCCGTGCGCCGTCTCAATGCACGACTGACAAAGTTCTCGCGCTTTGCATAGAACCCTGCGTTGCCGCCCGTTTCTTCCTTCGAAGACAAGTTCGCTTGACTTGCGTCGTTCCCCGATGTCGTTGATGCCCGGATTGGCAATACCGCCATGCTTTGATGCAGTGGTGGCATGCCAATTCTCGTGGAGTCGTTGAGCTCTTCGTGCGAAGCGGAACAATTCCCAGGGTCTACCCAGCATGACGGTAGAAAGAACAGACGATCCCAAAACCGGTACACGAATTTATCGGTGTGCCAGTTGGGATGGGTTCATCACGTCCCAACGAAAACAGGAAGGGCGATTCGGTACTGGTTACATTTTCCGAGGACACGCCAAAGTTGAATGGCGACTGTCTTCTGAATTCGAGCGCTGGTTGTATCAACTCAAAGGTGGGGATGATGCTCGCAACGTCCGCAAACTCTTCTCGGAGGGGGCATATACAAAATTCCGAGAGCGTAACCTTGAACACTTCAAGGACCTTGTGACCGGATTTCCCGGAACGCATACGAGCGACCTCCGAGATGAGGATTGGTTAGCGCTCGGGCGTCATCACGGACTAACAACTGGGCTGCTTGATTGGACGCGCAGCCCGTACATAGCGGCCTTCTTCGCGTTTACCGAGGCGATGGAGCTCGCAAATCCCGGGTTTCGAAAGGGCCAAACGAGCCTCTTCGGGACCTCGCTGCGTTTTCCAGATTGGCCCGTTGCGGTATGGGCGCTCGCCTTGAGGCAAGAACTCATTGTGCCCGGCGAGTTCGAGATGCTTTCATCACGTTCCGAGATAAACTACTGGCAGAAGGCTCAAAAGGGACTGTTTACAAGTCTGACGCACGACGTGTTCGTCGATGTGGAAAGTTATTTGGCGAGCCGGAGTCTGGGGAACTCCTTAGAGCGCTACGAAATACCCGGTCGAGACGCCGGTAAGGCGCTCCACGACTTTCAGCAGATGAATATCACCTACGCAAGTCTGTTTCCCGACTTCCGTGGAGCCGCTATTCAAGCGAACACCGGATTTTCGTGGCGTTGGCTCGGTGACAGAGGCACTTAAGTGCCAGGGCCAGGATTTTTGCACGGGCTGACCGAATCCGGCCTCCTCCCAACGCGAATTTGGATTTTTGCGGGCGGTAGTCCGTTCGCGAACACCTCGCCGCAATCTGCCGCCAGTGGCGGCCGTCCTACGGCTCGGTGTCCGGTCGTCCATGTGGAATGATCCGGTGTATCCGACGGGCGAGATCGCGCCATCCGCCGGCCCCCACCCCGGCCCTCCCCCACTTCGTGGGGGAGGGAACTTTTTTCAGGACATCGAGTAAGCGGTACCGGGCTTAGCGGCCGGCGGGGCGGCGGCGGGCCTTGGGCGGGCCCCAGCTGTGGTTCGCGACCCAGCTCATCGCCTCGCCGAGGGCGAGCCGGCCGACCTCGCGCGCGACGATCGCGTCCAGGTCGTGCAACGCGGCCTCGACGTTGGCCGCATGGGTGTCCCGGCCGTGCGCGCGCAGCAGCTTGACCAGGGCGGCGCCGTGCGCCATCGACAGCGCGGCCACGCGGGCGTGATAGGTTTCGTCCTTCGCCAGCCGCTCCCCGCCGGCCGCGACGCCCCCGGAAACCCGCTCGGGCGCAGGCATGACGCTCAGCCCCCTCGACCGGTCCGGCGGCGAGGTCGGCGCCTCCGACGCCCTTGAGCCGCGGGCGGCGGGATCGGGGGCAACCGAATCAATGCACTGTCGGACATCGCCGACACAATATATTAACGATTCGTTAACGTTCAACACAAAATGTAGTGGTAGCGCGATTTTCCGACCACAAGTCGCCCACGCTCCGGGGTCGGGTACGGCCGTCGTTGCGCCGGCTCCCCATCGCCCCTATGTTCCTGGCGCACAACCGCCCCCCCCCCGCATGACCGACCTCCGCCACATCCGCAACTTCGCGATCATCGCGCATATCGACCACGGCAAGTCGACGCTGGCCGACCGCCTGATCGAGCGTTGCGGCGGCTTGAGCGATCGCGAGATGAAGCACCAGGTGCTCGATTCCATGGACCTCGAGCGCGAACGCGGCATCACGATCAAGGCGCAGACGGTGCGCCTAGCCTACACCGCGCGCGACGGCGCGACCTATCAGCTCAACCTGATGGACACGCCGGGCCATGTCGACTTCGCCTACGAAGTCAGCCGCAGCCTCGCTGCCTGCGAGGGCTCGCTCCTGGTCGTCGACGCCAGCCAGGGGGTCGAGGCGCAGACGCTGGCCAACGCCTATCAGGCGATCCACAACGACCACGAGATCGTGCCGGTGCTCAACAAGATCGACCTGCCGGCGGCCGAGCCCGAACAGGTCAGGCGCCAGATCGAGGAGGTGATCGGCCTCGACGCCTCGGGCGCGATCCCGATTTCGGCCAAGACCGGCCAGGGCATCGACGATGTGCTGGAGGCGCTGGTCGCCCGCCTGCCGCCGCCGGTGGGCGACGCCGAGGCGCCCCTGAAGGCGCTGCTCGTCGACAGTTGGTACGACTCCTATCTCGGCGTCGTCATCCTGCTGCGCGTCAAGGACGGCCGCCTCGCCGCCGGCATGAAGATCCGTCTGATGGCGAGCGGCACCGCGCATCTGGTGGACCGGGTCGGCGTCTTCACGCCCAAGCCGGTGCCGGTGGACGCGCTCGGGCCCGGCGAAATCGGCTTCCTCACCGCCGCCATAAAGCACGTCGCCGACTGCCGGGTCGGCGACACCATCACCGAGGACCGGCGCCCGGCGGCGGCGGCGCTGCCCGGATTCAAGCCGAGCGTGCCGGTGGTGTTCTGCGGCCTGTTTCCGCTCGACGCCGCCGAGTACGAGCGGCTGCGCGATTGCCTGGCCAAGCTGCGCCTCAACGACGCCAGCTTCGAGTACGTGCCCGAGACCTCGGCGGCACTGGGCTTCGGCTTCCGCTGCGGCTTCCTCGGCCTGTTGCATCTCGAGATCGTCCAGGAGCGGCTGCGCCGCGAGTTCGACCTCGACCTCATCGCCACGGCGCCCAGCGTCATCTACCGCGTGCATCTGACCGACGGCGAGGCCCGCGAGCTGCACAACCCGACCGACATGCCCGACCCGGTGCGCATCGACCACATCGAGGAGCCGTGGATCAAGGCGACGATCCTGGTGCCCGACGCCTATCTCGGCGGCGTGCTCAAGCTGTGCGAGGAGCGGCGCGGCGAGCAGGTCGACCTGACCTATGCCGGCGGCCGGGCCATGCTGGTCTATCGCCTGCCGCTCAACGAGGTGGTGTTCGATTTCCACGACCGCCTGAAGTCGGTGAGCCGCGGCTACGCCAGCTTCGACTACCACATCGACGACTACCGCGAGGGCGACCTGGTCAAGCTGTCGATCCTGGTCAACGGCGAGCCGGTCGACGCGCTCGCCTGCGTCGTCCACCGCGCCCAGGCCGAGACGCGCGGGCGGGAACTGTGCGTGCGGCTCAAGGATCTGATCCCGCGCCAGCTCTTCAAGGTCGCGGTGCAGGCGGCGATCGGCGGCAAGGTCGTCGCGCGCGAGACGATCGGGGCGATGCGCAAGGACGTCACCGCCAAATGCTACGGCGGCGACGTGTCGCGCAAGCGCAAGCTTCTGGACAAGCAGAAGGCGGGCAAGAAGCGGATGCGCCAGTACGGCAACGTCGAGATTCCCCAGTCCGCCTTCCTCGCCGCCCTGAAGATGGGCGACAAATAGGGTCCGCCCGCGGCCCCTTTTCCCCGGAAACCAAGTCTTAACGACTCGGCCGCTACGATACGGACCGCGGCGTCCTGTTGTCCTTTCGGGTCCTGTTGTCCTTTCGGATCGAGCAGGTGACCCATGTCCAGCCTATTCAAAGCAGCCCTTTCGATGTCGCGGACGCTCCGCCGGTTCCGCGACGATCACAACGGCGCGATCTACCTGACCACCGCCTTGGCGTTCGTGGCGCTGTCCGGATTCGCCGGGCTGGGGCTCGAGGTCGCGACCTGGCAGTCGTCGAAGCAGAAGATGCAGACCGCGGCCGACGCCGCCGCCGTCGCCGGAGCGCGCGAGCTGGTCAAGGCGAGCCACACCGACGCGCAAGTCGTCGATGCCGCCGTCGCCGACGCCGCGACCAACGGCTTTACCGCGGGCGCCGGGCGGACGGTGGACGTCGTGCTGCGCCCCGACGGCGTTTCCGTCGAAGTCACGCTGTCGGCCACGGCGCCGCGTTATTTGTCGCAGTTGCTCGTCCAAACCCCGGTCGTGATCGGCGTGCGCGCCGCCGGCGGCGTGCTGGGCAGCTCACCGGCCTGCCTGCTGGTGCTCGACCCGACCGGGCCGCAGGCATTGATGCTCGATTCCAACGCCCACATCGACCTCCACGGCTGTTCGGTGCACGTCAACTCCAACCATGCCTCGCAGGCGCTGCAGGCAGACAGCAACAGCACCGTGACCGCCGACGACATCTGCGTCGGCGGCGGCTACAGCGGGGCGCAGGCCAGCTTCAGTCCGCTGCCGACGACCGGTTGCGCGCCGCTGGCCGACCCCCTCGCGGACCTCGATCCGCCGCCCTACGGCGGCTGCGACTACACCAACCGGACGATCGGCAGCAACCAGACCGTCACGCTCGATCCCGGCGTCTATTGCGGGGGCCTGCGCGTGCAAAGCAACGCGACCGTCACCCTAAACCCCGGCGTTTACGTCATGAAGGACGGCCCGCTCAATACCGACAGCAATTCCACGATCACCGCCCTCGACGTCGGCTTCTATTTGACCGGCACGACCGCGCTCCTCGACTTCGACAGCAACAGCGTCCTGACGCTGCGGGCGCCGACGAGCGGACCGATGGCGGGCCTCGCCATCTTCCAGGACCGGGCGTTCGGCGGGACGCACGAGATCGACAGCAACGCCAGCAACATGATCGAGGGCGCCATCTATCTGCCCAACGGGACGCTCGACAACGACAGCAACGCCAATTTGGGCAGCGGTTCGCCCTGCCTGACGGTCATCGCGTACCGGGTCCACTTCGATTCGAACGCCGGCATGGCGTTTACCTACGATCCCGCCGCCTGCTCGGTGCCCATGCCCGCCGGCCTCGGCGGCGCCCGCGTCGCACTCATCGAATAGGGCGCGGCGGCGGTCGAGGCGAGGAGACGATTCCATGCACCTTCCACATGACGCGCAACGAAGTTGGAGTTCCGGCGCCGCCAGCCTCGAGCTGGCGCTGCTGGCGCCGGTGCTCATCCTTCTCCTGGTCGCGACATGGGACTTCGGGCGCGCCATCCAGGAGAGCAGCCGGCTGGCCGCGGCCGCCCGCGCCGGCGCGCAGTACGGCATGCAATCCGTCGATACCGCCGCCGACACCGCCGCGATCGCGCAGGCCGTGCGCGACGACGCGCAGGATTCCGCCAATGCGCTGACCGTCGCCTCGACGCGGACCTGCCAATGCCCGGGCGGCGGCGCGGTCGCCTGCGACGGCAGTTGCGGGGCGTCCGGCGCCGCCCAGGTCTTCGTGCGGGTCCAGGTGACGGCGCCGTTCAAGACGCTGTTCCCCTATCCGTTCGTCCAGAGCCCGCTGTCGCTCGGCGGCGGCGCCGTCATGCGCGCGCAATGACGGAGCTCGGGCGCATTCGTCGACTTCTCGCCGCCCTTCGCCGCGCCGGCGGCGCCTGGGCGGCCGCGCAGTCGGGGTCGGTCGCCGTCGAATACGCGCTCACCGTCCCAATCCTGCTCATGTTCTTCGTCGGGATCATCGAAACCAGCCGCGTCGTTTACGCCGATACGACGCTGGCGGCCGCCACGCGCGACGGGACGCGCTTCGCCATCGTGCACGGCGCCGAGCATCCGAGCCCGGCCACGACCGCGCAGATCGCCGACTATGTCAAGAGCAAGGCCACGGCGCTGGACACGGATGTCCTGACGGTGACGGTCGTGCACACCCCGGACAACAGCCCGGGCAGCGTCGTCACCCTGCAGACGACCTATGCGTTCCGGTTCCTGCTGCCGCCGTTCAGCGGCGAGCCGGTCAGCTTGACCAGCACATCGAGCATGGTCATTTCGCGCTAGCCTGGACGCGGGCACTCGCTTAACGGAACTTCGGCTTGGTCCGCCGCGGGCGATCCGCCAGCCAGGCCAGGACGAGGCCCGGCACGCCGAGCACCGCCCAGGCCGGCCATTGCAGGACCGTGAGGATCACCGGATCCCACAGCGCCGGCAGGATGTAGCGTTCGATCGCCGGCTGCACGAGTTGCAGGCTGTCCCTGTGGATATCGAACCAGAGCTGCCCGGCGGCGATCGGCGCCCACTCGCCGCTTTGCGCCCAGATCATGGCCTCGCGCACGGCCACGGCCAAGGCGCCGGCGACGAGCAGCCAACCGATGACCCGCAGGACGATCCGTCGGACGCGCATGAGGCTCCTCCCGGCGCCCAGCTTAGCGGGCCGCGCCGGCCGAGGCAAAGGCCAGCATCCGACCCTGGCTGCGCCGAAGGCTCCGCCGAGGCGAGGGCGCGCGGCCGCGGCGGCGGCCGGCGGTCGCCTTGCATCGCCGGCGGCCCTCGGTTAGGTTCCGCGCCGCGCGCGAAGGAGGGGTGGCCGAGCGGTTTAAGGCACACGCTTGGAAAGCGTGCATACGGTAAAACGTATCGCGGGTTCGAATCCCGCCCCCTCCGCCAGCCTTCGCCAAGGCTTCGGCTGGCTTACGCCGTAGGCGTAAACCAGCAAGAGAAAATGAGAAGGCTGCCCTCCGAAGCCTTGGCGAAGGAGGGCCGGTGAGAGAAGCGCGACATATTTCATGTCTATCTCATGCAGAGTGAGGCGTTTCCTGAACAACGATATGTTGGACTCACCGCCGATTTGAGAAAGCGTATAAGAACGCACAACGCAGGTGGTTCAGTGCATACATTAAAATACAAACCGTGGAAGTTGATCAGCTATCATGCCTTTGCCGATAAACGCAGGGCGCAAGAGTTTGAATGTTATCTCAAATCCGGTTCAGGCCATGCCTTCGCCAAGAAGCGATTATGGTAGAATCGCGCTTTGAAGTTTCGATGTGCACGGTCGAGAGAGGTCCTGATGGCCGGGATGGTTGACTGGATCGTCGTTGTTGGGCTGGCCGTGTTGGGCCTCGGTGCGGCTTTGCTCGGCCCAATGATGGGCCTCGATCCCCAGATCACAGGTACGTTCTCGGCGACTCTGAAGTCAGCCCCAATCGACGCCTCGAACGGCAAGAACCCACGAGCGCTTTGTCGGGGTGGCAGCCGAGCTAGCTCGGATCGGTGATGTCCTCGATCCAGGTCAATCCCTTCACGGCTTGCGGCAGCCCAAGCGTGGCAATCGCGAGAAGTGCCACCTGCTTTAGTTCCTTTTTCGATAGGCCTTCTTCAACCGCGCGGCGCGTGTGCGAATGGACCGCTCCTTCAGAGGACGCGCCAATCGACAGGGCAAGCTTCACGAGGCGGCGCGTGCGCTCGTCGAGCGGACCCGCTTCAGCGGCGGCTTTGCCCAGCGCCGCGTAGGCCCGCCAAACAGCGGGATAAGCGCGTGCGACTTTGCCGGCTCCCGATGGCAGTTCGTCGACGTTTTCGATCATCATCATCTCCCCGTCGTTGTCTCAACTCATGCCATCGTTGAGTACGTCCAATTGCGCCTCCCGCACGAGGCGATGCGATCGCCGACACTGACCAGGCGCCGAGTATCGGTCAATCGTTTTCGCGCCGGAACGCGCCACGCCTGGGCGACATCGACCCGTCCGTCAGACCGCCCGGAGTTGCGGGACACCAAGAAACTGCATTCTGGCCGCGCGAATTTCCGGTGATTTGACGTACATCAAGGCGCATGGGTCTATTGCGGTGCAATATTGTGGCCTGTTCACGCGGCGCCGACCGATTCCGAGAGATTTCCGGAGCGAAGGCGGCAGCCAGGCTGCGGTGTGACAATGGCCGACTCCCTTACGACGAGTCCGGTGTCTAGCCATCTGAGGATCGGCGATCCTGTTGTTTTTGCTTCAGATTCCTGCCTGATCGTCCGGCGCCCCGGCATGACCTGCGGGCTCTGCCGCGAAGCCTGTCCGGCCGACGTTCTCGCCGGAGGCCAATGGTCGATTGCCCTCGAAGCCGAGGGATGCGTCGGCTGCGGCTTGTGCGCTGCGGCGTGCCCAACCGGCGCGCTCATGGTCGAGGACTGCACCCCCCATGCCCCGGATGCGGCAGGGGAGCGAATCGTCCTGGAGTGCCGAAGGGTCAGTGCGGCCGATCGCGATCCGAATGCCGTCGTCGTGCCATGCCTCGGCGGCCTCACCACCCCGGATCTGCTCGATCTCCACGCGCAGACAGAGGCGACGATCGTCCTTGCGGACCATGGGTGGTGTGCCAACTGCCCGATCGGCCGGTCCGGCGACCCGTGGCGGTCCGCGCTGGAAGAAACAAGGGCCTTGCTCGCCGCTGTCGACGCGCGGCTTGCGGGCGGCCTCGTCGTCGACCGAAAGGACTTGCCCGCAAATCGCGCGGAACCGGTCATGGCGGCGCTGCGTCCCGACAAGCAGGTGGGGCGGCGTGATTTCCTGCGGCGCGTGGTTGGCGCAGTCGAGCCGCGCGATTGGTTGGCTGAATCGCGCCGCGTGGTGTTTGGCCGCGGCCTGGTTTCGCCCCTGAAACGCGAGCGCGTCCTCAATCGGATCGGCGTCCTTGCTGCGGGCCTCGAACGGGAAATTCCTCCGTCGCTGATGCCGGCGATCAAGATCGCCGACGACTGCCAGATCAATGGCCTCTGTGCCGCCATCTGCCCGACCGGGGCGCTTCGGCGTAACGAAGACGAGGACGCGATCGCTCTCGAATTCGACGCCGCCGCTTGCATCGCCTGTGGCGAATGCCAGCGCGTGTGCCCGAGCAAGGCCTTGAGCCTGTGGCCGGAGGGCGATGGCACGCTGCCCCAGGATTCCATAACGCTGGTCGAGCGCCGAACCGCCATCTGTGTGAGCTGCGGCAGCCATTTCGTTCCGGCAGGCGACGAGCATTCCTGCCCGTCCTGCCGAAAGACGATGAACGTCATGCACGAGATCGCATCATTGAAGTTCGGATCACCCGTTTCGGGCTGGTGAAGGCAAAAGGCGCCCGAGGTCTCGATCGAGCCCGGGCGCAAGGAGGTGGAAGATGGGGAAGATTGATCTCATGACCAGCCGGCGCAGGTTCCTACAGGCGACGGCCGTGACCGGCGCCGCGGCGGCGGTCGGAACCGTGGTCAGCGAGACTGTGCGGCCGACGCCGAGCGAGGCGCTGGCGCAGGTGGCGAAGCCGGAGACGAAGATCACCAAGAATACCTGTCACCAGTGCCCGGCGCGCTGCGGCATCGACGTCTACGTGACCGACGGCAAGGTCCATGCAATGTACGGCGACCTCGATCACCCGATCTCGAACGGCAAACTGTGTCCGAAAGGCTATATGGGCGCCTATATCCTCTACGACCCGGACCGCTTCCCTGGGCCAATGAAACGCACCAACCCAAACAAGGGGCGTAACGAGGATCCGAAGTTCGTGCCGATCACCTGGGACGAGGCCCTCGATACGATCGCCGGACGGCTCAATGCGCTCCGCGAGAAGGGCGAGCCCCATCGTTTCGCGCTGGTCTACGGTCGCGGCTGGGGCGCCTCGGATGCCGGGCTTATGCGTCCCTTCGGCGCCCTTTATGGCTCGCCCAACGTCGGTCTCGGCCACTCGTCGATCTGTTCCGACGGCAGCAAGAAGGCGAAGAAGGCTCTCGACGGCAACGAGGACTACAACGCCTACGACTACGGCAACACCAACTACATGCTGAATTTCGGGGCGAGCTTCCTCGAGGCTTTCCGCCCCCTCAACTACAACCTGCAGGTATGGGGCCACATCCGGACCAAGAGCCCGAAGACCATGGTCACCGTCGTCGACGTCCGGCTCACGACGACCGGCGCCGCCGCCGACCGCAATCTCATCGTCCGGCCGGGCACCGACGGCGCGCTCGCGCTGGCGATCGCCCACGTCATCCTGACCGAGGGGCTGTGGGAAAAGAAGTTCGTCGGCGATTTCATTGATGGCGTCAACCGCTTCAAGACCGGGGAGACAATTTATCCCGCCAGCTTCACCGAGCGTTGGACCTTGGGTCTCATCGAGTGGTGGAACGCGGAGGTCAAGGACCGCACGCCGGAGTGGGCGTCGACAATCACCACCGTCCCGGTGCAGGACATCGTCAAGGTCGCCCGCGAGTTCGGGACCACCCGGCCGGCGATGGCGATCTTCGAGCGCGGTCCCACGACCCACACCAACGGTGTCTACAACGGGATGGCCATCCACAGCCTGAACGCGCTGGTCGGCTCGATGTACGCCGAGGGCGGCCTGATGAACCAGATGAGCGCGCCCTACGGGTCCTTACCGGTCGAGGTCGACGCCTACCTGGACGATATTGCGAAGGCAGAGGCGGAGAAGAAGATGCCCCGCTTCGACAAAGTGGGCTCCAAGGACTGGCCGATGGCCAAGGCGATGATCCAGGAGATGCCGCTGCACCAGCTCAAGGGCGATCCCTACAAGCTGGACACCATCATGTTCTACATGACCAACCCGATCTTCAGCGCCCTCGACGTCAAGGCGTGGGAGGAGGCGCTGAAGACGCTGTTCGTCATCGACACCTCGCCGTTCCCGGGCGAGACGGCGATGTTCGCCGACATCGTGGTGCCCGATCACACCTATCTCGAGCGCTGGCAGGACGCGCCCACCTATCCGTTCCAGGGCTGGCCGCTGACCAACCTTCGCGTGCCCGCGGTCGAGCCGATCCATGACACCAAGGCCTTCGGCGACACCCTGATCGAGATCGGCAAGCGCATCAAAGGGCCGATGGGCGAGTACTACGAGAAACTGGAGGGCGTCGAGAACGTGATCCGCCACCTCGCCAAAGGCTTCGAGACGAATCCCGGCGACAACGGCGTCAACGGCTTCGAGAGCTGGGCCGAGAAGGGGGTGTGGTACAAGAAGCCTTACCTGTGGCGCCAGGTGGGGGGCGAGTTCTTCGAATGGGATGGCATGGGCTACAACAAGCCGATGGCCGCCGAGGACGTCCAGAAGAACTGCTTCAAGACCCCCTCCGGCAAGTTCGAGCTTAAATCGTCCTATCTCGAGGCCAAAGCCGAGTTCATTTCCGAGAAGCTCGGCGTTGCTGCCGACCGGGTCGGCTTCCCCCAGTGGATCGAGCCGAAATACACCGGCGGCGGCGACCTCCACTTCGTGACCCCCAAGACCGTCATGCACGCCGAGGGCCGCAGCGCGAACCTGCCGCAGGCGGTGGCGCTGTATCAGGCGGTGGCCGGGGGCCGCAATCGCACCTACCTCGAGATCCATCCAGCCACGGCGAGGAAACGCGGGATCAAGGATGGCGACAAGGTGAAAATTACCTCGGACCGGGGAAGCATCGAGGCGCTCGCCCGATACATTTCCACCTCCCACCCCGAGATCGTGGTGTTGCCTTTCGGCTTCGGGCACTGGGCCCACGGCCGCTGGGCGAAGGGGAGGATGTCGGGCAACGCCAACGAGATCATCCCGAACGTCTCGGACCCGATCGCCGGCCTTGCCGCCTTCAACACGGTCAAGGTCAAGGTCGAGCGGGCCTGAGCCGCCGGGAAAGGAGTACGCGTCATGACAAGATGGGGAATGGTCATCGATCTCGAGAAGTGCACGGGCTGCCAGGCCTGTTCTACCGCCTGCGCCATGGAGAACAGCCTGCTTCCGGGCGAAAACTGGCAGGACGTGGTCTTCTATGTCGAGGGCGAGTACCCTAGCGGGTCGCTTCACTGGCTGCCGCGACCATGCATGCAGTGCGAGAATCCGTCATGCGTGGCGGTCTGCCCGGTCGAGGCGACCTACAAGACCGAGGATGGGGTGGTACTGATTGACTGGGACAGGTGCATCGGCTGCAGGTACTGCATGATCGCTTGCCCCTATGGGGTGCGTTTCTATGTCGAGCAGGTTCAGCTCACCCAGCCCGACACCCGCAAGGTCTTCGCGAGCGGCGACGACGACAAGGTCTGGGCGCCGCCCTACCAGATGCCCGAGGCCCAGTGGAACCCGAATCGCGGGGTGGGGGCCGCGCCCAAGAACGTGGTCTCCAAGTGCACGTTCTGTTACCACCGGATCAGCCAGGCGCCCAAGGGTACCGTGGATCTCGACCCCAGTGACCCGGAGACCCGGGACTTCACGCCGGCGTGCGTCGTGGCCTGCCCGCCGACCGCCCGCTACTTCGGCGACCTCGACAACCCCGCGAGCCAGGTCAGCAAGCTGATCGCCGACAAGCACGGCATGCGTCTGCTCGACCAGCTGGGCAACCGCCCGCAGGTCTACTACCTCGCGGGCAAGGCAAGCGGCATTCCCGGTACGCGGAAAGAGCGCCAGCAGGCCGTCTAGGAACGGGAGACGAAAATGAGCGACTATCCACGAGCTGAATTTTTCGCCTTGAGGCCGGTCGGCGGCATCTCGCTCGCCATGGTCGGCCTCGGCGCCGCGGGCATCGTCGTCAGCTCTGCGGTGGTGTTGTTCAATCTGGTGACGGAAGGGCATTCCGTCTTCGGCACCTCGAACGACATTCCGTGGGGGCTGCCGATCGCCACTTACGTGTTCTTCGTGCTGACCTCGACGGGGCTCACCTTCGTCGCCTCGCTCGCCATGGTCTTCGGCTTCAAGCCGTTCTATCCGATCACCAAGCGGTGCATCTGGCTCGCTGTCGTCACGCTGATCGCCGGTTTCAGCGTATTGGCCTTCGAGATCGGCCATCCGTTCCGCATGATTTGGGCGTTCCCAACGGGGCTCCAGGCGCGATCGCCGATGTTTTGGATGGGCCTGTTCTATTCGCTCTATCTCGTCCTGTTGCTCCTCAAGTTTCTCACCGTTCACCTGGGCGACTGGGACAGCCCCGTGAGCCGCGGCCTCGGCGTCGCCTCGTTCGTCACGGTCGTGCTCGCCCACGGGAACCTGGGGGCGCTGTTCGGCATGATGGCGATGCGGCCCTTCTGGTACGATGGGCTGACCGCCGTCTATTTTCTGGTCACCGCAGCCTTGAGCGGGGTCGCCTTTGCCGTCCTTTTCACCTACCTGTCCAACGGCGTTAGCCGCCAGCAGATGCCGGAGAACCTTCGCTCTCTGATGACCAACATCATGCCCGGGCTGTTCGCGGCGGTGCTGGGTGTAACCATCGTCTTCATGGGCGCCCGGATCATGAATGGGCTGTGGAGCAACCTCGAAGGACTCGAGACCTTCTACCTGCTCCTGTCCTCGCCATGGTTCCATCTCGAGATCTGGGTCGGCCTGGTCCTGCCGTTCTTCATCCTGCTGTCGCCGAAGCTGAGAGGGCGCCGCGGGATGCTTTTGCTGCCGGCGGCGCTGGTGATCCTCGCCCTCTTCATCGGCCGCTACGAATACGTCATCGGTGGCCAGCTCGTGCCCCTGTTCCGGGGGATTGCCCAATCCGGCTTTGCCCAGTACACGCCGAGCTTCACCGAGTGGATGTTGGTGGTGTTAGGGGTCGCAATCACGTCTTTCCTCTACGGCGCCGGCGAATGGCTGCTCAGGCTCGCGGACACCCCGGCCAAGGGGCATGGCGCGCTTCAAGCGGCGGAATGAGCGCTTGGCCCTCCGGCCAGCCCGTTCTCCCCGACCGGGCGCTTGAACGAGGGTGCGGGGGGGGCTGCCCGTCGCTCGGGCGGGGATTGGAACCTCCCTTCTCATGCCGCAGCGGGCGTGCGGGCGGCCGCGACGCCGGCCCTCGGCTATCTTCGCGGAGAACCGAGATGAATCCGGCGGGACCACGCTACACCGCACGAGGCGAGTTCTTCCTCTGCATCGCACGGGCCTTGGCCGTGCCCGATCCGGACGGCGCGTACAATGCGTTCACCCGCTATCTCGCCGACGATCTAGCCGAGCTCGGGCGCGAGCTTGGTTACCGGATCGATGACGAGATCGCGGCGCTCCGCGCATCGCTCAACGGGATGCCCGACGGATTGGCTTTGCTGCAGCTATACGCCGGGCTCTTTCTGACGCCGCCGGTGCCCGTTCATCTCAACGCAGTCGTCTATCTGGATGATGCAGTTCTCGGCGGCAGCGAGTTCGCAATGCAGCAACTGTATGCGCGGCACGGCTTGGCGCGCAGGGACGACTTCCGCGACCTCCCCGGCCACGTCACGGCGCAACTGGAGTTCGTCTCTGAGTTGTTCGGTCGCGCGGCCGAGCGGATGCGAGCCGCCGCCGCGATGGACGCCCTTGCGCATGCTGCCGAAGCGCGCCGGTTCCTTGCCGCCTTCCCGCACCGTTGGCTGCCGCCGATGCAGGCGGCGCTCGCACGGGCCTGCCGGGACAGAAGCCTGGCGACCCCCTATTTGCACCTGATCAACGTTCTACGAAATGCCATCGAGGCAGAGATTGCCCAGGACGCTCGCCACTCGGCTGACGACGTGGTGGCCTCTTACCCAGTCGGGAGCACTCGCGGCATCGGCGAACCGAGCGCTGAGGATCTGGCGGAGATCGCGGTTCGGCTGGAGGCCCATGGGCTGTCATTCGATCATGTTCGGGCGCGGCCGGAATGGAGCGACGAGGTGTTTACACGCTACTGCGCCAACCTCGCTGCCATAGCGTACGACTAAGGTCATTGTCGCCGGGACGCTGCCAGTCGCTCCGATCGCGACGTTCCTGCTCTTTCGACATTCATCGCGCCGAAAAGCTGATCGAAGAATGTTGGTTTTCCGCTCCCACCCCCTCCGCCAGCCTACGCCTTCGGCTTCGGGTGGCAGGCCACGAAGCGACCTGACAGCCGAGGCCGCATCCGTGCATTACGTCTATCTTATCGAGAACATTGCGGTGCCCGCTGGGGGTCGCGCTTGATCGGCCTTGTTGACTTGGCTAACATGGCCATATGTACAGGGCCACCATATCCGAACTGAAGAACCGCCTGAGCGCCTATCTGAGGAAGGTGCAGGCGGGCGAAACCGTGCTCGTGTTCGATCGCCCGCATTGAGCGCGCCGGCGGACTGCACGAGGCCGATGAACGGATCGCGCGGCTCGAGATGGCGGGCCTCGTCCGCCGCCCGACCCAGGCGCTGCCGCTTAAGCTCCTTGCGAAGAAGCCGCCGCGATCGCGCCGGAGCGTCCTCACGGCGCTGCTCGACGAGCGGGCCAAGAACCGGTGAGGTTCTGAGACAGCTCCGCCGTCGTGCCGCTGCTGGTCAACGAACCGGCGAGGGCTTCGGCATCGCATCCTAGACGACGTCGGGCAGCGCGCCCGCCACGAGGCCTTCGGCATGAAACAAATCGAGGTCCGGCTCGCGCTCGTGCTCTACGGCGGCGTCTCGCTGGCCGTCTACATTCACGGCGTCACGCGCGAGATCCTGAACCTGGTCCGCGCCTCGAAGCAATTCCAAGCCGGCCGAGCGCCGCCCGACCGGGTCCGCGATACGACGGCGGTCTATCTCGATCTCTTCGAGACGCTGTCGCCGGTCGTCGACCTTCGTGTCGTGGTCGACCTTATCTCCGGCGCATCGGCCGGCGGCATCAACGGCGTCATGCTGGCCCGGGCGATCGCCCACGACCTGCCGCTCGAGCCGCTGCGCGACCTGTGGCTGCAGAACGCCGACGTGACTCGCCTCGCGGCGCCGTCGCGCCTGCTCAGTCGGCTGGCCAAGGCCCCGGTGGCGGCGCTGACCGATCATCTCGTGATGGGGCGGTTCGGCCGGCCGGCGGCCGATCCCGAGACCCGCGCAAAGCTGCGCCACTTCATCAAGGCGCCCTGGTTCACGCCCCCGTTCTCCGGCAAACGCTTCGTCGGCTGGATGCTCGACGCCTGCGACGCCATGGAGTCCGACGCCGAGCCGGGCGCGAGCCTGCTGCCGCCCGGGCACCGCCTCGATCTGTTCGTGACCGTCACCGACTATCGCGGCCATCGCCACCGGATCGCGCTGCACGATCCGCCGGTCGTCGAGGAGACCGAGCACCGGCGCATCGTCGCCTTCGCCTGCCGGCGGGCGCTCTCGGGCGAGACGATAAGCGAGTTCGGGACCGGCCACGTGCCGTCGCTGGTCTTCGCCTCGCGGGCGACCGCCTCGTTTCCCGGCGCCTTCCCGCCGGCCACGATCGGCGAAATCGATGCGATCCTGGCGGCGCGCAGGCGCGACTGGCCGGCACGGTCGGATTTCCTGACCGACAAGCTCAAGATCGGCGACGGGCCGGAGCCCACCGGCTTCTTCATCGACGGCAGCGTCGTCATGAACAAGCCGTTCGCGCCGGTGATCCACGCGCTGGGCAACCGACCGGCCGCCCGCGAGGTCGTCCGCCGCATCGTCTATGTCGATCCGAACCCCGCGCCGGACGCCATCCAACGGGGCGGCGAGGGCGCGCCCGGATTCTTCCGCACGATCCTGTCGTCCCTGGCCCTGATCCCCCGCAACGAACCGATCGCCGACGATCTCTCGTCGATCGAGGAGTGGAACGGCCGGGCGCGGCGCATGGCCGAGATTCTGGCCGCCGCCGACCCCGAAGTGGAACGGCTGGTCGGCGGGATCGTCAGGGACGACCCGAACAACCCGCCCACGATCGCCGAGGTCGGACGCTACCGCGCCGCCGCCAACGAGGCGGCGCATACCGGCGCCGGCTACGCCTATCTCAGCTATCAGAAGCTGAAGCTGCGCCAACTCGTCGAGCGCCTGTCCGATCTCGTCGCCGCCCTCGCCGGGCGCGCCGACGCCGCCGTCCATGCCGCCGATGTCGGCCGTCTGCTCGACCGCTGGATGGAGCCGGACGGCGAGCGGACTTCGCCTCGGATCATCCAGTTGCTGCGCGCCTTCGATGTCGACTTCCGCCTGCGGCGCGCCCGCTTCGTGATCCGCCGCCTGAACGAGCTCTACCGCACCGTCGGCGAAACCGAGCCGGACCTGGATACGGGCGCGATCGACGATCTGAAGGCGGCGCTCTACGAGGTCACCGAGCGGATCGTGCGGCTCTGGGACCCGGCGAGCCATCTCCCGGAGAACGATGACACGGCGGTCCGCATCGCCACCGCCGCCGCCAATGGCATGGAGCCGGCCGCGGCGGATTTGGAGGCGTTGGAAGCGGCGATGGGGCTGGTCCGGATCGACGAGAACCTCGACGAGATCGTCTCGGTGATGGGGCTGGCCTTCCTGCCGCCGGTGGCGCGGCGCGCCGTGGCCATGGCCTATGTCGGCTTCGCCTTCTACGACCTCATCACATACCCGATCCTGCAGTGGACCGACCTGGCCGAGATCAACGAGGTGCTGGTCGATCGCATCAGCCCGGCCGATGCGCGGGGACTGCGCTCGGGGCGGGTGACGCTGCGCGGCACCTCGCTGATGAGCTTCGGCGCCTTCTTCAACCGGGCCTGGCGCGAGCACGACTACCTGTGGGGCCGCCTGAACGCCGCCGACCGCTGCGTCGATGTGTTGATGTCGGCCATCGGCAAGCGGGCGCGCGAGCTCGTCGATGCCGACCGGCTGCGCCGCCACCTGATTCTCGCGATCCTCGATGCCGAGGCGCCGCACCTTACCGCCGACCCCGGCCTCATCCCCGCCCTCCGCCGCGAGGTCGAGGAGAGGTACGGTGGAGGCTGAAGTTCGCCGCGAACGGGCGCGTGCTTCGGGATAGGCGGCGCGCCCGGTCAATGGGATAATGGCCCCCAGGCGCCGGACCGACCCTCCGCCGGCCGGCAACGAGAGACGGGAGAGAAACGGAATGATGAGCGTCGATTTGCAGATGCTGGTGTGGACGGCGATCCTGTGCGTCCTTCAGGCGTTTCCCTACACCCTTGCCCTGATCGCCAAGGTCGGCCCGGTGCGCGCGGTGAGCTACCCGCAGCCGGGCGAGGACGCCCTGCCGGATTGGGGCCGGCGATCCAAGCGCGCGCATCTCAATCTCGTGGAGAACATCGCGCCGTTCGCGATCGTCGTGCTCGTCGCGCAGGCGCTCGGCGCGGCCAACGAGACGACGGCGCTGGGCGCGACCGTCTTCTTCTGGTCGCGGGTCGTCATGGCGGTCGGCCACACCTTCGCGATCCCGTTCCTGCGCTCGATCGCCTGGTTCGTGAGCCTGGCCGGTCTCGTCATGATCCTGACGCAGATTTTGTAGCGGGCCGGGGAGGGGTGACCGCGGACGCCGGCCGGCGTTGACCGGCCGCCCGCCCTGGTCCACGATGCCGCCGGGACTGCGACACCCGCAGCGGAGAAGCGATCGATGACCCGTCTGGCCGCCTTTTGCGTCGTCGGCGCCGTCGCTCTGGGGCTCGTCCTCGGCGAGGCGCGTGCCGCCGGCGCGGAAGACGCTGGCGCCTGGCCCGACATCCGCGCGGCCCTGTTCGGCGATCGGCCGATCGCCGACGGCGCCGGACTCATCCGCCTGGAGGCACCGGCGCGCGCCTACGACGCGGCGATCGTGCCGATTAGCGTCGTCGCCGAGATTCCGCAAACGCCCGGGCGCTTCATCAAGACGGTGCACCTGGTCATCGACAACAACCCGTCGCCGGTCGCCGGGGTGTTCGGTTTCGCCGCGGACGGCGGCAGCGCCAGCTTCGCGACGCGGGTGCGGATCAACGAATACACCTTCATGCGCGCCATCGCCGAGACCAACGACGGCGCCCTCTATATGGCGGCGCGCTTCGTCAAGGCGGCCGGCGGCTGCTCGGCCCCGTCGCTCAAGGACCAGGCCAAGGCGATGGCGCAGCTCGGCCGCATGAAGCTGAAGCACGCCGGCGACATCGTTCTGAACAAGCCGGTCGAGGCGCAACTGCTGATCAGCCACCCGAACTTCTCGGGCCTGCAATTCGACCAGATCTCGCGCAACTACATCCCGCCGCAGTTCGTGCAGCGGATCGTCGTGCGCTACGGCGCGCGCACGGTGCTCGAGGTCGATGCCGACATCTCGCTGAGCGAGGACCCGAGCATCCATTTCACCTACGTGCCGGACGGTCCCGGCGCGCTCGGCGTCGAGGTGACGGATTCCGACGGCAATCGCTTCGAGCAGAGCTGGCCGGTCGAGCCCGTGCCGTCCTCCTGAACGTCCCGGCGCTCAGAAGCAGCGGATCTCCGCCTCGGCCTGGGCGCGGCGCAGATCGGCGACCAGTTCGTTGATCCACGCGACGTCGCGGAACATGGCGGTCTTCTCGCCGGGAACCTCGGCCATGCTGACGATCGTTTCCGCCTGTACGTAGCTTTCGTAGGGGACGATCGAGGCGATCACGTCGATACTGCAGGAACAGCGCTGCAGGGTTTCCTGCGTCTGGCCGTTGCTCGCCATGCAGCCGAACACGTAGTCGGCGAGGGCCTCGGTCGGGTAATCGGCCGGCGCCGCCAGCCCGGTCGGGCCGCCCGCCGTCGCCAAGGCGGCGACCAGCGCCGCCGCCGTCACGCTCATTGATTTCACACAGCCTCTCCATTGCCTAGAGCCTAGTGTCCTGCCCGAGAAATTCGTGAAACGAATTTCGGGGACGGGACACTACGTCCGCCGCCGGCCGGAAGGGCTGGCCGTCCCGGCAGCATGGATTATATACTCGTGTCCCGTCCCCGCCGAGGAGATCGCGCTTGAGCGACGGCGTTTTGCAGGAGCTGGTGGCGGAGTTGCTGATCGCGGTGCAGGGCCTGAGCGGCCACGCAAGCCCCGTTCCGCCGCCCACGGTCGTCCTGGTCCCCCATGGCGAGCTCGAGCGCGCGGCCTGCACCGGCCCGTGCGACATCTACGGCTGGTTTCCCCCGGGCGCCACGATCTATCTCGACGACCGCCTGGACCCGGCCGGCAGCGTTTGGGCGCGCGGCGTCCTGGTGCATGAGCTGGTGCATTATCTGCAACAGGAGAGCGGCGCCTACGGGGGCCGGGTCGACTGCGCCGCCTGGCTGCGCCGCGAGCACGACGCCTATCAGGTGCAGATCCGCTGGTTGCGCGATCAGCCGGCGACCGGCCGGCCGATGCCCGGTCTCGGCCCGCCGCCGCGCCATCTGTCCTGCGATATCGGCAACGCCGCCGGGGACTGACGGCTCGGCCGGTAGGCCCCCGGGTTAGACCCGGGGGTGCGATAACCGGAACGGGGGGCGGCGCCGCGAGCCTCGAAGCCGCGGCAAGAACCGCGGGAGAAGGCCCCGGTCTATCGCCAGATGGGCTTGCCGAGATTGATATCGCTCTCATCGGTCAGCGCACCGGCGCCGGCACCGACGGCGCCGCCGATCAGCGCACCTGTGAGCGGCGAACCGAGCAGCGCCCCGCCGACGGCACCGGTACCGGCGCCGATGGCGGCGCCGCTGAGGGCGCGATCCGAGGTGCTGCTGCCGCACGCGCTCAACGCGAGGACCGAGAGGAACATGGCGGACGCCATTGCAATTCGTTTCATGACCTGTCTCCAAAAAGAGGGTTTGCGATCCCGCGGGCCGACGGGCCGACGGCGATGGCCCGCCGCGGTGAGTGCAGAACTAGCTTGCCATAAATGTACATAGTTACCGACGCCAGTATTTTCAATCTCCGTACGAAGTATTTATTTGCGATGCCATTTATTTATATGCGAAATACACGGACGTGCTGACCGCCGGCCCATTCGGGCAAACAGATCCCTGTCGCCCGTTACGACAAAACTTGTCGAGGACGTTCTCGGCGCGACGACGCGGCAGCCTACAGCCTACAGACTTCGGCTCAACTGCTTGCTGCGTCTCATGTCCTGACTGCGAGAGACGAATTCGTGCATCCACGAATGGCGTCGACCGCCTAATGCAGATTCCGATGGGCACCGGGCGTTGGACTGGAATCGCCGGCCCATGCCGAGCTCTCTACCACCGCGCGTCCGATCCGATCAGCGAGGCGCTCGACCTGATCGGCGCCGTCGGCAAGGACCGGGCCGAGATCGGTCCCCTCCAGAGCCACGGCGAGGCTCCGACAATCCTCGGCGTAAAGCCGCAGCGCGTCCACGGTGATCTGACGGTCGCTCGCGTTGGTGAAGGTGAAAGGCATCGCGCCCTCCTTGGGGTTAAAGCGCATCAAGAAACTTCCGGTCAGGCGTGTTCGGTTCGGCCCATCGCGAGCGCCATCCCCGTGTTTAACCCGGGGACCATCGCACCTCAGCCGCGTCTTTTCGGCAACGAGCGGACTTGACCAGCGCTTTCCGTTGACCGAACGTCATCGTCCATGACTAGCGCCGGATCAGCCGAACCGAAATTCCTCTCGGCGAATTCCCAGTTGATCAGCTTGTCGAGCCAGGCCGCGATGTAGTCGGGACGGCGGTTCTGGTAGTCGAGGTAATAGGCGTGCTCCCAAACGTCGATGGTGAGAAGCGGCTTCTCGCCCCGGACGATGGGTGTGTCGGCATCGTCGGTCGTGGCAATCTTGAGTTTGCCGCCCTTGTCCGCCACGAGCCAGGCCCAGCCGCTGCCGAACTCGCCGGCGGCGGCCTTGGCGAAGGCCGTGCGGAATTCCGCCGGCCCGCCGAAGTCGCGCTCGATCGCGCCCCGCAGCGCGCCGCCCGGTTTGCCGCCGCCCTTGGGCCGCATGCTGCGCCAATAGAAGTCGTGATTCCAGGCCTGGGCCGCATTGTTGAAGATCGATTTTGCCGCCGGATCCTTGGCGGTCCGCGTCACCACTTCGTCGAGCGAGCGGCCCACAAAGGGGGTGCCCTCGACCAGCTCGTTCAGTTTCGCCACATAACCGGCGTGATGCTTGCCGTGGTGGAAGAGGAGCGTGCGGGCCGAAATTGCGGGCTCCAGCGCGTTTCCTTCATACGGCAGCTTGGACAACGTAAAGCTTGGCTTGGCTTTGCTCTCGAGCATGGCATGGCCTCCAATTTGCGATTTCGCAGAGGACGTTTGGGCACCGCCCTCCGTCTCCGGTCCCGTAGGCCGCGCACTGCCGAATATCACGCCGTAACCGGATGCGAGATCGCGACCAATAGCAAATCGCGGCGCGCCCGGCCGTTCACAACAGCACAGGCCAGCCCGACATTCGCCGCGGCCGGCAGTTGTTTTCTTGTTGCGCGACCTGTGCTGTTGTGAACGGTCGAGCAAACCCTGTGTGACAAGTCTAGGGTCCTGCCCCAGAAATTCGTGAAACGAATTTCTGGGGCGGGACACTCGGGGGAGCCGACCAGATGAGCGTCGTCCAGGTTTCCTATTTCTCGGACGTATTGTGCGTTTGGGCATATGCCACGCAGGCTCGTGTCGATGCGGTCAAAGAGAAGTTCGGTGACACGGTTCGATTGGACTATCGGTTCTGCTCGGTCTTTGGCGATGCCGCCCGCAAGATCACGTCGACGTGGCGAGACAAGGGCGAATATGCCGGGTTCAATTCGCATCTGCGAATAGTGGCGCAACAGTTCCCGCATATCGAAGTCCATCCGGAAGTTTGGCTGAGGACGCGCCCGCCAACGTCGGCAAGCGCGCATTTGTTCATGACAGCGGTCAAGCATTGGCAGCAAGAACGAGGGAGAGAAGGCCAAGGCGGATCGGCGACATCGATCTTCGATAAGGTGATGTGGGCGTTTCGCTGCGGGTTCTTCCGAGATTGCCGCGACATCGCCCGTTGGGATGTTCAATGCGAACTGGCCGAAGCCCTCGGCGTCGACATAAACGCGATTGAAAGACGCATCCACGATGGAACCGCATTTGCCAGACTGGATGCGGACTACCAGGACGCCAACAAGATGCGTATCGAAGGCAGTCCAAGTTTCGTATTGAACGAGGGACGCCAAAAGCTCTACGGAAATGTTGGCGTCCGGATCATCGAAGCAAACATTCAAGAATTGTTGCGGGCGCCGGGTGACGACGAAGCCAGCTGGTGCTGAACACGGTCCGTTTAACAACGGCTCGCGTGCGCCGTCGCGACGGTCCCGAACTCGCGTCCGCGCGTGCGCGCGGACGCAGGGAAGGATCCAAGCCGAAAATGACAGCAGTAAAGCTCCGGCTCGCGGTCAGCGCCGTAGGAAAGCCGGGGCGCGGTGCTCGGCGACCTATTGCGAGAAGCTTGGAATTGCGTGCACGTGGTCGAGCGTCTTTTCGCCTGGACCGGACGCAACCGGCAACTGGCAAGGGACGTCCCGGCCCGATCAATTGAAAAGGAGATATACGACGATCAGCACGGGAATCGGCACGCCGAGCAGCCAGAGCAACCCGTATTTCATTCGATTCTCCATGGGCGACCGTGTCGAAAGGATCCGCGGCCCGTGCGGCGGGGCCGAGCGCCCGACGGATCAGGCCCTGGCTTCCGCGCCAAGGAAATGACCCAGCGCCATCAAGGGTCTGATGCGGTCACAGACGATCTTGACGGTGGCCAGCAAGGGCACGGCGAGGAGCGCGCCCGAGATACCCCACATCCAATACCAGAAGATGAGCGAGACGATGACCAACACCGGGTTCAGAATGAAACGGCGAGCCAACAACATCGGGGTAACGGTCTCGCCCTCGACGATATGGATGACGAGATAGATCCCGGCCGGCAACGCGGCCTGCCAGATCACATCGAAGGTCAGCAGGCCGGCGAGAAGGAGAATGGCCACCCCGCAGAGCGGTCCCAGAATTGGCACGAAATTCAGCAGGAAGGCGACCGTGCCCCAGAGGATCGGGTCGGAGAGGCCGCATACATAGGCTGCGATCCCGGTGAGGACGCCGACGCCGAGATTCATCAGGCTTATGGTGGCGAGGTAGCTGGAGATGTTGCTTTCGATCTCGCGCGAAATCTCGACAGCCTGTTTCTTGTTGCTGAGCGTCGGCAGGATTTCGACCAGGCGGCGCAAGAACAAATCGCCCGAGACGAGAAGGAAGAACAGCAAGACCACCGTCGTGCCCAGCCCCACCAGCATGGTGCGCGTGCCGCTGAACAAGAGGCTGCTGACGCCAGGGCCCGCCACCGTGATGGGTTTGCTGTCAGTTGCCGGTCCGTCGGCGATCTTTTCGACCTGTTCGCTCACGCTCTGCAGGTCGGCGATGGGCTTTTTCAAAAGGAAAAG
>JBBECF010000067.1:0-5792 GCA_040881945.1 Dongiaceae bacterium | reverse complement strand
TAGCGGCAATAGGTCGAGCAGAAGCCGGTGGTCAGGAACAGCACCCGGTCGGGGTAGCGGTGGATCAGGCCGGGAACCGCCGCGTCATGGTCCTCGCCGAGCGGATCGTCGGCCTCGCCCGGGGTGCGCAGGTACTCGTCGCCGGCCGGGACGTGGGTGCGACGCAGGCCCTGGGTCGGGTCGTCGCGGTCGATCAGGGTCAGGTAGTAGGGCGTGATGCCGACCGGCAGCGAGCCGCTGTGGCGGCGTATGGCGTCGGCCTCGTCGGCCGACAGGTTGAGCACGCGGGACAGCCCGGCGAGGTCCTTGACCCGGTTGCGCACCTGCCAGCGCCAGTCGCTCCAGTCGGCCGCCGAGGCCTGGGGAAAGAACCGCTTGCGGTAGAGCTGGCTGCGCGGGCTGATCGGGAAGCGTTCGCGGGCGGTCGGGCGCTTGACGATAGGCGCAAAAAAAGGCGGCTGAATCGCCACCGACTGTCCGATCGTCCTGTACGAGGTCGCGGCGGGCGCGCGCCCGCGGCGTCGCGTCACGCTACTTGGAGGCTCCGCATCTTCGGCGACAAGGGGTCGTTCCATCTTGATCAGTCTCTCCTGTACCGCGGGCGATGGGCGGTCCCGGCGCCGGGGTCCGCCCGCGGATTTTTCCCCCCGTCGCCGCATTTCCGCACATAGTCCCATTCGCGCGGCTTGTCCACTACTGACAACAAATTCGTTGAAGATTCCTTTCGCGCGGTACTTGCCGCGGCGATTCCGGGTCAAGTCGAGGCCGATGCGGCGGATGCGCGGCGCCGCGAACTACGGCATGATGGCGGCCGCCGCTACGGCGCCACCCTCGTCCGGACCCCACCGATGCCCGCCGCCCCGACCGTCCCAGCCGAGTCGACAACCGTATTGCGCGGCATCGTCCTGATGCTCGCGGCCGGGTTCATGTTCGTGCTGATGGACGCCACGGCGAAGCACCTGGCGCAGACCTATTCCGTGACCCAGGTGGCCTGGGCGCGCTACATCTTCCATATGGCCACCCTGCCGGTGCTGTTCGGCCGGCACCGCTGGACGGCCATCGTGCGGACGTCGCGGCTCGGGCTGCAGCTCGCCCGCTCGGTGCTGCTGCTCGCCTCGACCTTCCTGTTCTTCCTCGCCGTCAAATTCATCCCGCTGGCCGACGCCACGGCCATCGGCTTCGTCGGCCCGCTGCTCGTCACGGCCCTGTCGGTCCCGCTGCTGGGCGAGCAAGTGGGGTGGCGCCGCTGGGCGGCGGTGATCGTCGGCTTCGCCGGGGTCCTGGTCATCATCCGGCCCGGGTTCGGCATACTGCACTGGGCGGTGGTGCTGCCGCTGCTGGTCGCCGTCTGCTTCGCCCTCTACCAGATCGGCACGCGGGTGCTGAGCCGCACCGACGGCTGGACGACGACCCTATTCTATTCGGCTTCGGTCGGGGTGGTGACGATGAGCGCGGCGGTCCCGTTCCAGTGGCGCACGCCCGACCTGGCCGGCTGGGCCGCCATGGCCTTTCTCGGCCTGATGGGCAGCCTCGGCCACCTGGCCATGATCCGGGCCTTCGCCGCCGCCCCGGCCTCGACCCTCGCCCCCTTCGCCTACATGCAGCTCGTCTGGGCGATCGTCATCGGATTCGCGCTGTTCGGCGACTTCCCGGACGGCCCGACGCTGGCCGGCGCCGCCGTGATCGCCGCCAGCGGCCTCTACGTCATCGAGCGCGAACGGCGGCTCCGCGCCGCCGGCTAGCGCCGGCGGGCGGCACAGCCGCCCCGGTCAGCCCGCCGGACGCCGCTCCGGATCGCGCAGCAGGGACACCGACAGAATGATGATCCCGAGCGAGGCGACCACGATGATCGTCCCGATGGCGTTGATCTCCGGCGTGATGCCGCGGCGCAGCGTCGAATAGATGTACATCGGCAGGGTGTTGTCGCGGCCGGTCAGGAAGAAGGTCACCGGGATCTCGTCGAACGACAGGGTGAAGGTCAGGAGCCCGCTGCCGATCAGCGCCGCGCGGATGTTCGGCAGGACGATGTAGAGGAAGGTCTGCCAGGGGCGGGCGCCGAGGTCGGTCGACGCCTCCTCCAGGCGCCGGTTGAAGCGCTGCAGGCGGGCATAAACCTGGGTCACCACGATGGCGACCAGGGCGGTGCCGTGGCCGAGGATCACGGTCTCCAGGCTGAGGTTGAAGCCGAGCACCCGGAACAGGTTGAGCATCGAGATTCCGGTGATGATGCCGGGCAATGCCAGCGGCAGCAGGACGAGCCGGCGGAACGCGGCCTTGCCGGGGAAGGCGGCCCGGTCGAGCGCGAAGGCCGCTGGGACGCCGATGGCCAGAGTGAGGACGGTGGCCGAGCCGGCGACGTAGAAGCTGTTGCCGATCGCGGCCCGCATGTCGGCATTGGCGAACAGCCGCTCGTACCAGCCCCAGGTGAACCCGCGCAGGGGCAGGGTCGTCACGGTGTTGTCGTTGAAGCTGAAGACGACGAGCACGACGATCGGCAAATAGAGGAAGGCGAGAACGAGGATCGAGGCGAGGGCCAGCGTCCGGCCCGGCAGGTCGATCGGGCGCCGACGGCGCGTCGGTGGGGTCGACGCGATGCCGGCGGGCGTCGCCGCGCTCGCCGTCACGGCTCAGCCCAGGTCCAGACGGCCGGCGCGTTCAAGACGGTCGCCGATCGAGACGATGGTCAGCACGATCACCAGCATGGCGATCGACAGGGCCGCCCCCAGCGGCCAGTTGAGAGCGGTGCCGAACTGCGACTGCACGACATTGGCGATCATTGAGCCGTTCGGCCCGCCGACCAGGAACGGCGCCACGAAATCGCCGAAGGTCAGGCAGAAGGTCAGGGTCAGGCCGGCGAGGACCCCCGGCGCCGACAGCGGCAGGGTCACGAGCAGGAAGGTCTGTGCCCGGCCGACGCCAAGGTCCTTCGAGGCGTCGATCAGACTCCGCGGGATCTTCTCGAGCGCGGCGTAGATCGGCATCACCATGAAGGGGATAAAGATGTAGGTGAGGGTCAGCACCATCGAGAACTGGTTGTAGAGGAACAAGGGCGTCGGCTCGTCCAGGATCCCGATCCAGACGAGGAAGGAGTTGAGCACGCCCTCGCTGCCCAGGATCGTCTTCCAGGTATAGGCGCGCAGCAGGTAGGAGACCCAGAGCGGGACGATCACCGCCATGTAGAGCATGGTGCGCAGGCTGGCCGAGCGGACCTTGAACGCCAGGAAGTAGGCCAGCGGGTAGGCGAGCAGGAGGGCCGAGATCGACACCGCCGTGGCGATCTTCAGCGTCCGCAGGAGAACCTGGTAGTACTGCGCGTCGGCGAACAGCGCGAGGTAGTTGCCGAGCTGGAAATCGGGCACGAAGGTCGGGAACTTCCGGGTGTAGAAGCTGTAGGTAAACATGATCGCGTAGGGCACGAACATGAACACCAGCGTCCACAACAGCGGCGGCGAGAGCACGCTGAGGATTGCCAGGCGGCGGCGGGCGCCGAGCGTCAAGGCTGCCGGTCCGCAGGGAAGACGGTCAGATTGGCCGGATCGACGGCGAGCGTGACCGACGCGCCGGGCGCCGCCAGACCGACCTCGGCGAGGGCGGCCGGCAACTGGATGTCGACCATAAAGGGCTCGACACAACCGATGTCGAATTCGGTCCGCAGGCCGTGGCCGTGGAACAGGTGCTCGATCACCCGCGCCTCGATGCGGTTGAAGGCGTCGGGCACGGCGCCGCCAGCGGGTACCGTCACGACCTTTTCCGGCCGGATCGCGATCAGCACATGCGCGCCGGGGGCGAACCGCCGGGCCCCCGACCGCGCCCGCAGGCGGTGGCCTCCCGCCTCGGCGACCATGCCGTCGGCGTCGCTGGCCACGACGATCGCCGGCACCAGGTTCGATGTGCCCACGAACGACGCCACATAGGGCGTCGCCGGGCGGTCGTAGAGCTCGGCCGGGCTGCCGCACTGGACGATCCGGCCGCGGTCGATGACCACGACACGGTCGGACATGACCAGGGCCTCCTTCTGGTCGTGCGTGACCAGGATGAAACTGATGCCCAGCCTTTGATGCAGGTGCTTGAGCTCGACCTGCATCGCCTCGCGCAGCTTGACGTCGAGGGCCGAGAGCGGCTCGTCGAGCAGCAGCACCTTGGGGCGGCGGATGATCGCCCGCGCCAGCGCGACCCGCTGCCGCTGGCCGCCGGAAAGCTCCGCCGGCCGGCTGTCGATCTTGTCGAGCAGCTCGACCATGCGCAGCGCGTCCTCGACCTGCCGCCCGATCTCGGCGCGGCGCACCCCGGCGATGCGCAGGCCGTAGCCGACGTTCTGCGCCACGGTCATGTGCGGGAACAGCGCGTAATCCTGGAAGACCGTGTTGACCGCGCGCTTGTAGGGCGGATCGTCGGTAACGTCGCGGCCGCCCAAGAGGACCCGCCCGCGGTCCGGCGATTCGAACCCGGCGATGATCCGCAGGATCGTCGTCTTGCCGCAGCCCGACGGCCCCAGCAGTGTCACGAACTCGCCCTCGCCGACCTGCAGCGAGACGTCGTCGACCGCGGTCACCCCGCCGGCGAAGACCTTGGTGAGGTTCTCGACCTCGACGATGCTCGTCATGGCGCCGCGGCGGGCCCGCGCCGGCCGCCGTCGTCGCCGTTGCGGCGCCTCACTCGGCCGCCTTCACCGCGTTCCAGACGTTGGTGTAGACGTCGAGCCGCGCCGGCATTTCCCACATCACCAGGCTGTTGACGTAGCCGATGTCGTCCTGGTGCTTGGCCGTGAACTCGTCGGGCGACATGCATTCCTTCGCCGCCGCCGGATTCGCCGCCGAATATCCGGTGACGTTCGAGATCCCGCACTGGCCCTTGGGCGACAGGGTGAAATTGATGTACTTGTAGGCGCAGTCCACGTTCGGGCTGCCCTTGACGATCTGCCAGTTGTCGACCCAGCCGTCGGCCTTTTCCTTGGGCAGGAATTCCTTGACCGGGATCCCCTGCTTCTGCAGCTCGGCGACCTGGAAGCCGCCCCAGGTGTTGGAGATCCAGACCTCGCCGGAGGCGTAGAGGTTCACCAACTCGCCGGCCGTGCTCCAATACTTGCGGAGCAGCGGCTTCTGCTCGACGAGCTTCTGCTTCACAGCCGCGAGCTGCTCGTCGGTCAGGTCGTACACGTTGTCGTAGCCGAGCAGCCGGGCGGTGTTGAAGAGCGCGCTCTTGTCGTCCCACAGCGAAACCTTGCCGGCGTAGCGCTTGTCCCAGAGCGCGCCGTAGGAGTCCGGCGCCTCCGTCACCTTGTCGGTGCGGTACATGAGCGGGATCGAGCCCCAGGTGAGCGGCACGCCCCACACCTTGCCGTCGGCGTTGATGCCGCCGGCGTTGCGGAACAGCTCGTAGATCTCGTTCCACCGCTCGACCCGCGACAGGTCGAGGGGCTCGACCAAGCCGGCGGCGACCAGGACGCCGGTGCTGTCGGCCGATACGGAGACGATGTCGTAGACGCCGCCGCCGGCCGCGAGCTTGGGCGCGAAATCGTCGTTCGACCCGACATAGGTCGCCGTCACCTTGCAGCCCGTCTCCTGCTCGAAATCCTTGACGAAGCTGTCGTCGGCATAGCCTTCCCAGCCGAGGAAGCTCAACTCGCCCGCCGCCGACGCCGGCGCGGTTGCGCCCGCCACCGCCAGCGCCGTCCCGATCACGGCGACCAGCGCCGCCCGTTTGTCCCGATTGCTCATCTCGCTCTCACCTCCCCGGTTGGACCAACTGCAAGCGCCCGTTGGCCGAGCGCCCGGCCGATTCCGCCGAATCGG
>JBBECF010000066.1:0-5816 GCA_040881945.1 Dongiaceae bacterium | reverse complement strand
CGTCGGGGCGGCGCGCCACCACGTCGGTGAAGGTGCCGCCGCGATCGATCCAGAACTGCCAGCCAGCTTGCGCCCGCGCTTCCGTCACGCCCTCGTCCACCGCAGGGTCGGCGATCAGGTCGACTCTACTACCCCGGCGGACGCACCGGCGCAAACGCGATCGACGGGTCGGGCGGTCAGGCGGTCAGGCGGAGCGGCGCGCCGGCGTTTTCGGCTTGGGTGCCTCGGCCGGCGGCTCCACATCGAGCATGTCGCGCGTCTTCTCGCTGATGCGCTGGATGATCGCGGCGACCGCGTTCGGCGCGGCGGGCGGCGACGCGGACGAAGCGGGGGCAGCCTCGACGTCCTCGACCGACAGCGCGGCGGCGGCGTCCTCGGCCGCTGGCGCGGCGGCAATGTCCTCGACCGGTTCGTCGGCGACGGCGTCATCGGCCGGCTGCTCGGCGGCAATTTCCTCGGTGGCGATGTCCTCGGCCGGTTCGTCGGCGGCGATATCCTCGGCCACCTGCTCAACGGCGATGTCCTCGACCGGCTCGTCGGCGACGGCGTCATCGGCCGGCTGCTCGGCGGCAACTTCCTCGGTGGCGATGTCCTCGGCCACCTGCTCGACGGCAATGTCCTCGGCCGGCTCGTCGGCGACGGCGTCATCGGCCGGCTGTTCGGCGGCAACGTCCTCGACGGCGATGTCCTTGACCGGCTCGTCGGCGACGGCGTCATCGACCGGGTCGCGAACCGCCGGTTCGGCCGGCGCCGCGACGGCGACGGCCGCAGCCGGCACGACCAACTGGCTGGCCCGGGCGTCGAGCAGGCGCATGGCGTCGCTGAGGCGGTCGCGGCTGCCTTCCTCGACCGCCAGCAGGATAGCGTGCAACATCGCGCGCACCTGCTCGTTCTCGTGGGCCAGGCGATCGATTTCGGCCTGCTTCCCGCGCTGCGACTCCTCGATCGCGTCCATCAGGCCGATGAGCCGCTCGCTGTACCTGCCGTGCTGTTCGCCGATCAGGCCGAAGCTCTGCTCCGCCGTCTCCACGCGCTGCCGCAGGTCGTCGATGTAACTCATGGCAAGCACCTTCCTTGACGACCGTCTGGCCGCCGATCGTGCGCGGCAAGGAGTTCGGTTTGCGTTAGCCCCGCCGCCCCGGCCGCGACCTTGGGCGCGCGAACCGGCCGCGGCGCTTCATGGCGGCCCGACCCGCGGCCGCGCTTGCGGCGCCGCCCGCGCCGGTTATCGATCGGTCGGTGCGTTCGGCGTCGCTCCGCCGGCGCCGATCAGGCTTCGGCGTGCTTTCCGTTCGTCCCGCCGTTGGTCGCGGCCGCGCGCTTCATGCGCCACATCTTGGTCGGCAAATCGCCGCCGTCGGCCGGCCGCGGGCCGGTCCATTCCGAGGGCGCGACGGGGGCCGCGACCCCGGCCAGCACGCTCGCCTTGGTGTCGAGCTCGTGAATCGCCTCGCTGAGGCGGTCGCGGCTGCCCTCCTCGACCGTGTCGAGCATTGCGCGCAGCATGGCGTGCAGATCCTCGTTCTCGACGCTCAGCCGCTCGATCTGCGCCTTGAGCTGGTCGATCTCGGCCTGCTTCTGCCGGTGCGACTCCTCGACCGCGCTCATCAGGTCGATCAGCCACTCGCTGTACTTCCGGTTGCGGTCGTCGGTCATGTCGAAGCGCTTTTCCGCCGCGTCCACCCGCTGCCGCAGATCGTCGATGTAACTCATGGTCTGGGTCATCCTTTGCAATCGGTTCGCCACTGATGTTATGGGCGCAAGGGTTGATTTTGCGTTAACCATGCCGGGCGCCGTCGCCCTGCCTCGCCCGGTTCCGTCCGCGTCGAGAAATCGAGAGTCACGCGCTGCCGACCCGGCTCGGTAACTCCCCGTCGTGCCCGCCGAGGAAGCGTGCAAGGCTGCGCTTCAGCGGGCTGGGCGTCGGGTGCGGCGGCGTGTAGATGGGGAATGGATTGCGCGCCACGGCAGGCGGTGCAGCGAGCGCCGGAACCGGCGCCGGGTCGGCCGGCCTGACCCGCGCCGGATCGGCCACCTTGGCCCGCGCCGTCAGTCGGGCGAGCGAGCCGCCGCCGGCCGCGACGCCGACCAGCGCGCTGGCCTTGGTGTCGAGTTCGTGGATGGTCTCGGTGAGCCGGTCGCGGTTGCCCTCTTCCACCGCCAGCAAGATCGCGTGCAGCATGGCGCGCAGGTCGTCGTTCTCCTTACTCAGGCGCGCGATCTCCCCCTTTTGCTGATCGATCTCCGTCAGCTTGTGGCGATGCGACGCCTCGACCGCGGCCATGAGGTCGATCAGCCATTCGCTGTATTTCCGATTGCGCTCGTCGATCGCGCCGAAGCGCTGTTCCGCCGCTTCCACGCGCTGCCGCAGGTCCCTGATGTAACTCATGGCGGGGATCATCCTTTACAAAGCGTCGATGCTCGATCCTATGCAGGAATCGGTTGACGATACGTTAACTACGAAGTGCGGCGCAGGCGCGCCTTGTTGCGGCCGCATTCGGCCGTTACCGTCCCGCAATCATGCGCTGGCTGCTGTTCTCCGCCGGGGCCCTGGGGCTGATGCTGGCCGGGCCGCTGATCAACGTCGCGACCGGCGCAGTCGAATTCGGCGGCGACTGGCGCAGCGCCCCACGCACGCCGGCCGGGGCCGCGCCCGACCCGGCGATGACGCCCGAGGCCGTGGTGCAGGTGTATGCGGCGCGGGCATTCGGCTGGCGCGCCGCCTTTGCCGTGCATAGCTGGATCGCGGTCAAGGCGAAGGGCGCGGCGCGCTACACGGTCCATGAGGTGATCGGCTGGCGTGCCTATCGCGGCCTGCCGGCGCTGGCGACGAGCGACCGGGCGCCGGACGCGGCCTGGTTCGGCAACCGCCCGGAACTGCTCGCCGAGCTGCGCGGGCCGGAGGCCGAGGCGGCGATCGGGCGCATCGCGGCGGCGGTCGCCGCCTATCCCTATGCCGATGCCTATCGCGCCTGGCCGGGCCCGAACAGCAACACCTTCACCGCCTTCGTCGCGCGGCGCGTGCCGGCGCTGCGCCTCGACCTGCCGCCGACCGCCATCGGCAAGGACTATCTCGGCGCCTGCCCGTTCGCCGGCGTGCCCAGCGGCACCGGCTGGCAGATCTCGCTGTTCGGGCTGCTCGGCGTGTTGGTCGGCGCCGAGGAGGGGCTGGAGATCAACCTGCTCGGCCTGACCATCGGCGTCGATCCGTCGGCGCCGGCGATCAAGCTGCCCGGCCTCGGGCGGCTCGGCCGCGACTGAGCGCGGCTGGCGCGGCCGGGGTCCCGCATATTAAGGTGCCGCCACAGGGGATCCCGCGAGCGCAGCCGACGACGCAGACCGCATGAGCATTTGGGGCAAGATCCTGGGCGGCGCCGCCGGCTTCGCCCTCGGCGGGCCGCTCGGCGCGATCCTGGGCGCGGTCGCCGGGCATGCGGTGGACGCGATGCGCCAGACGCAAACGGCGGAGGTCGCGCCCGAACCCGAAGCGGTCGACCGCGCGGCCACCAAGCAGATCGCCTTCACCATCGCCGTCATCGTGCTCGGCGCCAAGATGGCCAAGGCCGACGGCGTGGTCAGCCGCAACGAGGTCGACGCCTTCAAGCAGGCCTTCCGCGTGCCGCCGCACGAGCAGCGCAACGTCGGCCGCCTGTTCAACCGGGCGCGCGCCGACGCCGACGGGTTCGAGCCCTACGCCCGGCAGATCGCCGGCATGTTCCGGCGCCGCTCGCCGGTGCTGGAGGAGCTGCTCGATGGGCTGTTCCACATCGCCAAGGCGGACGGTGCGGTCGCGCCGGCGGAGCTCGACTACCTGCGGCGGGTGGGCGAGATATTCGGATTCGCCGAGCCCGATTTCGAGCGCATCCGCGCCGGCCATCTCGGGCCCGACCAGGCCGACCCGTACGGCATCCTCGGCGTCGACCGGCAGGCGAGCGACGCCGCGATCAAGGCCGCCTACCGCAAGCTGATCCGCCACAATCACCCCGACCGCCTGATCGCCGCCGGCATGCCCAAGGAGTTCATCGACCTCGCCACCGAGAAGATGGCGACAATCAACGCCGCCTACGACCGCATCGCCAAGGACCGCGGGATCCGCCGGTGACGCCCTGGGACATCGCCTTGCTGGTCGGCGTCACCGTCGTCTGGGGCATCAATTTCGCGGTCGTCAAGGCGGGGCTGCTGCAGATGCCGCCGATCTTCTTCGTGGCGCTGCGTTTCGTCGTGGTTGCGCTCGTCCTGGCGCCGTTCCTGCGGCTGCCGGCGCGCGGCTTCGGCCGGCTGCTCGCCTTGTCGTTCACCCTGGGGGCGCTGCATTTCAGCCTGATGTTCGTCGGCCTGCGCTCGCTCGACGTCGCCACGGCGGCGATCGCGATCCAGCTCCAGGTGCCGATCGCCGCGCTGCTCGCTGCGCTGTTCTTCGGCGACCGCCTCGGCTGGCGGCGCCTGCTCGGCATGGCCGCGGCCTTCGCCGGCGTCGCCCTGATCGCCGGCGAGCCGCGCTTCGATGGCGACCTGCTGCCGCTCGCCCTGGTCGTCGCCGCGGCTTGCGTGTGGTCGGTCGCCAATATCCAGATCAAGCAGCTCGGCGACGATGTCGAGGTCCTCGCCCTCAACGGCTGGGTGGCGCTGCTCGGCGCGCCGCAGCTCCTCATCGTGTCGCTGTTGATCGAACGCGGCCAGATCGCGGCGATGATGGCGGCCGACTGGCAGGTGTGGGGCGCGATCGCCTATCAGACGCTGCTGGTCACGGTGTTCGGTTATGGGATATGGACGCACGCCATGCGCCGCTTCCCGATCAACCAGGTCATGCCGTTCACCCTGCTGGTGCCGGTCTTCGGGGTGCTGTCCGGCGTGGCGTTCTTCGCCGAGCGGCTGACCGCGCCGATGCTGGCCGGGGGGCTGGCCACGCTCGTCGGCGTCGCGGTCATCGTGCTGCGCCGGCCGCGCGTGGTGGCGCCGGCGACCAAGGGCGGGCTTTAAGGAATGCGCCGGCCGATCCGCGAGCATGCATCGCCGAACCACGACGCGCGTGCCGCAGGCCGCGCGATCGACATGCTGGTGCTGCACTATACCGGCATGCCGAGCGCGGCGGCCGCGCTCGACCGCCTGACCGACGCCGCCGCCAAGGTCAGCGCCCATTACCTGATCGACGAGGACGGCGCGGTCTGGCGGCTGGTGCCGGAGGCGCGCCGCGCCTGGCATGCCGGCGTCGCCTGCTGGGCCGGCGAGCGCGACGTCAACGGCGCATCGATCGGCATCGAGCTGGTCAACCCCGGCCACGAGTTCGGCTATCGGCCGTTTCCGGAGGCGCAGATGGCGGCGCTCGAGGAGCTCGCCCGCGACATCCTGGCGCGCCACCCGATCCCGGCGGCGCGCGTGCTCGGCCATTCCGACGTGGCGCCGGGGCGCAAGACCGACCCCGGCGAACTGTTCGACTGGCGCCGCCTCGCCGCCGCCGGCATCGGGCTGTGGCCCGAACCGATGGCGGACGGCGACGCTGTGCCCGACATCGCGGAGGTTCAGGCCGGCCTCGCCCGCTTCGGCTACGAAGTAGCGGCGAGCGGCATCCTCGACGCGACCACGGAGGTCGCCCTCGCCGCCTTCCAACGCCATTTCCGTCCGCGGCGCATCAACGGCCGGCCCGACGCCGAGACGGCGAGGCTGCTCGACGCCCTGCTGGCGCAAGCCGGTTGACGTCCCGCCGCCGGCGGCCTACCTAGCAGATGCGGGCCAGACGGCCGGATGGCCGCCTTCCGCGCCGGGCGGCGCCGCCGCGGCGCGGGGGGAGGAAAGTCCGGGCTCCACGGAAACACGGT
>JBBECF010000065.1:0-1072 GCA_040881945.1 Dongiaceae bacterium | reverse complement strand
TGGCGTCCCCAACGGGATTCGAACCCGTGTCGCCACCTTGAAAGAGTGGAGTCCTAGGCCTCTAGACGATGGGGACCGAAGGCCGCCAAGGGTCTAGCCGTGGCCGGCGGGAAAATCAACCGGCTTCGGCACTGGCGCGGGGCGATCGCATATGAGCGCTGCATTATCGCCCTTGCGTCCTTCGACAGGCTCAGGATGAGGGGAAATCATCGTGGCACAAAGAAAAAACCTCATGGCTCCGCGTGTCGAAGCACGCACCGGGCTGATCCAGGTCTACTTGGACTGCGGCAGAGAGGCCAAATGCGATTGCTTCGCCCCTGGCGCCGCCGCGCCGTTTCGGCATAATCGGCGCCGCCGAACAACAACCGACAGGGGGACCCCGCCATGAAGATCACCCGCATCGAGGCCGGCCCGCGCATGAGCCAGGCCGTCGTCCGCGGCGACACCGTCTATCTCGCCGGCCAGGTCGCGGCCAAGCCGGTGCCGTCGGTCGGCAAGCAGACGCGCCAGATCCTGAGCCAGATCGACAAGCTGCTGAAGGCGGCCGGCACCGACAAGTCGAAATTGCTGTCGGCCAACATCTGGCTCACCGACATCCGCGGCTTCGCCGAGATGAACGAGGCGTGGGACGCCTGGGTGGCCAAGGGCAACGCGCCGGCGCGCGCCACCGTCGAGGCGAAGCTGGCCGGGCCGCAATTCCTGGTCGAGATCATGGTCGTCGCCGCGCGGTAGCCGGCCCCCGCCTACTTGCCCAGCCCCTCGGCCGTTCCCGTCCCGCTGCCGCGCCGGGGGGCGAGGGCCGATGAGTGTGAATGCAGTGACGTTGTGCCGATCTTCCCTTGTATCTTCCGTGGTGAGGAGAAACGGAGGAAGCGCGGCGCGTATCGCGGCGGATGGGTATCATGTTGTCCGTTTCTGGAATCACGACGTGCTCCAGAATATCGACGGCGTGTTGACCGCCATCGCCGAGGCGATCGCGGCGCGGCCCCCTCACCCTCCCCGTCGCTGACGCGACGGGTTGAGCAACCGGGAACATGGGTAACAGATCTGACCGGCGACATGGGTAACAGTT
>JBBECF010000064.1:0-6006 GCA_040881945.1 Dongiaceae bacterium | reverse complement strand
CGAAGCTCGACAAGCTCGGCATGCGCGGGTCGAACACCGGCGAGCTGGTGTTCCAGGATTGCGAGGTGCCGGCGGAAAACGTCCTCGGCGCCGAAGGCAAGGGCGTCGAGGTGCTGATGAGCGGCCTCGACTTCGAGCGCGCGGTCCTAGCCGGCGGGCCGCTCGGCATCATGCAGGCCTGCCTCGACCTCGTCCTGCCCTATGTGCGCGAGCGCCGGCAGTTCGGCCGGCCGATCGGCGAGTTCCAGCTCATGCAGGGCAAGCTCGCCGACATGTATACGACCATGAGCGCCGCCCGCGCTTATGTCTATGCGGTGGCGCGCGCCTGCGACCGCGGGGCGACGACGCGCAAGGACGCCGCCGGCGCCATCCTGTTCGCCTCGGAACGCGCGACCTGGATGGCGCTCGAGGCGATCCAGGCGCTCGGCGCCAACGGCTACATCAACGACTACCCCGCCGGCCGCCTGCTGCGCGACGCCAAGCTCTACGAGATCGGCGCCGGCACGTCGGAAATCCGCCGCTGGCTCATCGGACGGGAGCTGTTCGAGGAGACGGGGTAAGGCCCCGCAACACGCGACCGACCGTGGGAAATGGGGAAATGGGGATGAGTCCAATTATCCACGTGGGTCCAATTATCCACGTAGCAAAGAGGGCCGATGTCTGACGTATCATTCGGGCCGGTTGTGTGCGGAGGGTGCGGCACCACGTTGAGCGAACGGACGGGCCTGCCGGAAGATCAGCGCGCGCCGTGCCCGAGTTGCGGATCGAAGAGTCGCAGATACGCTGTCCGCGCCAGCGCGACGGTGCGCGTCCTTGCCTTAATGAGGGCATTTGCGGTGCATGCCGGCATGAGCAAGACCAAAGGATGGTTCATGAGGATATTCGGCGGGCAAGTGCGGCAATGGAATCGTGGCAACGCCGTCGCCGTTGTTGAGCGGACACTTGACCGCGATAGCGACCGCTATGTGGAAAAAGTGACGATGCGCGATACCGGGGAAGTGGTTCATCACACGGATGAACGCTTGAGCGACCACACCGGCCACGGCTCGGATAAGCCGGGGGAAAATGGGAAAATGGGGATGAGTCCAATTTCTCAATTTCTCCGATTTCTCCCCGACGACCTTAACCGGCGTCACGATCGGCGCGGAGCCATGACGCCGCCTCGGCCGGAGTCCGAATGCCGAGACGTCTTACCTCGGTCATCACCTCGGCGGGCGTCAACAGGCCGGGCGTGCGCACCGCCTCCTCCAGGATGGCAAGCAGCTCCCCCTGAAGCGAGCGATGATGCTTCTCGGCACGCCGCTTGAGGCGCCGGACCATGTCGTCGGGTGCGTTCTTGATCGATAGGTTGGCGGGCATGACGGCGTCCGCAGTGCCTCTATTACAGCGCGCTTATGGTGTCTTTTCGCATTCGTTTCAAATCCTTCCCCGGGGCCGTCCTTACGCGCGGTGGCTCGCCAGGACCGGCTCGTAATGCTCGACGGTGGGGAAGGGTTCGTAGAAATGGTGCAGCAGGGCCTTCCAGTCCCGATATTGCGAAGAACCGCGGAATCCCTCGGTGTGGTCCTCCAACCGCTGCCAGCGGACGAGCAGGATATAACGGCCCGGTGACTCCAGGCAGCGCTGTAGCTCATGACCGGCATAGCCGGACATACCGGAAACGATCGCTGATGCCTTGGCAAAGGCGGTTTCGAAATCCTGCGATAGGCCGGTCTTTACATCGAGAATTGCGACCTCGAGAATCATGGACTTGCTCCGTCGGGCAAGGCAGGGCGGATAGGTACCCTCTGGGTCGGGAGGGTAGCACGGCGGTCCGTTGCCGCGCCGAGGCCAAGCGCATCAGCGCGCCAGATACCCGGCCGGCGTGAGGATGGCAATTCCTCGGAACGGATCGAGCGCCAGAAGGTCCTTGTCGCCGGTGACGATCAGGTCGGCGTTGCCATTGACGGCGAGCTCGAGGAACTTGTCGTCGCCCGGATCGCGGCACGCCCGGATGGTATAGATGATGGGGACCATCTCGGCGATGCGGCCGAGGAGTCTGAGAAATTCCTGGCGATCTTCGATCGTAACGTAGACATGGAACTTGGCTCGCGACAGGACGTCGGCGAGCTCGGTGAGGGTCGCCTCGGAAACGAGAAGCTGGGCCTCATCGACGGCCTTGCGCACGGCCCGGCCGGGGACGGAGTGCGGGAGAAGGAGTCGGCTGACGAGCGCGCTGTTATCGACGACGACGCGCTGCCTAGCCTTCATCGGCGAGAATCTCGGCCACCCGCTTCTCGGTCAGCCCGCGCGCGGCGGCGCGTTCGGCGACGCGGTCGCAGAAGCGCTGAAACTCCGCCGTATTAAGCGCGCGCAGGCGATCGTACTCCTGTGGCGAGAGAACGACGGCCACGTCCCGCTTTTGCCGCTGGATCATGATCGGCTCGCGCTGGGCGGCATCGAGCAACGCGGCGAGACGCTGCTTGGCGTCGGTTGCGGATACGTAACGCACGGCATCACCTCCTAAGGGAATTATAGACAAAATAGACAATTTCGACAAGCCGCTGCTCATCCATCGAGACGAGGTGACGCCGGCGGGCGGCCATGGCAATGTCCTCTGAGCGACCGAGTCGGTGTCGCATTCGCGGGTGCGTGGGGTTGAACGTCGAATTTCGACGCAGGCCCCCGATGACAGCGAGGAGGAGGACATGGCAACGGCGGATCTGGTGACCATCCCGGCGCGGCGCGGCAAGGCGGTGCGCGTGCCCAAGGGGCGGCTTGTCAAGATGATCAACACCCACGGCACCCAGGTCGTCGATACCTGGGCGTTCAACGCCGACGACTTGGCCGAGTTCATGTCGATGGAGCACACCCGGCCGCATATCGGCCGCACCGTGCCGCGCGTCGGCGACGTCATGTACACGAACAAGCGCCGCCCGATCCTGACCTTCATCGAGGACAGCTCGCCGGGAATTCACGACACGATCATCGCCGCCTGCGACCGCTACCGCTACAAGTTCCTCGGCGTCGAGGGCCATCACGACAACTGCACGGACAATTTGTTCGCCGGGATGGCCGAGCTCGGCCTGACCCCGCCGGAGGTCCCCAGCCCGCTCAACATGTGGATGAACATCCCGGTCAAGCCGGACCACAGCCTGTCCTTCCAGCCGACCGTGTCCCGGCCCGGCGACCATGTGCTGCTGCGCGCCGAGATGGACGTGGTGATGGCGTTTTCCGCCTGCCCCCAGGACATCCTGCCGATCAACGGCGTCGCCTGCAAACCGGTCGAGGCGCATTTCCAGGTGCTGTGAGGCGCGGGCGATGCCGAGCGTCCTCGTCACCGGCGGCAACCGCGGCATCGGGCTGGAGTTCGTCCGCCAATACGCGGCCGAGGGCTGGCGCGTCCATGCCGCCTGCCGCCGACCCGAAACCGCACGCGAGCTGGCCGCGGTCGAGGGCGACGTGGCGGTGCACCGCCTCGACGTCGCCGACGACCGGCAGATTGCCACGCTTGCCGAGCTCCTGGCGGACGAGGCGCTCGATATCCTCGTCAACAACGCCGGCGTCGGCGGCCCGCGCGAGGGCTTCGGCGAGACGGACACCGCGGCGTGGCTCGAGGTCTTCCGCGCCAATAGCATCGCGCCGCTGCACATGGCCGAGCGCTTCATCGACCACCTGATGCGCGGCCGGCGCAAGCTCATCGTCAGCCTGACCAGCCGCATGGGCAGCATCGCCGACAACACCGGCGGCGGCTATTACATCTACCGATCGAGCAAGGCGGCGCTCAACGCCGCGATGAAGAGCCTCGCCATCGACCTGGCGCCGCGCGGCGTCACGGTCGTCGTCTTCCATCCCGGATGGGTAAAGACCGACATGGGCGGGCCGGGCGCACAGATCACGCCGCAGGCGAGCGTCGCCGGCATGCGCAAGAAGATCGCGGCGCTCGGCCTCGCCGACAGCGGCCGGTTCTTCAATTACGACGGCGGGGCCATTCCCTGGTGAGCCGGGTCCGCCGCCGCCTCCCCGTTCATGCGTGCGGATAGCGGATCGACAGGATTTCGAGCTGCAGGTCGCCGGCCGGGCGCTTCCAGGTCACGCTGTCGCCGACCGCCGCCCCCATGAGCGCACGGGCGAGCGGCGATACCCAGCTGACCTTGCCGGCGGCGGCGTCCGCCTCGTCCTCGCCGACGATGGCGAAGTCGCGCTCGACCGCCTTCTCGTCGACGGTCTCGACCACGGCGCCGAAGCTGACCTGGTCGGCCGGCTGCGTCGCCGGGTCGACCGGGATGGCGTGGTCGAGCCGGCCCTGGACGTAGCGCAGGTCGCGCTCGACCAGCTTCAACGTCTCCTTGTTGAGCAGGTTCTCCGGCTCGTCGACCAGGCGGCGGCGATGCTCCTGCAAATCGCCGAGCTGCGCCTGCAGCGCCGCCAGCCCGCCCGGCGTCACGTAGTTCGGGTGCGGGCTCTGCGGGCGCTCCGGCAGCTCGTCGCCGGGCTGCTCGCCGTTGTCGTTCTTTACGAAGGCGCGGCTCATGGTCCCCAGCATATGTCCATTACCAACGCCAATGGTAGGTCATTGTTGGCGGTTTCGAAATCCGCCTACAGTGTCGCCATGCCGCGGTCCTACGACGTGGTCATCATCGGCGGGGGCGTTATCGGCAGCGCCGTCGCCTATTTCCTGGCCGGCGCGACCGATTTCACGGGCTCCGTGCTGGTCGTGGAGAAGGACCCTGGTTACGCCGAATCGGCGACCCCCCGGTCGGCCGGCGGCATCCGCCAGCAGTTCTCGACGCCGGAAAACATCCTGATGTCGCGCTTCGGCGCCGCCTTCGTGAAGGCCGCCGGGGACCGTCTGGCCGTCGCCGGCGAGGCGCCGCACATCCCCTTCCACGAGGCCGGCTATCTGTTCCTGGCGACGGCGGCCGGGATGGCGGTGCTGGCCGCCAACCACGCCCTGCAGACGCGGCTCGGCGCCCGGGTGGCGCTGCTGGCGCCGGCCGAACTCGCGGCGCGCTTCCCGTGGCTGAACGTGGGCGACCTCGCCGGCGGCTCGCTCGGCCTCGCCGACGAAGGCTGGATCGACCCCTACGCCCTGTTGCAGGCATTCCGGCGCAAGGCGCGGTCGCTCGGCGTCGCCTATCTCGCCGACGAGGCGGTCGGGCTGCGCCGCCACGGCAACCGCGTCGCCGCCGTTGCCCTCGCTCGGACCGGCGCGGTCGACTGCGGCGCCGTGGTCAACGCCGCCGGGGCCCGGGCTGCCGACGTGGCCGCCTTCGCCGGCCTCGCGCTGCCGGTGCGCCCGCGCAAGCGCTTCGTCTATGTCTTCGACTGCCGGACGCCGGTGCCGGGCGCGCCCCTCGTCATCGACCCGAGCGGCGTCTATTTCCGGCCCGAGGGCGCCGCCTTTATCGGCGGGGTGTCGCCGCCGGCCGAGGACGACCCCGACTGCCTCGACCTCGAGCTCGACGACCGGTTGTTCGACGACGTCGTCTGGCCGGCGCTCGCGCATCGCGTGCCGGCCTTCGCGGCGATCAAGCTGCTGCGCGCCTGGGCCGGCCACTACGACTACAACACCCTCGACCAGAACGTGATCCTCGGGCCGCATCCGGAGGTCGGCAATTTCTACTTCGCCAACGGCTTCAGCGGCCACGGCTTGCAACAATCGCCGGCGGTCGGACGGGGCATTGCCGAGCTTATCGCCTACGGCGCCTACCGTACGCTCGACCTCGGCCGCTTTTCCTACGATCGCGTCCTGAGCGGCGCGGCGGTCCGCGAACTCAACATCGTGTAAGCCGAAGACGGCAGCGGGCGGGGCCGGAGGTACCGGAAGCCCCGCCCGCCGCCGTGGCTCGCGCCCACGGTCTCCCCGTCCGACCGGCCGCCTACCTGGCCCGGTCGCTTAGGTCACGGGGCCGTTGCCATTAATCGTCGCCATTGCCGTCGTCGTCGTCGTCGTCGTTGCCGTTGCCGTTGCCGTTGCCGTCGTTGCCGTCGTTGCCGTTGCCGTTGCCGTTGTTGCCGTTGTTG
>JBBECF010000063.1:0-6109 GCA_040881945.1 Dongiaceae bacterium | reverse complement strand
CGTCCGGAACGGCCGGCAGCAGCGCGGCCGGCTCGACCTGGGCGGTCACCGATCCCAGCGCCCGTTCGCGCACCGGCTGGGCCTCTCTCGAGGCAGTGGTGGCCGCCAGCGCCTCCGCGCCGTCCTTCCCCCAATTCAACTCGGCCACACTCTCGGCCTCCGCCTCCGGCGCCTCGGCCGGAGCGGTTTGCTCAAGGCCGAACGGCAGGAATGGGAGCGTGCAGCCGCCGAGAAGCCATATCGGGAGCGAGAGCAGCAAGCGCCGCATCGGTCGGCCACTCCGCAACAAACCAATAATTCACTGTATTCAACATAATCCGATCCGCCGGCCAAGACCAGCGAAACCTTGCGGGACAGGCGGGCCGGGCGCAACTTTTTGCGCCATTGCCGACCGGCCGCGTCGGATCACCGAGGACGGCCGCGGCGAAGCTGGCAGGTTGGCGCGCCCGGAGAGATTCGAACTCCCAACCCTCAGATCCGTAGTCTGATGCTCTATCCAGTTGAGCTACGGGCGCAAACGCCGGCCCGCCGGCCCTTGGGGGCGGCGCTACCGTGCCGGCGGCGGACCCTACACGAAGCCGCGCCGGCATGGCAAGCGCGCCGCCCCAAGGGACTTGCGGCGATGCCGGTTGCCGCCGCGCCGCGCCGGGCGTAGGGTTGGCGGCGCTTCGAATTCGCACACGCCTCTACACCCATCGACCAACCCAGAGCCCGGCGCCGCGCTCTTTGCGGCGCCGGTTCTCTTTTGCCGCGGGCCGATGCGGACGGCGCTGGCCGCCCCCTCGGCGATCGTCGTCGGCGCAGCCGTTGCCGCCGGCGGCGCCGCACGCTACATCTTACCCTTCCAATGGCCTACAGGGGTCCGGCGCCGTGTCGATCATACCGAGCGATATCACCAAGACCTTTCCGGTGTCGTGGGAAGAGCTGCACCGCAACGCCAAGGCGCTCGCCTGGCGGCTGATCGACGGCGGCCCGTGGAAAGGCATCGTCGCGATCACCCGCGGCGGGCTGGTGCCGGCCGCGGTGGTGGCGCGCGAGCTCGACATCCGCCTGATCGACACGGTGTGCATCGCCAGCTACGACGATCGCCGGCAGAGCGCGCTCACGGTGCTGAAGACGGTCGAGGGCGACGGCACCGGCTGGCTGATCGTCGACGACCTGGTCGACACCGGCAGCACGGCGAAGCGGGTGCGCGAGATGCTGCCGCGCGCCCATTTCGCGACGGTCTATGCCAAGCCGGCGGGCCGGCCGCTGGTCGACACCTTCGTCACCGAGGTTAGCCAGGATACCTGGATCCTGTTCCCCTGGGACATCGAACCGCAGTTCATCCAGCCGATCGTGCGCCGGCCGCGCTGAGCGCGACGGCCATGTTGTCGATGAGCCGCGTGCGGCCGAGCCAGGCGGCGGCGAAGACGCGGACCGGCGCCGCCGCGACGCGCGCGACCGGCTGCAACGTCTCGGCGTCGCAGGCCAGGACGTAATCCACCTTGGCGAACCCGGCGCGCAGGAGTTCCGCCCAGCCCCAGGCGGCCTCGTCGGCGGCGGCGGCGCCGCCGGCCAGGCGCTCGGCGAACCGGCGCAACATCCGCGGCAGGGCGGCGGCGGCAGCCCGCTCGGCGGTCGTGAGGTTGCGGTTGCGCGACGACAGCGCCAGGCCGTCGGCGTCGCGCACCGTCGGCACGCCGACGATGCGCGCGAGGATATCGAGGTCGCGCGCCAGCCGCCGGACGACCTGAAGCTGCTGGAAGTCCTTCTCGCCGAAATAGGCGGCGTCGGGCAGCGATTGCAGCAACAGCTTGGTCACGACCGTGGCGACCCCGGCGAAATGGCCGGGCCGGAACGGCCCGCACAGATGCTCGGTCAGGCCGGCGACGGCGACCGTGGTGGCGAAGCCCGGCGGATACATCTCCGCCGCCGCCGGCGCGAACAGGAGATCGGCGCCGGCCGCTTCGAGCCGCGCCCGGTCGCCGGCCTCGTCGCGCGGATAGCCGGCGAGGTCCTCGTTCGCGCCGAACTGGGTCGGGTTGACGAACAGCGTGACGACCGTGCGCGCGGTCTCGGCCCGCGCCCGCGCGACCAGGGCGAGGTGGCCGTCGTGCAGCGCCCCCATCGTCGGCACCAGCCCGACCATCGCGCCGGCGGCGCGCCAAGCGGCCACGGCGGCGCGCAACTCGGCGACCGTGCGCACGACGCGCAGCGGCCCTGGCTTCGCCGGAGGCTTCGCCGAGGCGAGCGTCGCGCTCATCGCGCCTCGGGGCGGGCGGCGAAGCAGTGCTCGGGGCCGGGGAAGCGGCGCGCGCGCACGTCGGCGGCGTAGGCCGCCGCCGCCTGCCCGATCGTCTCGCCAATCTCGGCGTAGCGCTTGACGAATTTCGGGGTGAAGGCGCCGAACAGGCCGGTCAAGTCCTCGGTCACCAGCACCTGGCCGTCGCAGGCCGGCGAGGCGCCGATGCCGATGGTCGGGATCGCGATCTTCCCGGTCACGTCGCGGGCCAGCGGCTCGACCATGCCCTCGAGCACCAGCGAAAAGGCGCCGGCCTCGGCGATGGCCGCGGCGTCGGCCAGGATCGCGCCCGCCTGCTGCTCGCCGCGCCCGCGCGCCCGGTAGCCGCCGAGGCGGTGGACCGACTGCGGGGTCAAGCCGACATGGCCCATGACGGGCACGCCGCGCGCGGTCAGGAAGGCGACGGTGTCGGCCATCTCGCGCCCGCCCTCGAGCTTGACCGCGGAACAGCCGGTCTCCGCCATGACGCGCGCCGCCGCGCGAAAGGCGGCGGCCGGCGATTCCTGGTAGCTGCCGAACGGCAGATCGACGACGAGGCAGGCGCGCGCGCTGCCGCGCCGCACCGCCGCCCCGTGCGCGATCATCATGTCGAGCGTCACCGGCAGCGTGCTGTCGAACCCGTACAGCACCATGCCGAGCGAATCGCCGACCATCAGCAGATCGACATGCGGATCGAGGCGCTGCGCCATCGGCGTCGTATAGGCGGTGAGGCAGACGATGGGCGCGCCGCCCTTGCGGGCGCGCAGCTCCGGCACGGTGATCCGGCTGGTGCGGTTTTCGGTGCTCACCTTCGCTCCTCGAACGGGCCGGCGTCCTTAACTTGTACGCCCGATATGGTGCAGCGCACAATGACCTTTCTCGCCGACGGGCTGGCCGATGGCGGGCGATTTCGATTATGTATCCCCATGCCGGTTCTGAAGCCCCCGCGCTCCACCCCGATTCGGCCGTTTGCCGCCCTCCTGCTGCTGGTCGCGGCGGCCTGCGCGTCCGCGCCGACGGCCAGGGACGCGCTCGTCCCGGCCGGCGCGCGGCAGATGGTTGCCGCCGCCAACCCGCTTGCCGCCGAGGCCGGGCTCGCCATGCTGCGCGCCGGCGGCAGCGCCGTCGACGCCGCGATCGCCGCGCAGATGGTGCTGAACCTGGTCGAGCCGCAGTCCTCGGGCATCGGCGGCGGCGGGTTCCTCCTGCACTTCGCCGCCGCGGGCGGCACGATCGACGCCTATGACGGCCGCGAGACCGCCCCGGCGGCGGCCACCCCCGACATGTTCCTCGACCCCCAGGGCGAACCGATGGAATTCGACGACGCCGTCGTCGGCGGCCTGTCGGTCGGCGTGCCGGGCACGCTGCGTCTGCTCGAGCTGGCGCATCGCGAGCACGGCCGGCTGCCCTGGGCGCGACTGTTCGAGCCGGCGATCGACCTGGCCGAACGGGGCTTCGCGGTATCGCCGCGCCTCGCCAAGCTGATCGCCGAGGACGAATACCTGCGGACTTACCCGGCCGCCGCGGCCTATTTCTTCGACGCCGAGGGCGCCGCCCGGCCGGCCGGCGCCGTGCTGCGCAACCCCGATTTCGCCGCGACCTTGCGGGCGGTCGCCGCCGGCGGCGCCGACGCCTTCTATCGCGGCCCGATCGCCCGCGACATCGTCGCCACGGTGCAGGGCGCGCCGGGAAATCCGGGGCGCCTGACCGAGAGCGACCTGGCCGAGTACCGCGCCAAGGCGAGGCCGGCCCTGTGCCGCCCGTACCGCCGATGGACCGTGTGCGGCATGCCGCCGCCGACCTCCGGCGGGGTCGCGACGTTGCAGATCCTCGGGCTGCTCGAAGGCTTCGATTTGGCGGCGCTCGACCCCGCGTCGTTCGAGGCGGTGCATCTGATCGCCGAGGCCAGCCGCCTCGCCTTCGCCGACCGCAACCGCTATCTCGCCGACGACGACTTCGTCGCGGTGCCGGTCGGCGAGCTGTTGTCGGCCGCCTATCTGCACCGCCGCGCCGAGGCGATCTCGCCGGCGCGCAGCCTCGGGGTGGCCGAGCCCGGGCGGCTCGGCGGCGATGTCGCCTGGGCGACGCCGCCGGCGGCGCCGGAGCCGCCCTCGACCAGCCATCTCAGCGTCGTCGACGCCGAAGGCAACGCCGTCAGCTTCACCTCGAGCATCGAGGGTGCCTTCGGCTCGCGCCTCATGGTGCGCGGCTTCCTGCTCAACAACCAGCTCACCGACTTCGCATTCCGGCCGGAGCGCAACGGCATGCCCGTCGCCAACCGGGTCGAGCCGGGCAAGCGGCCGCGCAGCTCGATGGCGCCGACGCTGGTGCTCGACGGCGGCGGCCGGCTGCGGCTCGCGGTCGGCTCGCCGGGCGGCGCGTCGATCATCGGCTACGTCGTCAAGGCGATCGTCGCCGTGCTCGACTGGAATCTCGACCCGCAGGCGGCCGTGGCCCTGCCCAACTTCGTCAACCGCAACGGCGCGACCGTGCTCGAGGCGGACACGGCCGTGGCCGGCATCGGGCCGACCCTGGAGGCGCTCGGCCACGAGGTCGAGCTGCGCGAGATGACCAGCGGCCTGCACGCCATTGCGGTCACCCCGGCCGGCCTGGTCGGCGGCGCCGACCCGCGCCGCGAAGGCGTGGCGCTCGGCGAATGAGCGAGGCCCCCGCCACGGCCGGGCGGCCGACCGTGACGCTGCGGCCCGGCGCCCACCGCCGCGTCGCCGGCGGCCACCCCTGGGTCTATTCCAACGAGGTGGAAATGGACGCCGCGGCCAAGGCGCTGCCGCCCGGCGCCTTGGTGCGGCTGGCCAGCCATGACGGCCGCGCGCTCGGCGTCGCCATGTTCAACCCGCACCCGCTGATCGCCGCCCGGGTCATGTCGCGCGACGCCGCGGCGGCGATCGACCGACGCTGGCTCGCCGACCGCCTGGCCCGCGCCCTGCGCCTGCGCGAGCGCCTCGTCCCGGCGCCCTATTACCGCCTGGTCCACGCCGAGGCCGACGGCCTGCCCGGCGCCGTTATCGACCGCTTCGGGCCGGCCCTGGTCGTCCAGCTCAACACCGCCGGCATGGAGCGGCTGCTGCCGGAGCTGCTCGCCGCCCTCGACGAGGTGCTGGCGCCGGCCACCGTCCTGTTGCGCAACGACGCGCCGGCGCGCGGCCTCGAAGGGCTGGATTCCCATGTCCGCCTCGCGCGCGGCCGGCTCGACGGCCCGGTCGAGGTGATCGAGAACGGCGTCCGCTTCCTCGCCGACCTCGAGGGCGGACAGAAGACCGGCTGGTTCTTCGACCAGCGCGACAACCGCGCGGCCGTCGCGCGGCTGGCCGCCGGCGCCCGGATGCTCGACCTCTACGGCTACAGCGGCGGCTTCGCGGTCCAGGCCGCCGCCGCCGGCGCCGCCGAGGTCACCGTCGTCGATCGCTCGGAGCCGGCGCTGGCGCTGGCCGCGCGCTCGGCCGCGCTGAACGGCGTCGCGGGGCGCTGCCGGTTCGAGCGCGGCGAGGTGTTCCAGACCCTGCAACGGCTCGGCGACGCGGGCGAGCGCTTCGACCTGGTGACCGCCGACCCGCCCGCCTTCGTCAAGTCGCGCAAGGACGTGAAGGGCGGGGCGCGCGCCTATCGCAAGCTGGCGCGGATGGCCGCCGCGCTGGTCCGGCCCGAGGGCCTGCTGTTCATCGCGTCCTGCTCGCACAACCTCGAGCCGGCGCTGTTCGCCGAGCAGGTCGGCCGCGGCCTGCACGACGCCGGGCGCGAGGGCCGCGTGCTCCTCGCCTCGGGCGCCGCCCCCGACCACCCGGTCCACCCGGCCCTGCCGGAGAGCGCGTATTTGAAGGCGCAGCT
>JBBECF010000062.1:0-6112 GCA_040881945.1 Dongiaceae bacterium | reverse complement strand
CGCACGGGACTCCGGGCTGGACGCGCCGCCGGATTTGCGGGACACTGGTATCGGGGTCTAGAGACCAAGAACCTTCGTGGACGCCGGATGTCGAAGCTGATTCGCCTCGCCGACTTCAAGCGCCAGAAGCGGAACATCTACTTCAATCGACGAGAACTGAACCGGCTGCTGTCGCTGTACAGCCGTCGCGTCGCCTGCGGCGAGTGGCGCGACTACGCCATCGATCACGGCCCGGGCATGGCCGTCTTCTCGGTTTTCCGCCACAGCCAGGACCGGCCGCTGTTCGCCGTCGCGAAATGCTCGGACGGTCTCGACCGCGGGCCGCAGTTCCTGGTTCTCAACGGACAGCACAAGCTGAAGAGCGGCGCCTCGATCGACGAGGTGCTGGACGTCCTCGACGCGCCGCTGCGCGTCGTCTCCTGACCGGCCCGGCGCCGGCCGGCGCCGCCTGTCGAAGAATTCGGCGGACTGTCTCGGATTCGCCCTTGCCTTACAACATCTGGTGGGGTGTAATAGACCTACCCCCCACATGTCGCAGATCGTTGTTTCGAGGGCCAATCATGGAATGGACTGAAGAACGGACCGAGCAGTTGCGCAGCTTGTGGACCCAGGGCTGCTCGGCGAGCGAGATTTCCGCGCGGCTGTGCGGGGTTACGCGCAACGCCGTCATCGGCAAAGCGCACCGCCTGGGCCTGTCGGCGCGCACCGCGCCGGTCCGGCGCGAGGCCCCCCGGCCGGCCGGCCCGGGTCGCGTCTGCCTGTGGCCCGTCGGCGACCCCAAGCAAGCCGGCTTCCACTTCTGCAGCGCCCCGATCGAGCCGGGCCGGCCGTATTGCCCGGGGCACTGCGCGGTCGCCTACAACCGCCGCACCGAGGCCGCGGCCTGAGCCGGCAACGGCGGCGCGCTTGAACCGCGCCGGCCGGCCGATTACTGTTGCGGCACGGGGGCCGGCCCGCGATGCGATTGCGCCGTCCCCAGCAACGCGCTCAGGGAGAATCGTCATGAACGAGATCGGCTTTCGCAGCAGTCGCCGCGGCTTCCTCGCCGGGGCGGCCGCCGCGGCCGCCGTCGCCGGCGCCGGGCTGCGGACGCGGCCCGCACGCGCCGCCGGCAGCCTCAAGATCGGCACCTATGGCGGCTATTTTCAGGATTCCTTCGACAAGCACATCTTCCCGGATTTCACGGCGGCGACCGGGATCGCGGTCGAATCGGTGTCGGAGCCGACCGGCGAGGCCTGGCTGGTCCAGCTCGAAACCGCCGCCAAGGCCGGGCAGGCACCGGCCGACGTGTCGATGATGGCGCAAGTGGCGCGGCTGCGCGGCGAGAAATCCGAGCTGTGGGCGCCGCTCGACCTCGACAAGATTCCCAACCACAAGTACCTGCAACCGCATTTCGTCCACCGCTATCCCGACGGCCGGGCGGACGGCATCGGCGCGGTGTCGTGGTACATCACGCTCGTCACCAACACCGACGCGTATCCGGAGGCGCCGACGTCGTGGGCCGAGCTGTGGGACCCGCGCAACAAGGATTCCATCGGGCTGCTGGCGCTGGCCAGCAACTCGTTCCTGCTCGAGATCACGGCGACGCTGTTCTTCGGCGGCAAGGACGTCCTGAACAGCCAGGACGGCATCCTCAAGGTGCTCGCCAAGCTCCAGGAGGCGAAGCCGAACGTCAAGCTGTGGTACCGCGACGAAGGCCAGTTCCAGCAGGCCCTGCAGGCCGGCGAAATCCCGATGGGCCAGTACTATCACGACGTGACCGGCCTGGCCGCGGGCGAGGGCTTCCCGGTCCGCTCGACCTTCCCGAAGGAAGGCGGCGTGCTCGATTCCGGAAGCTGGGCGGTGTCGCGCGCCTCGGACAAGCTCGAGGAGGCGCATGTCTTCATAAATTACATGTGCCAGCCGAGCATCCAGGCGACGCTGTCGCGCAAGGTCGGCACGGCGCCGACCGTCGAGCGCAAGCATCTCGACCTCAGCGCCGACGAGTTCAACTCGGTATCGAGCGACATCCCGCCGATCCTGCCGAAATACGATCTCTATCTGGAGCAGGGCGACTGGGTGAACCAGAAGTGGACCGAAATGATCACCGCAGCCTAGGCCGCGGTGGCTAGATATACAGCGATCGCAATCCCGTGACTCGGGCATCGCCCTTCGACAGGCTCAGGGTGAGGCCCTCATGCTGAGCCTGTCGAAGCAGGAGGGCCGAGACCGTATATCCCGATTTGGGATTCCGGGAACTCGGACGCGTGATCGCGCCGACCGGGCGGCACGCGGTCGCCTCTGATCGTCGCATGGACGGGCTGGTCCTTCAGGGCCTCGCCAAGCGCTTCGACCGCGTGCTGGCGGTGGCCGACATCGATCTGGCGCTGCCGGCCGGCCGCTTCGTCTGCTTCCTCGGGCCGTCGGGCTGCGGCAAGACGACGCTGTTGCGCCTGATCGCCGGGCTGGAGACGCCGACCGCCGGCCGCATCCTGTTCGACGGCGAGGACATCACCGACCGCCCGGCGCACCGGCGCAATTTCGGCATGGTGTTCCAGTCGCTGGCGCTGTTTCCCCACCTCAGCGTCGAGGACAACATCGCCTACCCCTTGCGCATCCGCGGCGCCGACCGCGCCGCCGGCCGGCGGCGGGCCGCCGAGCTGCTCGAACTGGTGCGCATGCCCGGCCTCGCCGGGCGCCACGTCAGCCAGCTTTCCGGCGGCCAGCGGCAGCGCGTGGCGACCGCCCGCGCGCTCGCCATCGAGCCCAAGCTGTTCCTGCTCGACGAGCCGCTATCCGCCCTCGACGCCAAGCTGCGCGAGGCCATGCAGGTCGAGCTGCGCTTGCTGCAGCAGCGTCTCGGCATCACCACCATCCTGGTCACCCACGACCAGCGCGAGGCGATGACCATGTCCGACCTGATCGTGGTCATGGATCAGGGCCGCGTGCAGCAGATCGGGCCGCCGCTCGACATCTACCGCCAGCCGGCCAACGCCTTCGTCGCCGAATTCGTCGGCACCAGCAACCTGCTGCCGGGGATCGTCGAACCGGCCGGCCGGGTCGCGATCAACGGCGTCTCCTTCGCGGTCGGCGACCCTGGCTCCGCCGAAGGCGGCTTCGCCGAGGCGAGCGGCGCCGCGAAGGCGACGCCGGGCGCGTCCGTGACCCTGTCGATCCGGCCCGAGGACGTGCATGTCCTGGTCGGCCACCAGGCGGGCGCGAACCGGCTTTTCGGCGCCGTCGCCTTCGTGCGCGACGTCGGCGCCAGCGTCGAGACCTATGTCGAGGTCGGCGGCCGGACGGTCGTCCAGGCGGCGGCGCCCAAGGACCGGCCGCCGGTCGCCGTCGGCGACGCGGCGACGGTCGAGCTGCCCGCGGACGCGTGCGTGGTGCTGCGCCAATGAGCGAGGCTCGCGCCGACCGCGCCCCGGTGCTGTCATTGGTCTATCCGTCGTTCATGCTGGCGGCGTTCTTCGTCGTGCCCTTCGCCATCATGCTGGCGGTCAGCTTCTACCACCGCGTCGAGGGCGGCTTCTACGAGCCGGCCTTCGAGCTCGCCAATTACCGGCGCTTCCTGTCGGTCTTCTTCCTCAACTCGCTCGGCTTCTCGCTCTATGTCGCGGCGCTGACCGCCGTCATTTGCGTCGCCGTCGGCTTCCCCTTCACCTATCTGCTGACGCGCCTGCCCCGGCGCCAGCAGGTGCCGTGGCTCGTGCTGCTGCTGTCGGTGCTGTCACTGTCCGAGGTGATCGTCGGCTTCACCTGGTCGGTGCTGTTGTCGCGCACCGCCGGGCTATCGAACCTGCTGGCCTGGATCGGCGTCCTGCCCGGCCCGGAGTCCTGGGCGCCGGGCTTCGCCGCGGTGCTGCTTGGGCTGACCTATCTCGGCTTCCCCTATACGGTGCTCGTGCTCTACCCGTCCCTGTCGCGGCTCGACCCCGACATCCCGGAGGCGGCGCGCACGCTCGGCGCCTCGCCGCTGCTGGCCTTCTTCACCGTCATCGTGCCGGGCCAGCGGCGCGCCATCCTGGCGGCGTCGATCATGCTGTTCGTGTTCACGCTCGGCGCCTATGTCATCCCGCAGGTGCTCGGCCGGCCGCAGCACTGGACGCTCTCGGTGCTGATCGCCGACCAGGCGCTCTACCAATCCAACCTGCCGTTTTCCGCCGCCATGGCGATCTTCCTGATGCTGGTCAGCCTCGGCCTGGTCGGGCTGACGCTGCGGCTCGGGCGCGAGCGGACGCAGGTCCCATGAGCCGGCTCCTGCGGACCGCGTTCCTGGCCGCGGCGTTCCTGTTCCTGGGCGCGCCGCTGGTCATCGTCGCCGGCGTCTCGGTCAACGCCAAGAAACGGCTGCTGTTCCCGCCCGAGGGCTTCTCGCTCCGCTGGTACGGCGAGATGCTGACCGACACCGCCTGGCTGAAGCCGATCGGCAACAGCCTCGTGATCGCCACCCTGGGCGCGCTCGTCGCGCTGTCGATCGCCCTGCCGCTCGCCTACGCGCTGTGGCGGCGCCGCATCCTCTACGCCCGCGCGCTCTACGCCCTCGGCATCGCGCCGTTCATCCTGCCGCCGGTGATCTCGGCGCTCGGGTTCCTGATCTTCTGGTCGTGGACCGGCCATGGCGGGCGCATCGAGAACGACATCCTGTCCCATGGCGTGTTCCTGGTGACGCTGCCCCTGGTCACGGTCTCGCTCGGCCTCGAATCGATCGACCGCGCGGTGGTCGAAGCGGCGGCGACGCTCGGCGCCGATCATCGCACCGCCTTGCGCACGATCGTGCTGCCGCTGATCGTGCCCTACATCCTGTCGGGCTACGCCTTCGCCTTCGTGCTGTCGATGAACGAATACATCATCGCCTACATGGTCGCCGGCTTCACCGTCGAGACCCTGCCGATCAAGATCTTCAACAGTCTGCGCTACGGCTACACGCCGGTGATGGCGGCCGTGGCGGTCGGCTTCGTCGCCCTCGCCGCGCTGGTGTTCGGGTTGATCGGGCGGTTCGGCGACCTGCCCCGTCTGCTCGGCGCCTGGGCCCCGGAAAAGCGCTGAGCCGCCGTCTCAGCCGGGCGCGGCGGCCAGACTCCCCTTCAGCCGGTCGAGAAAATCGCGCACCCGGCCGGCGTTGGTCCCGAGGTCGCCGAGGCCGACGCGCGAGACCGACCGCAGGTCGACCCGCGTTCCGCCGTCGCGCGCCACGACGCGCACGACGACATCGTCCTTGAAGCCGAACCACGCGGTCGTATCGGTCGCCTCGATGCGGCCGGCGGCGGGGTCGGCGGCGACGACCTCCCAGCCGAGCGCGCGGGCAACCTCGAGGGCCTGGGCGAAGACGCGGTCGGGCGGCGCGGCGAACTCGGCCGGGCCGATGTCCGGATAGGCGCTCGCTTGCGCCGCGGCCACCGCCGGCCCGCCGTAATCGGCGGCGTTCGCGGCGCCGGCGCGCAGCGGCCGGATCGCGTCGAATTCCGGCGGATCGTCGGTATCGGTCGTAATGTCGTGGATCGCCGGCAGATCGCGCGCCGCGCGCAGTTGGGCGAGCGGCCCGGCCGCGACGGCGAGGCCGAGCAACAGGCCCGGAACGGCCCACAGCAGATTGCGCCGGCCCCGGCGCCGCAACGACAGCGCGGCGCCGACGAGCGACAGCGCGGCGGCGGCGAGCGCGCCATAGACCGCCCAACGCAGGGTCGCGAAGCCGGCGCCGAGATCCCACCAGCCCCAGCGATAGCCGAACCCGGCGAGGATCGCCGCCAGTCCGGCGAGCCCGGCCAGGCCGAGGCCCGACCGGGCGAGCAGCGCCGGCACCGGGTGGCCCACCGGTCGGTTCATGGACGTTTCACCGCGCGACGACCCTTTGTATGCTACCGCCCGCTACGATATCGCAGCCGCCGCAGGGATCGCAACCCGAGAGCCGCCCGATGCACGATGCCCGCCTGCCGACCGATACCTGGGTCATGGCGCATGTCCGCCGCTGCATCGCCGAGGGCATCCCGGCCTATGTGGCGCGGCGCGGCGACGCCACGGGCGGCACGGTGCTGCTCAAGATCAACCGGCTCGATCTGGGCTGCGTGGTGCTGACCCAGGCGCGCGACCTCGACGGCCGGCTCGGCTGGCTCGGCGCCCTCGACGGCGC
>JBBECF010000061.1:0-6129 GCA_040881945.1 Dongiaceae bacterium | reverse complement strand
GGGTCGAAGGCTTCCAGGAACGGCTCGTAGAAATACTGCACCGCCCGCTCTTCCTGGAACCGGGCGAAGAAGGCCGCCCGGTCCACCCGGTTGAGCGCGGCCGCGGTCCAATTCAGGACCTCGACGAGCCCGAGCGGCCCCAGCCGCTCGGGCGTCGCCACCGCCGTGAACAGGGTGCGCACCATGGGCACGTGCAGGGTCCAGGCGGCGGTGTGCCAATCGAAGCCCTCGCGTGCGCCCGGCGCCTGCTGCCGGCACCAGGTCACCCAGGCCGAGAACACGCCGTAGAAGAGCGTCTGCACCAGGGTCGAGCGGAAGAAATGCTCGCCCTTCTCGCCCTCGAACTTGAGGCCCAGGGCTTCCTCCAACGAGCCGCGCACGGCGGCCAGGGCCGGCAGGTCGCCCGCGGCCTCGACCCGGGCGAGCGCATCGCGCGCGTAGGATGCGAGGAACCAGGCCACGTCCTTGGGCTGCGCCAGCGGCGCCCGGTGGAGCAGCACGCGGGTCAGGAACTCGACGAACCGGGTGTTCAGCTCCTTGGCCGCCGCGCGCGGATGCGCCGCCAGCGACCAGAACGCTTCCTCCGAGTCGGCGAGGCGGAAGGTCTCCAGGATTGCGCGCTCGCCGCGCCGGTCGGCGCCCAGCAGCGCGAAATCCCAGTAGTTCGTGACCAGGATCAGGCCGTAATGGGTCCAGTAGTCGATGACCTGCCGGGAGTCGACGCGCGCCGACACGCTGGCGCCGGTTCCCTTCACCTCGATGACGCCCCGCTCCGGCGGCATGTCCGGGACCGGCTTGCGGCCCGCTGCCTTGGGAAGCTGGCCCGCGGTGTAGAGTTGGAAATCGGGGCGGCCGGCGCCGGCGTCTTTCGGTTGCGACAGGCAGAAGACCTTCGGTTTCAGCGTCCGGCCGAGCTCGCTCAGCAGATTTTGCAGCGGCGGATAGTACGAGGTCTCGTCGGTCGCGACGCCGGTCAGGCGCAGCCGCCGCAACTCGGCCAAATAGGTTTCGAGCGGCGCGGTCATGGGCTGCCTCGCGGACGCGCGTTCGGTCGATCTGATGTCTTATGTACAAGCGGCCGTGCGGGATGTCGCTTGGGTCGCGTTCGGCGGCCGGGGAGAGCCGATAGATCACGCACCGGTCTTCTTCCCTTGCTTCGCCGACCTTCTTTCGCCCGCCGAAGCGGGCTTCGCGAAGGCGGGAGCGACGCTCCGGCTTCGCGAAGGCAAGCGCCCTTCGGCCTTGATCCGCGCGCCCAACTCTTGCAGGCCTTGCCTGTCGTAGTCGATCCCTTCGCCGCGCGCGAGCTGGTCGATGCCGACATCGACCGCGGCGCGCAACCGTTCGAGCTTCATGGCCTGCGGCTCTTCTTAGTCTTCTGCGGACAGCACGACGGCGACCGCTCGACCGTGTTTCTCGATCGTGACGGACGCGCCACCCGCGAACTGAAATTGCTCATTCCGCGCGATTCTTGAAACTCTTCAGGGTGCATGGGGTTGAACGGCGGAATTCGGCGAGCCCCCGCCTCCGGCCTCACGGCCGCACCTGGCCCGAGCCGCGCACGACGTATTTGTAGCTGGTGAGCTGCTCGGCGCCGACGGGGCCGCGCGGCGGCAGCTTGCCGGTCGAAATCCCGATCTCGGCGCCCATGCCGAACTCGGCGCCGTCGGCGAACTGGGTCGAGGCGTTGACCATGACGATGCTGGCGTCGACCTCGCCGAGGAACCGCTCGGCCGCGGCCTCGTCCTCGGTCACGATCGCCTCGGTGTGGCGCGTGCCGTGGCGGGCGATGTGACGGATCGCCTCGCCGACCCCATCCACGACCTTCACCGCGATGATGGCGTCCAGGTATTCGGTGTCCCAATCGCGCTCGCTCGCGGGCTTGACGCGCGGATCGACGGCGCGGGTCGCGGCGTCGCCGCGCACCTCGCAGCCGGCCGCGATCAGATCGCCGACCAGCGCCGGCAGCAGGCCCGCCGCCCGCCGGTCCACGAGCAGCGTCTCGGTCGCGCCGCAGACGCCGGTGCGGCGCATCTTGGCGTTGAGCACGATGCGCCGCGCCATCGCCGGGTCGGCGGCGCCGTCCACATAGGTGTGGCACAGGCCCTCGAGATGGGCGATCACCGGGATGCGGCTCTCGGCCAGCACCCGCTCGATCAGCCCGCGCCCGCCGCGCGGCACGATCACGTCGATGAACCCGCTCATCGCCAGCATGGCGCCGACCGCGGCGCGGTCGCGGGTCGGCACGCGCTGGATCGCCGCCGCCGGCAGCCCGGCCGCCGCCACCCCGCGTTGCAGGCCGGCGTGGATCGCGCCCGAGGACTGGAAGCTCTCCGAGCCGCCGCGCAGGATCGCCGCGTTGCCGGCCTTGAGGCAGAGCGCGCCGGCGTCGGCCGTGACGTTCGGCCGCGATTCGTAAATGATGCCGACGACGCCGAGCGGCACCCGGACGCGCTGGATGACAAGGCCGTTCGGCCGCGTCCATTCGGCCAGAACGGTGCCGATCGGGTCGGGCAGGGCGGCGACGTCCGCGACGCCCCGCGCCATCGCCTCGACGCGCTCCGGGTTCAGCTTCAGGCGGTCGAGCAGGGCCGGCGTCAGGCCGCCCCGTTCCGCCGCCGCCATGTCGGCGGCGTTGGCGGCGAGAATCTTGCCCGCGTCCTCGCGCAGCGCCGCCGCGGCGGCCCGGAGCGCCGCGGTCTTGGCCGCCGGCGCGGCCTGGGCCAGAACGGCGGCGGCCTCGCGCGCGGCGGCGCCGATCGCCCGCATCGCGGAACCAACATCGTTCGCGGTCGCCGCCTCGGCGGCCAGGGACGGCGTCGTGGTCACGGGATCGTCAGCACCAGATCGTCGCGGTGGATCATCTCGTCGCGGCCACGGTAGCCGAGTAGGGCCTCGATTTCACGGCTTTTGTGGCCCTTGATACGGCGCGCGTCGGCCGCCGAATAGGCGCTCAAGCCCCGCGCCGCCTCGCGCCCGTCCGGCCCGAGGACGCGCACGGCGTCGCCGCGCTCGAACTCGCCATCGACGCGGGTGACGCCGGCCGGCAGCAGGCTCTTGCCGGCGACGAGCGCCTGCAACGCGCCGTCGTCCACGGCGAGCGCGCCGACCGGCTTCAAGGCCCCGGCGATCCACTGCTTGCGCGCGGTTCGGGGCCCCGCCGACGGCAGGAACCACGTGCACGGGCCGCCCGCCTCGATCGCCGCCAGCGGGTGCAGCCGCCGCCCGTCGGCGATCGCCATGCGGCAGCCGGCCGCCATGGCGATGCGCGCCGCCGCCAGCTTGGTCACCATGCCGCCGGAGCTGTAGCCGGGCGGCGCCTCGCCGGCCATCGCCTCGATCTCGGCCGTGATCTCGGCGATCTCGGGGATCAACCGCGCCGCCGGGTCGCGCCGCGGGTCGGCGCTGTAGAAGCCGTCGATGTCGGACAAGAGCACCAGCGCGTCGGCGCTGATCATGGCGGCGACGCGGGCGGCCAGGCGGTCGTTGTCGCCGAAGCGGATCTCGGCCGTGGCGACGGTATCGTTTTCGTTGATCACCGGCACGGTGCCGAGCCGGAGCAGCGTGGCCAGCGTGCTGCGCGCGTTCAGGTGCCGGCGCCGTTCCTCGGTGTCGTCGAGGGTGAGCAGAACCTGCGCCACCGTGATGCCGTGGCGGGCCAGCGTCTCCTGATAGGCGTGGGCGAGGCGGATCTGCCCGGTCGCCGCCGCCGCTTGCTTCTCCTCGAGCCTGAGGTCGCGGCCGACGAGGCCGAGGTGGCGGCGTCCGACGGCGATCGCCCCCGACGAGACCAGCACCACTTCCTGGCCGCGCGCCCGCGCCGCCGCCACGTCGTCGGCGAGCGCGTCGAGCCACGGCCGGCGGATCGCGCCGGTCGCCTCGTCGACCAGCAGCACCGAGCCGATCTTGACGACCAGCCGGCGCGCCGCCGCCAGCCCCTTGGCCGCGCTCACGACGGCCCGCCCCAGGCGGCGGCCGGCGCCGCCGCCGTCTCCGCCGCTTCCGCCGCCTGCGCCGCGGCGAACAGCGCGGCGAGCAGCTCGCCGAGGCCGGCGCCGCCGGCGGCCGAGATCGCCAGCGCCGGCCGGCCGGCGGCGGCGGCGAGCGCCGCGCTCTTCTCGGCGATCTCCTCGGCGTCCAGCGCGTCGCATTTGTTGAGCGCGACGATCTCCGGCTTCTCCGTCAGCACCGCGCCATAGGCGGCGAGCTCGGCGCGCACGGTGCGGTAGGCGGCGGCGACGTCATCGAGCGTACCGTCGACCAGATGCACCAGCGCGCGGCAGCGCTCGACATGGCCGAGGAAACGGTCGCCGAGCCCGGCGCCTTCATGCGCCCCCTCGATCAGCCCGGGGATGTCGGCGATCACCAGCTCGGCTTCGCCGAGCCGGGCGACGCCGAGATGCGGGTGCAGGGTGGTGAAGGGGTAGTCGGCGATCTTCGGCCGCGCCCGGCTGACGGCGGCGAGCAACGTCGACTTGCCGGCGTTCGGCAGCCCGACCAGGCCGACGTCGGCGATCAGCTTCAGGCGCAGCCAGAGCAGCCGCTCCTCGCCCGGCCGGCCCGGCTCGGCGTAGCGCGGCGCCTGGTTCGTCGACGACTTGAACTGGGCGTTGCCGCGCCCGCCGGCGCCGCCGCGCGCCAGCACGACGCGCTCGCCGACGCGCGTCAGGTCGGCGAGCACGGTCTCGCGGTCCTCGTCCAGGATCTCGGTGCCGACCGGGACCTTGAGGACGATGCTCCGGCCGGCGGCGCCGGTGCGGTTGCGGCCCATGCCGTGCTGCCCGCGACCGGCCTTGAAGTGCTGGCGGTAGCGGTAGTCGATGAGGGTGTTGAGATTGGCCGCGGCCTCGACGGTCACGTCGCCGCCCCGGCCGCCGTCGCCGCCGTCCGGGCCGCCGAACTCGATGAATTTCTCGCGCCGGAATCCGACGCAACCGGCGCCGCCGTCGCCGCTGCGGATCTGGATCTTGGCCTGGTCGAGGAACTTCATGGCTGTGGGGACCGCCGGAAAATCGAAAGGGGAATGGCGCGCCATTCCCCCGAGATGCGGCCAACGGTCCTGGCCGGCGGTCGGGACCGCCTAGGCCTGCGGCGCCACCACCGACACGAAGGTGCGGCCGCCGGCGGTGCGGCGGAAACGCACCTGACCGCCGGTCTTGGCGAAGATCGTGTGGTCCTTGCCGAGGCCGACGTTGTCGCCCGGGTGGAACTTGGTGCCGCGCTGGCGGATGATGATGTTGCCGGGGATGACGGCCTCGCCGCCGAACTTCTTCACGCCCAGCCGCCGACCGGCCGAGTCGCGCCCGTTCCGCGAGCTGCCGCCTGCCTTCTTATGGGCCATCTCGAACCCTACTCCCTCGGTTTCCGGGTCGTCCGGGGCGCCGCCTTCTTCGCCGCCGCCTTGGGCGCGGCCTTCTTGGGCGCCGCCTTCCTCTTCGTCGTCTTCGGCGCCGTCTTCTTGGCCTTCCTGGCCGGCTTCTCCGCCGCCGCTTCCGGCTTCGCCGCCGCCTTCGGCTTTGCCGTCGCCGGTTCCGGCCGGCGGCCCTCGGTCAGGATGTCGGTGATGCGCAACACCGTCAAATCCTGGCGATGGCCCTTCTTGCGGCGGTAGTTCTGCCGGCGCTTCTTCTTGAACACGATGATCTTGTCGCCGCGCGTCTGCTCGACCACGGTGGCGGCGACGCAGGCGCCGGCGACCAGCGGCCTGCCGACGGTGGCGGCGGCGCCCTCGCCGAGCATCAGCACCTGGTCGAGCGCGACCACCTCGCCGGCCTCGGCCGGCAGGCGCTCGACGGCGATCACGTCGTCCTTGGCGACCCTGTATTGCTTGCCGCCGGTTCTGATGACTGCGAACATTTGCTGCGAAGGGCTCGTGAATATTGAAAACGGGGCCGCAGACTCAAGGTTTGCGAGACCGGCCCAGGTGAGCGGCCGGCACTATAGCCGGGGGCCCCGGCCTGTCAACGCCTTTTGCGCGGTTCGGCCCGCGGCGAGGGCGGCCGCTCTTGCCGCCGCCCAGCCCTTCGGCTACGGTCGCGCCCGCCGCGTTCTTGGGCCCGCCCTTGGGGGCGCGGCCGACGGAGGGGTGCCGGAGCGGTCGAACGGGGCGGTCTCGAAAACCGTTGTACG
>JBBECF010000060.1:29254-37306 GCA_040881945.1 Dongiaceae bacterium | reverse complement strand
TCGGGCGTCCAGCCCACCGGCAATTTGCACCTCGGCAACTACCTGGGCGCGATCCGCAACTGGGTGAAGCTGCAGGCGGACTACGACTGCCTGTATTGCATCGTCGACATGCACGCGATCACGGTCTGGCAGGACCCGGCGCAGCTCCGCCAGCAGACGCGCGAAGTCGCCGCCGCCTTCCTGGCGGCCGGGGTCGACGCCGGCGCCTCGATCGTCTTCAACCAGAGCCAGGTGCGCGCGCACGCCCAACTCGCCTGGATCGTGAATTGCGTCGCCCGCCTCGGCTGGCTCAACCGCATGACGCAATTCAAGGAGAAGGCGGGCAAGGACCGCGAGAACGCCAGCGTCGGCCTCTATGCCTATCCCAGCCTGATGGCGGCGGACATCCTGGCCTACAAGGCGACGCACGTGCCGGTCGGCGAGGACCAGAAGCAGCACATCGAGCTCGCCCGCGACATCGCGCAGAAGTTCAACAACGACTTCGGCGTCGCCTTCTTCCCGCTGCCCGAACCGCTGATCTTCGGCGCCGCCACGCGGGTGATGTCGTTGCGCGACGGCCGGCAGAAGATGAGCAAGTCGGATCCCTCCGACTACAGCCGCATCAACATGACCGATGACGCCGACGCGGTCGCGCTGAAGATCCGCAAGGCCAGGACCGACCCCGACCCCCTGCCCGGGCCGGAGGCGCTGCGGCCCGGCGGCGGGCTCGACCCGGCGGTCGAGAAGGCGCGGCCGGAGGCCTGCAACCTGCTCGGCATCTACGCCGCCCTCGCCGACAAGACGCTGGCCGAGGTGGTGGCGGAATTCGCCGGCCGCGAGTTCTCGTTCTTCAAGCAGGTGCTGACCGACCTGGCGGTCGCCACCGTCGGCCGGATGGGCGGCGAGATGAAGCGACTGCTGGCCGATCCCGGCCAGATCGACGCGGTGTTGCGCGACGGCGCCGCGCGCGCCCGCGCCCTCGCCGAGCCGGTGCTGCGCGAGGTCGAGGACATCGTCGGCTTCCTGCGCCCGTGACCGGCATGATGGCGGACGACCCCCTCCCCGAGGCCGACGCGCCGCCGCTCGAGCCGCCGCGCCGGACGCGCCGGCGTGCCCTGCTGGCCACGGCCGCCCTGCTCGCCGTCGGGCTCCTGCTCTACTACCCGATCGGCATGATCTGGGTGCATGCGATCGACGACGACCCGGCGTTCTCCGCGGGCGAGGTGGCGCCGGGGGCGAGCCGCGCCGTCGCGCTCGCCGCGGCGCTCGTCGAGCGCGAGGTCGACCGGCACCGCTGGACCGCCAACGACCCGTTCTTCCTGCCCGGCTGGGCGCTCGACAACATGCCCAATTTCCAGCAGGGCATCATCGCCGCGCTCAGCCGCTTCGCGGTCGAGATGATCGACCAGCTCGGCCGCACCCGCGGCACCAGCCAGGCCGACCCCGACCTCGAACGGGCGGCCGGGCTGCTCAAGTATCCGGGCACGGTATGGGTGTTCGATTTCTCGGTCTCCTGGACCCCGACCGCGACCTCCGAGAAGCAGTACCGGTCGGCGCGGCTGGCGCTGCTCGACTACAATCGGCGGTTGGCGGCCGGCCAGGCCGTGTTCGAGCGCCGGGCGGACAACCTGCTCGCCACCCTCGAGCGCGTCACCGCCGACCTCGGCTCGTCCTCGGCCAGTCTCGACCGGCACATCCGGGAGAACGCCGGCGCCCTCATCGACGTGCGGGCCGACGACATTTTCTACGGCGTCAAGGGCCGTCTCTATGCCTATGCGCTGTTGCTCCGCGACCTCGGCGCCGACTACGAGCAGGTGATCGCCGAACGCGACGCGCAGGCGGTCTGGGCGCAGATGCTGGACAGCATGACGGCCGCCGCCGCGCTGCAACCCTGGGTCGTCGTCAACGGCAGCCCCGACGGGCAGGCCCTGCCCAGCCATCTGGCCGCCCAGGGCTTCTTCCTGTTGCGGGCGCGCGCGCAGTTGCGCGAGATCACGAACATCCTGCTGAAATAGGCGCATTCGCCTTTGCGCTCCGGCCGGCTGCGTGCCATGAATCCCGGCGATGCAGATCTACCTGCCGATAGCCGAGATTTCGCTGGACGTCTTTCTCCTGCTCGGGCTCGGCGGCGCGATCGGCTTCCTGTCCGGCATGTTCGGCGTCGGCGGCGGCTTCCTGCTGACGCCGCTGCTCATCTTCATCGGCGTGCCGCCGGCGATCGCGGTGGCGACCCAGGCGAACCAGGTCGTGGCCTCCTCGGTCTCGGGCGTGCTCGCCCATTGGAGCCGCGGCAACGTCGACTTCAAGATGGGGCTGGTGCTGCTGATCGGCGGCTTCGTCGGCTCGACGATCGGCGTGCTGATCTTCAGCCTGCTGCGCACGCTCGGCCAGATCGACCTGGTGATCGGCCTCGCCTACGTCCTGTTCCTCGGCGGCATCGGCTTCCTGATGCTGGGCGAAAGCCTGCGCGCCCTGTTGCGCCAGCGCCGGCGCGCCGGAACGCCGCGCAAGCTGCACCAGCACACCTGGGTGCACGGCCTGCCGATGAAGATGCGGTTCCGCAAGTCGCGGCTCTACATCAGCGCCCTGGTGCCGCTGGCCGTGGGCTTCGCGGTCGGGCTGATCGCCGCCATCATGGGCGTCGGCGGGGCCTTCCTGATGGTGCCGGCGATGATCTACCTGCTCGGCATGCCGACCGCGGTGGTGATCGGCACGTCGCTGTTCCAGATCATCTTCGTCACCGCCAACGTCACCTTCCTGCAGGCGGTGCAGAACCAGACCGTGGACGTCGTGCTGTCGGTCATGCTGATCGTCGGCGGCGTGATCGGCGCCCAGATCGGCAGCCGCACGGCGGTGCGCCTGCCGGCCGAGCAGCTCCGCGTCCTGCTTGCCCTCATGGTCATCGTCGTGTGCGGCCGGCTCGCCTACGAGCTCGCGGCGCCGCCGCTGGACGTCTATTCGATCGTGACGGTCGGGGGCGTCAATTGAGGCGGGCCGGCGCGGCGGCCGGCCTCGCGGGGCTCGGGCTGGTCGTCGTCGGCGCCGTCGGGGCGGCGCAAGGGCCGCCGCTGGTCGCCGATCTCTCGGACCATCTCATCGCCATCAGCGCCGGATTCACCGGGACCAATGTCGTGATGTTCGGGGCGACCGACGGGGTCGGCGACGTGGTGATGATGGTGCGCGGTCCGGCGAGCGAGGTGATCGTGCGGCGCAAGGAACGGATCGCCGGCATCTGGGTGAACCGCGCCGAAATGGCGTTCGCGGCGGTGCCGAGCTACTACGCCGTGGCCGCGAGCCGGAACATCGACGACTTCGCCGACCCGGCGGTGCGCGTGCGCCACGAGATCGGGCTCGACAGCCTCAAGCTGGTACCGGCCGTGGAAGCCGTCGAGCAGGTGACCGAGACGTTCCGCGCGGCGTTGATTCGCAACAAGCAGCGCCGCGGGCTGTACGGCGCCGAGGTCGGCAAGATCAGCTTCCTCGGCCAGAACCTGTTCCGCACCGAGATCCATTTTCCCGCCAACGTGCCGACCGGGAGCTACCTGGTCGAGGTCCTGCTGATCCGCGACGGCGAGGTGGTCGGCGCGCAGACGACGCCGCTGATCATCAGCAAGATCGGCCTCGGCGCCGAACTTTTCGACTTCGCCCACGCCTATTCGGCGGTCTATGGCGTTGTTGCGATCCTCGGCGCGCTGCTGGCAGGATGGATCGCCCACCTTCTGTTCCGCAGGAAGTGACCGGCATGAGCGATCCGCCCGAACCGCCCGCCGCCGCAGCCCCGCCCAAGACCGCGGGGCGCGTCTTCCTGGTCGTGGTGGACGAGAGCCCGGAAATGACGGTGGCCCTGCGCTACGCCTGCCGGCGGGCGTGGCGCACCGGCGGCCGCGTCGCCCTGCTCTACGTCATCGAACCCGCCGACCCGCAGGAATGGGTCGGGGTCGGCGAATTGATGCACGACGAGAATCGCCAGGCGGCCGAGCAGCTCCTGCAAAAGATGGCGGCCGAGGTCGGCAAGCTTTCCGGCGCTATGCCGGTGCTCTATTTGCGCGAGGGCGCGCGCCGCGACGAGCTCTTGAAGCTGATCGAGGAGGACCCCGGCATCTCGATCCTCGTGCTCGGCGCCGCCACCGGCACGAAGGGTCCTGGGCCGCTGGTCTCGGCCGTGACCGGCAAGTTCGTCGGCCGCCTGCGCATCCCCGTCACCATCGTGCCCGGCAACCTCTCGGTCGAGGAGATCGAGAACATCGCCTGAGCCGTCACGCGTCGGGCAAACCGAACGCCTCTTGCGCCTCGGCGATGCCGCGCAGCCGGTGGAAGCCGAGCGAGACCAGCATCAGCCCACAGGGCGACGCGAAGCGGGCCGAGGTCAGCAGCCGCTGGCCGAGCGCGACGCACAGGCCCTCGAGCCGCGTCACCAGATTGACCGCCGGGCCGATGACCGTGAAGTCGAGCCGGTCGGGCGCCCCGATGTTGCCGTAGGTGACCGACCCGGTGTGCAGCGCCAGGCCGAGGTCGATGCGCGGCCGGCCGGCGGCGGCGCGCCGCTCGTTCACGATGTCGATCGCGGCGATCGCCTCCTGCGCCGCGGCCAGGGCGGCGAGGCAGGCGCGGTCGCGGTCGAGATCGTCGGCAATGGGGAAGATCGCCAGCACGGCGTCGCCGATGAACTTCAGGATCGCGCCGCCGCGCGCATGGATCGCGGCCGCCATGCATTCGAAATAGTCATTGAGCAGGTCGATCACCTGGTCGCCCGGCAGCCGGTCGGCGAGCGCGGTGAAGCCGCGCAGGTCGCTGTATAACAATGCGGCGGCCAGCGTGACGCCGTCGCCGCGCCTGACCAGCCCGCCGAGCACGCGGCGGCCGGCGTCGCGGCCGAGATAGGTGTCGAGCAGCGTGCCGGCCATGCGCTTCGTCTCCTTGACCTCGAGCACCAGCGCCAGCAGCGGCATCAGCTCGATGAAGGCCGCCAGTTCCGCGTCGGTGAACCCGCCCGGCCGGTCGGTGGCGAGGGTGAGGACGTTCATTCGTCCCTGGCTGAACGGCAGCGGCAGGGCGACGTAGTCGGTGACGCCCTCGGCGCGCAGTTCCGCCAGGATCGGAAAATCGAGCGGCGTGTCCGGCGCCTCGAGCCGGCGGCGCACCGCGGGCGCGCCGTCGAAGATCGGCTTGATCGGGCTGTCCAGATACAACGGACTCTCGAGGATGCCGTGCTCGCGCGGGGCCTCGGTCGCGTCGGCGTCGCCGCGCCGCCATTGGTAGCCGATGGCGATCACCTGCGGGTGCAGCGTGCGCGTGCTGATGAACAGGCGACAGACCGGAAACCCGTCCGCGGCCAGCCGCCGGCACAGGCCGCCGACGACGCTCCGCGAATCCGGCAGGTCGCGGGCCTCGCGCAGCAGCCAGCCGGCGACCGCCTCGGCGGCCGCCTGCGGCCGGGCGGGGGCGGGGCGGGGGCCGGTCATGGGCACGGGGCGGCGGCAGGGCGCAAAGCGGGTCTCGCGAAGGTTCGGCGCGGGTCGTGGCGGCGGGAACGGGTTGAATTTAGGGCGTCTCGGGTGCATCTTCCAGTCGTCCGCCCGTCGCGGCGACACGATCGGAGAGCTGCCATGTTCATCCAGACCGAACAGACGCCGAACCCGGCGACGCTGAAGTTCCTGCCCGGACGCCCGGTCATGGCGGCCGGCACCGCCGATTTTCCCGACATCGAGGCGGCCCGGCGCTCGCCCCTGGCCGAGCGGCTGTTCCAGGTGGACGGCGTGACCGGGGTCTTCCTCGGCGGTGATTTCGTCACCGTCGCCAAGCGCGACGACAAGGAATGGCACTTGCTGAAGCCGGCACTGCTCGGCGTCATCATGGAACATTTCATGGCCGGCCGCCCGGTGCTGCCGGCCGAGACGCCGGATAACCCGGCGGCGGCCAGCGGTGCGGACGACGAGCTGTCGCGCCAGATCCGCGACCTGATCGAGACGCGCGTGCGCCCGGCGGTGGCCCAGGACGGCGGCGACATCATCTTCCGCCGGTTCGAGGACGGGGTCGTCTTCCTGCACCTCCAGGGATCCTGCGCCGGCTGCCCGAGCTCGACGGCGACGCTGAAGATGGGCATCGAGAACATGCTGCGCCACTACGTCCCGGAAGTGTTGGAGGTGCGCGCGGTCTGACCGCGGCATGGGCGATAACCTGGACGACGCGGCGCTCGACACGATCTTTCGCGCCGCGCGCACCCACCGCTACTGGATCGACCGCCCCGTTCCGGACGATGTCCTGCGGGCCGCCTACGATCTGGCGAAGATGGCGCCGACCAGCGCCAACTGCAGCCCGATACGGATCGTCTTCGTCATTTCGCCGGCGGCCAAGGCGCGCCTGAAACCGGCCCTCATCCCCGGCAACGTCCGACAGACCATGACCGCGCCCGTGACCGCCGTCATCGGCCACGATCTTCGGTTCCACGACCTGTTGCCGCGGCTCTACCCGCCCGCCGACGCCCGGGCGTGGTTCGCCGGCAACGATGCGCTGATCCGCTCGACCGCGTTCCGCAACGGCTCGCTCCAGGGCGCCTATTTCATTCTCGCCGCGCGGGCGCTCGGCCTCGACTGCGGGCCGATGTCGGGGTTCGACAACGCCAAGGTCGACGCCGAATTCTTTCCCGACGGCCGCGTCGGGTCGAACTTCCTGTGCAACCTCGGCTACGGCGACGAAACCCGTCTCGGGCCGCGCAGCCCACGCCTCGACTTCGCCGAGGCCTGCGCGGTCGTGTGAGCTCGGGCGCCGCCTCACATCAACCCCGCCGCCAGCGCCGAATCGCTGTACAGCGGATAGCGGCGCGCCTCGAAGAGCTGATAATGCCACCACTCGTTGCGGTAGAAGTCCCACCCGGCCGCGGTCATCAGGCCGAGCAGCAGCGCCCGGTTGCGCTGCGCCGCCGCCGGCACCGCGAGGCTGGCGTGGTGGGACCGCGGCGTGAAATCGTCGAAGCCGGTGCCCATGTCGAGCTCGGCGCCGCCGGCCTCGATCAGCGTCAGGTCGACCGCGACGCCGCGGGAATGCGGCGAGCCGCGGCGCGGGTCGGCGAGGAATTCCGGGTCCGGGAACTTGTCCCACAGCACCCACTGCGCCTCGCTCGGCCGGAAGGCGTCGAACAGCTTGAGCCGCAGCCCGAGCGCGCCGGCCAGCTCGACCGCGCGCCCGAGGCACGCGGCGGCGTCGGCGTGCAGGTAGCAGCGCGCGTGGCGGTAGATCGGCGCGCCGGTGACGTTGTCGGCGGTGGCGTAGCGCAGGTCGATGACGACGTCGTGGTGCTTTGCCGAGATCTCCACCAAGGCCATGGCGCGACGTTCCCCTTCGACGGTTGGCCGGGACGCAGTCCTATCACGCCGGGCGCCGGCGCGCGATGACGGCGGCGCCGACGATTCTCGCGCTCGATTCGGCCGCCGCCGCGTGCTCGGTGGCGCTGTGGCGCGACGGCGCGCTGGCCGCGCACCGCTTCCGCCCAATGGCGCGCGGCCACGCCGAGGCGCTGATGCCGATGCTGGCGGAGACGATGGCCGCCGCCGACGCCGCCTTCGCCGATCTCGACCTGGTCGCCGTGACGGTCGGCCCCGGCGCCTTCACCGGCCTGCGCATCGGTCTCGCCGTCGCCCGCGGGATCGGGCTCGCGGCCGGCGTTCCGGTGCGCGGCGTCACCACCCTGGCGGCGGTCGCCGAGGCGGTGCCGGCCGCTGAACGGCTCGGCCGCGCCCTGCTGGTGGTCCTCGATACCAAGCGCGCCGAGCTCTACGCCCAGTCCTTCGGCCGCGATCTCGCGCCGCTGGGCGACCCGGCGGTGGTGTCGCCGGCGGCGCTGGCCGGGCTGCTGCCGGCGGGGCCGCTGCTCGTCGCCGGCGACGCCGCCGAACGCCTCCGGCCCTGGCTCGCCGGCCGCCCCGACGCGGCCGCCTGGAGCGCCGCCCCGGGCGGGCCGGACGCCGCCGCCGTCGCCCGTCTCGCCGCCCGAACCCTCGCCGCCGGCGACGGGCGCGGGCTGCCGCCGACGCCGCTCTATCTGCAGGCGCCGGCGGTCACGCTGCCGGGAAGCGG
>JBBECF010000060.1:0-29154 GCA_040881945.1 Dongiaceae bacterium | reverse complement strand
CCCCTTCGACTTGGCCGTCATGGCGGCGCTGCACGCCGCCTGCTTCGACGAACCGTGGGATGCGCCGGCCATGGCCGCCGTGCTGGCCGGCCCGGGGGCCTTCGCCCTGCTTGCCGTGGCCGGCGACGAGCCGGTCGGCTTCCTGCTCGGCCGGATCGCCGGCGGCGAGGCCGAGATTCTGTCGATCGGCGTCCCGGCGGCGTGGCGGCGCGGCGGCGCCGGCGGCCTGCTGTTACGGGCGGCGCTGGCCCGTGCCGCCGCCGCCGGCGCGGTGCGCGTCTTCCTCGAGGTGGCCGAGGACAACGCCGCGGCGCGCGCCCTCTATTTGCGGCACGGCTTCGCCCAGGTCGGTCGGCGGCCCGCCTACTATCGCCGCGGCCCGACCCGTGCGGCGGCCGCGCTGGTGCTCGCGCGTCGGCTCGCCGCCGCCGGCTGAGTCTTGCTATCGCGCCGGGCTCAAGAGGCCGGGTCGCGGCACTGTGCCACGCGACAGATATAGTAGACGAGCACTTGTCGCGGGCGCTCTCAGCTTTGACTTCTGATGATTTGCCATTGCCTGTGGCGGGCCTTGACTGTATTATTCGCCGACATTCTCCGGGGGAGGCGCTGAAACCAAATGTCCGAACAATTAAAGCCGAAGGACCTGCTGCCGCTGGCGACCGACATCGTGGCGGCACATGTGTCCCACAACACGGTCGCCGTGGCCGATCTGCCGCAACTCATCCGCGACGTCTATGGCGCGCTGGCGATTGCGGGCGCCGCCGCGCCGGCGGGGGCCGAGCGACCGAATCCCGCGGTGCCGATCAAGAAGTCGGTGACCGCGGACTTTATCGTCTGCTTGGAGGACGGCAAGAAGCTGAAGATGCTGAAGCGGCATCTGCGCACGTCCTACGGCTTGTCGCCGGAGCAGTACCGCGAGCGCTGGGGGTTGCCGCCGGATTATCCGATGGTGGCGCCGAACTACGCCAAGCAGCGCAGCAGGCTGGCGAAGGAAATCGGACTCGGGACGCAGCCGCGCCGCCGTCGCGGCGGCTGACGCCGCCGGCGCAAGGCCCCGGCAATGCGATAGGCGTTGCCGGGCGGTTCCGCTATACTCGGCCGTTGGTGAAACGGTTGACAAGCGGTCGCATGCCCTCGCGCCTCGAACGGCTGTGTGCCGAAAAAGGCCTCAAGATGACCGAGCAGCGCCGCGTCATCGCGCGCGTGCTGTCGGACGCCTCGGATCATCCCGACGTCGAACAGCTCTATCGCCGGGTGACGGAGGTCGACCCGCGCATCAGCATCGCCACGGTCTATCGCACCGTCCGCCTGTTGGAGGAGGCCAACATTCTCGATCGGCACGAATTCCGCCGCGGCCGCTCCCGCTACGAGGAGGTGCCGGAGACGCACCACGACCATCTGATCGACGTGCAAAGCGGCGAGATCGTCGAGTTCCGCAACGAGGAAATCGAAAGGCTGCAGCGCAAGGTGGCGGAGCGCCTTGGCTATCGGCTCGTCGATCATCGGCTGGAGCTCTACGGCGTTCCGCTGCGGCCGCGAAAGTCGGCGGCCGAATGACCGGGCGGGGCCGCAGCGATCGTCGGCGGGGGCTCGGCCGTCGACGAACGGCGGGGGCGGGCGATTGGTGACGCCCGCCGCGCGGCTCGACCGGGCCAAGCCGGTCGACATCCGTGTCGGCGATCTCGAGCTGCGGCTCGCCGAGACGCCCGACGAGGTCGAGGCCGCCCAGGGCCTGCGCTACCGTGTGTTCTACGAGGAGATGTCGGCGATCCCGACGCCCGCCATGGCGGCGGCGCGGCGCGATTTCGACGCCTTCGACGCCTATTGCGACCACCTGCTGGTCATCGATCGCCGGCAGGGGGCCGGCGCCGCCGGGGTCGTCGGCACCTATCGCCTGTTGCGCCGGGAGGGCGCCGCGCGCTGCGGCGGGTTCTATTCCAGCGCCGAGTACGACATCGCCCCGCTGCTCGCTCATCCGGGCGATATCCTCGAGCTGGGCCGCTCCTGCGTCGGCCCCGACCATCGGTCGCGCGCGGCGATGGGGCTGATGTGGCGCGCCATTGCCGGCTACGTTCTGCACTACGACATCTCCTTGATGTTCGGTTGCGCCAGCCTCGCCGGCGTCGATCCCCGGCGGCTCGCCCTGCCGCTGTCCTATTTGTATTACCGCCACCTCGCACCGGCGGCGCTGCGGCCGCGGGCGCTGGCCGACCGCTACGTGGACATGCGCATGATTCCGCCCGACGACATCGACGACCGCGCCGCCCGGTCGCGCTTGCCGCCGGTCATCAAGGGCTATTTGCGGCTGGGTGGCTTCGTCGGCGACGGCGCCGTGGTCGACGCGCAGTTCAACACCACGGACGTCTGCGTGGTGGTGAAGACGGACTGGTTGACCTCGCGATACGTCCGACACTACACCCGCGACGATGCGCCCGGCGCCCCGGTGAACGCCTGACCCGCATGGTCAAACGGGTCGATAAGGCTGCGGCGGCCGCGCGCGACGTGCGGGCGCCGCCACCGCTCGGCCTGTCGCTCGGATCGCCGGCCCGGGCGGTCGGCCGCCTCGTCCTCTATCTCGGCCTCAGCGGCGTCTTGCTCGCGCCGCAGGCCTTGGCGGTGTCGCTCGGCCACCGCCTGCGCGAGAGCCTGCCGATGTTCTACCATCGCCTGTGTTGCCGGATCCTCGGGCTCGAGGTCGAGCGGCGCGGGACGATGGCGACCGTCCGCCCGACGCTGTTCGTGTGCAATCACGTCTCCTATCTCGACATCGCCGTGTTCGGGGCGGTCATCCCGGGCTGCTTCGTGGCCAAGGCGGAGGTCGCGCGCTGGCCGTTCTTCGGGCTGTTGGCAAAGCTGCAGCGCACGGTCTTCATCGACCGCCGTCGGCGGGCGGCCCGCGACGAGCGCGACAGCATGTCGCGGCGGCTGGCCGCCGGCGACAACCTGATCCTGTTCCCGGAAGGCACCAGCAGCGACGGCAACCGCACCCTGCCATTCCGCAGCGCCCTGCTGAGCGTCGCCGAAGACCGCCCCGGCACGTTCGCGGCGGCGGGTCGGCCGCTCACGGTGCAGCCGGTATCGATCGGCTACACCCGGCTCGATGGGGCGCCCATGGGCTATGGCCTCCGGCCCTTCGTCGCCTGGTACGGCGACATGAATCTGGTCGGGCATCTGTGGCGCCTGGCGGGGCTCGGCCGGGTCGCGGTGACGGTCGAATTCCACCCGCCGGTGACGATCGACGAGTTCGGCTCGCGCAAGGCCCTGACGGAACATTGTCAACGCGCCGTCGCGGAAGGGGTGGCGGCGGCGATCGGCGGCCGCGGGCGGGCGCCAGGCGTGCTCCCGGCGGCGCCCGCCGAGGCGCCGGGCGGCGCGTGAAAGCAGTACCCTCGAGGCCCCGAAGATGTTAGACTTCCTCGATGCTTAGAGCCATGCGGAGCTTGTGATCGTGCCGGGCCGCAGACCGCCGGGCGGCGGCTAAAGACGCGACCTTGGCGAAGAAGCTCTTCATCAAGACCTATGGTTGCCAGATGAACGTCTACGACTCCGCGCGTATGGCGGACGTCCTGGCGCCGCTCGGCTATGGCCTGACCGACAGCCCGGCCGCGGCCGACATGGTCATCCTCAACACCTGCCATATCCGCGAGAAAGCCGCGGAGAAAGTGTACTCCGAGCTCGGCCGGCTGCGCGCCGCGAAGACCGCGCGGGCCGCCGCCGGCGGCGACATGATCATCGCGCTCGCCGGCTGCGTCGCCCAGGCCGAGGGCGCCGAGATCCTGCGCCGGGCGCCGCAGGTCGATATCGTGGTCGGGCCGCAGGCCTATCATCGGTTGCCGGAGCTGGTGGCGCGGGCGACGCGCGCTGCCGCGCGGCCGGGCGGCGGCCGGCGCGGCGTGCTCGACACCGACTTTCCGGCGGAGTCGAAATTCGACCATCTACCCCAGGCGGCGGCGCCCCAGGGCGTGTCCGCCTACCTTACGGTGCAGGAGGGCTGCGACAAGTTCTGCAGCTTCTGCGTCGTGCCCTACACGCGCGGCGCCGAGGCGTCGCGGCCGGCGGCCGATGTCGTCGCCGAGGCGCGCCGGCTGGTGGCGGCCGGCGCCCTCGAGATCACCCTGCTCGGGCAGAACGTCAACGCCTATCACGGCGCCGCGCCGGCGCGCCCGGCGCCAGGGGGCCATGGGGCTTGGGGCCTCGGCCGGCTGATTCGCGCCCTCGCCGACATCGACGGCCTCGCCCGGCTGCGCTACATGACCTCGCATCCCGGCGACATGGACGACGACCTGATCGCGGCCCATGCCGAGGTGCCGGCGCTGATGCCCTTTCTGCACCTGCCGGTGCAGTCCGGGTCGGATCGCATTCTCGGGGCGATGAACCGCCGGCACCGCGTCGACGACTACCGCCGCGTCGTCGACCGCTTGCGCGCCCGCCGGCCCGACCTCGCGCTGTCGTCCGACTTCATCGTCGGCTTTCCCGGCGAGAGCGAGCGCGACTTCGCCGCAACCCTGCGCCTGATCGAGACGGTCGGTTACGCCGAGGCCTATTCCTTCAAGTACAGCCCGCGGCCGGGAACGCCGGCGGCGGCCATGCCCGGCCGGGTGCCCGAGGCCGCGAAGGCCGAGCGGCTGGAACGCCTGCAGGCGGCATTGCGCCGGCAACAGGCGGCGTTCAACGACGCCGCCGTCGGCCGCGTCCTGCCCGTCCTCTTCGACCGGCGTGGCCGCCGCGCGGGCCAACTCGTCGGCCGCACGCCCTATATGCAGGGCGTGCACGTCGCCGCGTCCGAGCGCTGGTTCGGCGCCGTCGCCGACGTGAAAATCGACGCCGTCCACGCCAACAGCCTGGCCGGCGCGCTGGTCGCCGACGAAACGGAGAGACTCCGCGCTTGAGCTATTCCCCCACCGACACCATCGAACCCCCCGTCCACCTGCAATTCGACGACAACCGTCTGCTGCCGATGCTGTTCGGCGAGCACGACCAGCACCTCGCCCGCATCGAGCAGGAGCTGGGCGTCTCGCTGGTGTCGCGCGGCAACCGGGTCGCGATCTCCGGTCCGACGGCCTCGGTCGGCGCCGCGCGGACGGCGCTCGGCGCGCTCTATTCGCGGCTCAAGCGCGGGCTCGAGGTCGACCGCGGCGAAGTCGATGCGGCGTTGCGCCACGCCCGTGCCGAGGAGGCCGGCCGCGAATCGAACCTCATGGGCCAGGTCGGCGTCGACGACACGGCCGTCCGCACCCAGCGCCGCCATATCACGCCGCGTTCGCCGATGCAGGCGGTCTATATTCGGGCGCTGTACGACCGCGATCTCGTGTTCGGGCTCGGGCCCGCCGGGACCGGGAAGACCTATTTGGCGATGGCCGTGGCGGTGGCGATGCTGACCAAGGGCACGGTCGATCGCATCATATTGTCGCGCCCGGCGGTCGAGGCCGGCGAGCGGCTCGGCTTCCTGCCCGGCGACCTGCGCGACAAGGTCGACCCCTATCTGCGGCCGCTCTATGACGCGCTCTACGACATGATGCCGCCGGACCAGGTGCTGAAGCGGTTGTCGACGGGCGAGATCGAGGTGGCGCCGCTCGCCTTCATGCGCGGGCGCACGCTGGCGAACTCGTTCGTGATCCTCGACGAGGCGCAGAACAGCACCGCCGTGCAGATGAAGATGTTCCTCACGCGGCTCGGCGAAAACGCGCGCATGGCGGTGACCGGCGACCTCAGCCAAGTCGACCTGCCGCCCGGCACGCGCTCGGGCTTGCAAGACGCCGTCGACATCCTGGGTGACCTGACCGGCGTCGGTTTCGTGCGCTTCTCCGAGGCCGATGTCGTGCGCCACCGGCTCGTGACCGGGATCGTGCGCGCCTACGACGCGCGCGATCGGGCGGCGGCCGCGGCGGCGGCGGCCGCGGCCGAACCGCGACGCGGCGCGTGATCCGGCCCGCGGCGGCCGGAGACGCAAGGGAACGATGCAGGTTGCGTGACCGGGTCGACATCGCCGTCAGCGTGCTCGCGCCCGGATGGCGGGCCGAACTGCCGTGGGCGGCGCGCGTGGCGCGCCGCGCCGCGCGGGCGGCGCTGGCGGCGGTGGGCCGCCCGGCGGGCCCGGCGGAGCTCTCCGTGGCGCTCGCCGACGACGCCGCGGTGCGCCGCCTCAACCGGCAGTACCGCGGCATCGACCGACCGACGAATGTGCTATCCTTTGCGCTGGGCGCGCCGGCCGGCGCGGGGGCGGCGCCGCTCGGCGACGTGATCCTGGCGCGCGAGACGGTGGCGGCCGAGGCGCGCGCCCAGGGCAAGGCCGTCGCCGACCACGTCAGCCACCTGGTGGTGCATGGCGTCCTGCACCTCCTCGGCTACGACCACGAAAGGGCGGCCGACGCCGCAGTCATGGAACAGCTCGAAACCGCCATACTCGCCGGGCTCGGCGTCGCCGACCCGTACCGGGCGGCGGCCGACGGCCGGGCCGACGGGCAACCGACCGGGGATAGATGAGCGACCCCTCCCCCTTGCGCTCGCCCCGCGCCGACGGGACCGCCGCCGACTCCTCCGCGCTGCAGGGATTGAAGAACTGGCTGCGTGGCCTGCTGCGCGGCCGCAACGGCGAATCCTCGCTGCGCGACGCCATCGAGGAGCTGATCGAGGAGAGCGAGGGCGAGTCCGAAGAATCCATGATCAGCCGCGACGAGAGCAGCCTGCTGCTCAATATCCTGAAGCTGCGCGACCTGACCGCGCGCGACGTCATGGTGCCGCGCGCCGACATCGTCGCGGTGCCGCTCGACATCGCGCTGGACGCGCTGGTGCGGGCCATGACCTCGCACGGCCATTCGCGCCTGCCGGTCTACCGCGAGACGCTCGACGACGTCGTCGGCATGGTGCACATCAAGGACGTGCTGTCGTGCTGCACCGGCGAGCGGCCGTTCGAGCTGGCGGCGATCGCGCGCGAGGTGCTGTTCGTGGCGCCGTCGATGCGGGCGCTCGATCTGCTGCTGCAGATGCGCCTCAGCCGCATCCACATGGCCCTGGTGGTCGACGAGTTCGGCGGCATCGACGGCCTGATCACCATCGAGGACGTGGTCGAGGAGATCGTCGGCGAGATCGAGGACGAACACGATGTGGCGCAGGGGCCGCGGCTGGTGGCGCGGCCGGACGGCACGCTGGTCGCCGACGCGCGCGCCACGATCGAGGAATTCGAGGAGCGGGTCGGCCCGGTGCTGTCCGACGAGGAACGCGAGCAGGACATCGAGACGCTGGGCGGGCTGGTGTTCTCGCTGATCGGCCGGGTGCCGACGCGCGGCGAGCTGATCACGCATCCCTCGGGCATCGCCTTCGAGGTGCTGGAGGCCGATCCGCGACGCATCAGGCGCCTGCGCGTGCGCAATCTGCCGTCCGCGGCGGATGACGCCTAGGGGCGCGGCCCGCGTCGGCGGGGCGACGGTGGGAATTTGGCTCGCCGCCTGGTCCGGCCGGGTCGGCGCCCTCGCCGGCTGGCGCCGGCGCGGGCTGGCCGCGCTCCTCGGCGGGCTGGCGGCGCTGGCGCTGCCGCCGCTGCATGCGCTGCCCCTGCTCGTCGTCGCCTTCACCGGCCTGGTCTGGCTCATCGATGCGGCGCGCCGGCCGGCCGCCGCCTTCGCCGTCGGTTGGTGGTTCGGCTTCGGCCATTTCGTCATCGGCCTCTACTGGATCGCCCACGCGCTTCTGACCGACCCCGAGAAGTTCGCCTGGATGATCCCGTTCGCCGTGTTCGGGCTCGCCGGCGTGCTCGCCGTGTTTTCCGGCCTGGCGGCGCTGCTCGCCCGCGCCGCGTGGGGCGGCGGTCCGGCCCGGGTGATCGTCCTCGCGGTCGCCTGGACCGGCCTCGAATGGGTGCGCGGCTGGATCTTCACGGGCTTCCCCTGGAACCTGATCGGCTCCGCCTGGGCCTTCGCCGACCCGATGAACCAGTTCGCCGCCCTCGCCGGGGTCTGGGGCCTCAGCCTGGTCACCGTGGCCGCCGCCGGGATGCCGGCGGTCCTCGCCGGCGACCGGCCGGCCGTCGCCTGGGGCGCCGTCGCCGCGGCCGGGCTCGCGATCGCCGGCATCTGGGCCGGCGGCGCGCTGCGCCTGGCCGGTGCCGGCGACGAAACGGTCGCCGGGGTGCGGCTGCGCCTGGTGCAGGCGGCGATCGATCAGCGGCGGAAGAACGACCAGGACCTGCGCGCCGAAAACCTTCGTCGGCATTTGCGCCTGACCGTCGACACGCCGGGCTTCGCGAGCGCCAGCCACGTGATCTGGCCGGAGGCCGCGGCGCAGTTCCTGCTCGAGCGCGAGCCGGAATTGCGCGCGGCCTTGGCGGCGGCGGCGCCACCCGGCGGCGTGCTGATCACCGGCGCGCCGCGCGGCGCGCCGGCGGCGGGCCCGCTGCAACAGGTCTGGAACAGCCTCGTCGCGATCGACCCGGCCGGCGGGATCGTCGCGACCTACGACAAGTTCCATCTCGTCCCCTGGGGCGAGTACGTGCCGTTCCGGACGCTTTTCCCGTTTCTGACCAAGATCACGCCCGGCAGCATGGATTTCTCCGCCGGGCCCGGCCCGCGCACCCTGCGCCTGCCGGGGCTGCCGCCGGTCGGGCCGTTGATCTGCTACGAGGCGATCTTTCCCGGCGCCGTCGTCGATCCGCAGGATCGCCCCGACTGGCTGCTCAACCTGACCAACGACGGCTGGTACGGCATCAGCTCCGGCCCCTACCAGCACTTCGCCAGCGCGAGGCTGCGCGCGGTCGAGGAGGGCGTGCCGCTGGTGCGCGCCGCCAACACCGGCATCTCCGGGGTCGTCGACGCCTACGGTCGGGTCACCGCGCGGCTCGGCCTGGGCGAGACCGGCGTGCTCGACGCCGGCCTGCCGAAGCCGCTCCCCGGACTGACGCCCTACGCCCGCTTCGGCGACGCGGCGCTGGCCGTTCTCCTCGGCCTGGCCGCGGTGGGCGCTGCGGCGCTGCGGCGCTTTTCAAGATAGGCCCGCGCCGGCAGAAATTCACTGCCGGCATGCGGTGGTATGCGTTTCTATTGTTGACCTCATACGGTTGTATGTATATCAAGGTTCTCGCGACGGTCGTGCCATTTTTACGCGAGGAACCCCCCAGCCATGCCGCGTGGACGTAAGACGGGCGGCCGCGCCGCCGATGGCGCCGCCGGGCACCCGAACCCGGTCGATATCCATGTCGGCGGCCGCGTGCGTTTGCGTCGGACGCTTCTGGGATTCAGCCAGGAGAGGCTCGGCGACGCGATCGGCCTGACGTTCCAGCAGGTGCAGAAGTATGAGCGCGGGGCCAACCGGATCGGCTCCAGCCGCTTGTTCGACTTGGCGCGAGCCCTCGAGGTTCCGGTGTCGTATTTCTTCGACGATATGGCGCCGGGCGTCGGCGCCCGCGGGGCGGGCCGGGCGCGCGGCCTGGCCGAAGCGAAGGCGGCGCCCTTCGAGCGCGACCCGATGGCCAAGCGCGAAACGCTGGAGCTGGTGCGCGCCTACTACCGCATCGCCGACCCGCGCGTGCGCAAGCGCGTCTTCGAACTGGCCAAGTCCCTGGCGCGGCCAGCCGCCCCGGCCGCCTGACCGGCGCCGCCCCGACGGTCCCCCCGGCGCGGCCGGGTCAAGACGCTTGACCCGCCTACGGCGCTTGCAACATGATCCGGCGCCCGACCTGCTCTCGGTCGGGCGCGGCGTTTTGGCATTCCCATCTCTTGGCCTTCCACCCCGCAGGGACGACGCGTGCCGAAAAAGAACTATCTGTTCACCAGCGAATCCGTGTCCGAAGGCCATCCGGACAAGGTCTGCGACCGCATCTCCGACGCCATCGTCGACGCCTTCCTGACCGCCGATCCGTACTCCCGGGTCGCGGTCGAGACCCTGGCCACGACCAACCGCGTCGTGCTGGCCGGCGAGGTCCGCGGTCCGGACTCGGTGACGCCGGCGCTGCTCGAGGAGGTGGCGCGCCACGCCATCAAGGACATCGGCTACGAACAGGACGGCTTCCACTGGCGGACCGTCGCCATCGACTCCTACGTGCACGCCCAGTCGCCCGACATCGCCAGGGGCGTCGATGCCGCCGGCAACAAGGACGAAGGCGCCGGCGACCAGGGCATCATGTTCGGCTATGCCTGCCGCGAGACCGAGCGCTTCATGCCGGCGCCGATCTACTACGCGCACAGCATCCTGCGCTCGCTCGCCGAGGCGCGTCACTCGGGCGCCGAGCCGGGCCTGGGGCCGGACGCCAAGAGCCAGGTGACGCTGTGCTACGAGGACGGCAGGCCGGTACGCGCGGCGTCGATCGTGGTCTCGACCCAGCACAGTGCCGATCTCGACCAGGACGCGGTCCGCGCCATCGTGCGCCCGCATGTCCTGAACGTGCTTCCGGCGGGCTGGATGTGCCGGGAAGAGAACTTTTACGTCAATCCGACCGGCCGGTTCGTGATCGGCGGCCCGGACGGCGACGCCGGGCTGACCGGACGCAAGATCATCGTCGATACCTACGGCGGGTCCGCGCCCCACGGCGGCGGCGCCTTCTCGGGCAAGGACCCGACCAAGGTCGATCGCTCGGCCGCCTACGCGGCCCGCTATCTGGCCAAGAACGTGGTCGCCGCCGGGTTCGCCGATCGCTGCACGATCCAGCTCTCCTACGCCATCGGCGTGGCCAAGCCGCTGTCGGTCTATGTCGACACGCACGGCACCGGCGTCATCGACGAGGACCGGCTGACCCGGACGCTGTGCGACCTGGTGGACCTGAGCCCGCGCGGCATCCGCGAGCATCTCGAGCTGAACCGCCCGATCTATGCGCGCACCGCCGCCTACGGGCATTTCGGCCGCGCTGCCGACGCCGACGGCGGTTTCTCGTGGGAGCGCCTCGACCTCGTCGACGGCCTGCGGGCGGCGTTGCACTGATCGCGCCGGTCCGCGCCGGCCCGTATCCCTGTCATTCCGACCGACGATGAGCGCGCCGCCCGCGCGGCCGCCCTTCACGGTCCACGGCCGGCGCCGTGGCCGCCGGTTGCGGCCGGGGCGGCGGCGGCTGCTCGAGACTCTGCTGCCGCGGTTGGCGATCGACCTGCCGCCGCCGGGCGGTCGCCTCGATCCGGTGCGCCTGTTCGCCCGGCCGCCGAGCGACGTCTGGCTCGAGATCGGTTTCGGCGCCGGCGAACACCTGGCCTGGCAGGCGCAGCGCAACCCCGAGGTCGGTTTCGTCGGCTGCGAGGTCTTCGTCAACGGCGTGGCCAGCCTGCTCGACCAGGTCGCCCGGCTCGGCCTGGACAATTTGCGCGTCTTCCCCGACGACGCGCGCGGTCTGATCGAGGCGCTGCCCGACGCCTGCCTCGGCCGCGTCTTCCTGCTGTTTCCCGATCCGTGGCCGAAGGCGCGGCACGGCGAGCGCCGCTTCATCGGCCGCGACAACCTCGGCCGGCTGGCGCGCGTGCTCAAGGACGGCGGCGAGCTGCGCGTCGCCACCGACGACCCCGGCACCATGCGCTGGACGCTCGAGCACGCCCTGCGCCATCCCGACTTCCGCTGGCCGGCGCGGCGCCCGGCCGATTGGCGCGATCGGCCGCCCGATTGGCCGCCGACCCGTTACGAGGAGAAGGCGCTGGCGGCCGGCCGCCGCCCGATCTACCTTCGCTTCGAACGCCGGCCGCGCGCCTGACCCGGCCGAAAACCCTTGCGGCGCGCGGCCAGATACTTATATTCAGGGCGTTCCCATAACCCTGTCGGCAGAACAGCGGGATCAAAAGAAGGTGGGCCGCCGGCCCGCCTTTTTTGTTCGCGGCCGTGACTGGACGGGGGGAGGAGGACGGAACGCGACCAACCGGCAGCGGCCGACGGACGGAAATGGACAAGACCGCCGACATCGAACGCCTGATCGCGCCCGCGCTCGACGCGATGGGCTACGGCGTCGTGCGCGTCCACCTGTCCGGCGGCCGGCGGCCGACGCTTCAGGTGATGATGGAGCGCCTCGACGGGCGCGGCATCAGCGTCGACGACTGTGCCGAGGTCAGCCGCGCGCTTTCGGCGTTGCTCGATGTCGAGGATCCGATCGCGGGGACCTACGCCCTTGAGGTGAGCTCGCCCGGCATCGACCGGCCGCTGACGCGGCCCGCCGACTTCGCGCGCTTCGCGGGGCGCGAGGCGACGGTCGAGACGCGCGTTCCGATTTCCGGCCGGAAGCGGTTTCGCGGCCGCCTGGTCGGGATCGACGGCGATCGCGTGCGCATCGCCACGGCGGAGGGCGAATCCGAGGTACCGCTGGGCGACATCCAGCGTGCCAAGCTGGCGCTGAGCGAGACGCCGGTCGCCGACGCCGAGAAGCGGCGCAAGACCGGCGCGAGATAGCGGAGGTATCCATGGAAACGACGGTAGCGGTTCCCCGGCTCGAGTTGCTGCAGGTGGCGGACGCCGTGGCCCGCGAGAAGGGGATCGAGCGCGACGAGGTGCTCGAGGCGATGGAACAGGCGATCCAAAAGGCCGGCCGCACCAAATACGGGCACGAACACGACATCCGCGCGCATATCGACCGCAAGAACGGCGAGATCCGGCTGATGCGCTACCGCGAGGTGGCGGACCCGGTGGAAAACGAAAGCACGCAGATGCCGCTTGCCGACGCGCGCGCGCGCGACGCCGCGCTCGGTGTCGGCGACTTCGTCATCGACGACCTGCCGCCGATCGATTTCGGGCGCATCGCGGCGCAGACCGCCAAGCAGGTGATCGTCCAGCGCGTGCGCGAGGCCGAACGCAAGCGCCAGTACGAGGAATACAAGGATCGCAAGAACGAAATCGTGAACGGCCTCGTCAAGCGGGTCGAATTCGGCAACGTGACGGTCGATCTCGGCCGCGCCGAGGGGATGCTGCGCCGCGACGAGCTGCTGCCGCGCGAAAGCTTCCGCAACGGCGACCGGGTGCGCGCGCTGATCGCCGACGTGCGCGAAGAGCCGCGCGGGCCGCAGATTTTCATGTCGCGCACCCATCCGCAGTTCATGGCCAAGCTGTTTGCCCAGGAGGTGCCGGAGATCTACGACGGCATCATCGAGATCAAGGCCGTCGCGCGCGATCCGGGCAGCCGGGCCAAGATCGCCGTCCTGTCGAACGACGGCGGCATCGATCCCGTCGGGGCCTGCGTCGGCATGCGCGGCAGCCGGGTGCAGGCGGTGGTCGGCGAGCTGCAGGGCGAAAAAATCGACATCATTCCGTGGTCGCCCGACCCGGCGACGTTCGTGGTCAACGCGCTGGCGCCGGCCGAGGTCGCCAAGGTCGTGCTCGACGAAGACGCCCGGCGCATCGAAGTCGTGGTCCCCGACGACCAGCTCAGCCTGGCCATCGGCCGCCGCGGCCAGAACGTCCGCCTGGCCTCGATGCTCACCGGCTGGGACATCGACATCCTGACCGAGGCCGAGGAATCGGATCGGCGGTCCGAGGAATTCCGCACCCGCTCGCAGATGTTCATCGACGCGCTCGACGTCGATGACGTGATCGCCCAGCTCCTGGTCACGGAAGGGTTCAAGGAAGTCGAGGAGGTCGCCTTCATCCCGCTCGGGGACCTGGCCGGCATCGAAGGCTTCGACGAGGACGTGGCGCGCGAGCTGCGCGACCGGGCGCGCGCCTTCCTGCAGGAACAGACCGAACGGCTGAACGCCCGGCGACGCGAGCTCGAGGTCAGCGACGAGTTGGCGACCGTCCCCGGTCTGACGCCGGCGATGCTGGTCACCCTCGGCGAGAACGGCGTCAAGACCCTGGACGACCTCGCCGACCTGGCGAGCGACGAGCTGATCGACCGCGAAGAAGGCTTCCTGCGCGAGTACAAGTTGAGCGAAGCCGACGCCAACGCCATCATCATGGCGGCGCGCGCCCACTGGTTCGAAGGCGAGGCCGCGCCCGCGCCCGAAGCGGCCGCGGCGCCGACCGGCGAAGACACTGCGGCGCCCGGGGCCTGAGGCGCGGACGGCATGGCGATCGACGGCGCGATGACGACGGAGCCGATTGCGGCCGCGCTGCGGCGGCCGGCGGCGGCGCCGCGGCGCCGCTGCCTGGCCACGCGCGAGGAGCGGGACAAGGCGACGCTGCTGCGCTTCGTGGTCGGGCCCGGCGACGAGCTGGTGCCCGACATCGAGGGCCGGCTGCCCGGTCGCGGTTTGTGGTTGACGCCGCGGCGCGATATAGTGGCCGCGGCCGGGGCCAAGAACCTGTTCGCCAAGGCCGCGCGACGGCGCGTCGTCGTGTCGCCCGATCTCGCCGAGCGGGTCGAAGCGCTGCTGCTGCGCCGCTGCCTCGATCTGCTCGGGCTGGCGCGCGGCGCCGGGCAGGCCGTGGCCGGCTTCGAGAAGGTGCGCGCCTGGCTGCTGGCGCGGCGGGCCGGGGTGCTGCTGGCGGCCGGCGACGGCGCCCTGGACGGCCGCCGCAAGTTGCGCGCGGTGGCGCACGGGCTGCCGGTGATCGAGCTGTTCAGCGGCGCCGAGCTCGGCGCCGCCCTGGGCCGCGAGACGGTGATTCACGCCGCGCTGGCGCCCGGCCGGATCGCCGATCGTCTAGTGGCGGAATGCGCGCGCCTCGCCGAAATGCGCGGGCCGCGCGAACCGCAATCGGAATGAACATGACGATGACCGAGAGCAAGGACGAAGAAGCCAAGAAGCCCCTCAGCCTGGCGCGGCCGGGGCGGCTGGAGTTGAAGAAGACGGTGGACGCCGGGCATGTCCGCCAGAGCTTCCCGCACGGCCGGACCAAGACCGTGCAGGTCGAGGTCAAGCGCAAGCGGACCTATGCCCCGGGCGCCGGCGGGCGGATGACCGAAGTGGTCGTCGCGCCGGAAGGCAGCGAGCAGGCGTTCGGCGCCAGCGCGGCGGATCTGCTGGCCGCGGAGCACGCCGCGCGCCACCTGACCGCCGGCGAACGCGCCACCCGGCTGCGCGCCCTCGAGGACGCCCGGCGCGACGAGGAACACCGCCTCGCGGTCGAGGCCGAGGCCGAGACCGGCCGGCGGGCCGCGGCGCTGGCGCGCCACCAGGCCGAGGAAGCCGCGCCGCCGCCGCCCGAATTCGAGGCGCCCGGCGGCGCCACCGCCGAAGCGGCCGCGCCGGCGGCGATCGCCGAAGCGGCGGAGCCGGCTCCGGCCGCGCGGCCGGCCTCGCGACGCCCGGTGCCGGGCGTTGCCGATGAAGAGGAGCCCGCGCGGGCCCGCCGGCCGGGCGCGCGTCCGACGCTCACCCGGCCCGCCCCCGCGGCCCGGCGCGGCGAGCCGCGCCGCCGCACCGGGCGGCTTACCGTGGCCCAGGCGCTCGACGAGGCCAGCGGCGAGCGGATGCGCAGCCTCGCCTCGGTCCGGCGCGCCCGCGAGAAGGAGAAACAGCGCGCCCAACAGATGCGCAGCGAGGGCCAGAAGGTGATCCGCGACGTCATCGTGCCCGAGACCATCACGGTTCAGGAATTGGCCAACCGCATGGCGGAACGCGGCGCCGACGTCATCAAGGCGTTGATGAAAATGGGAATCATGGCCAACATCAATCAGACCCTCGATCCCGACACGGCCGAGCTGGTGGCCACGGAGTTCGGACATCGCGTGCGGCGCGTCTCGGCGGCCGACGTCGAGATCGGCCTGCACGGCGACATCGACGAGACGGGCCTGCTCCAGTCGCGGCCGCCGGTGGTCACCGTGATGGGCCACGTCGATCACGGCAAGACCTCGCTCTTGGACGCGCTGCGTCAGACCGACGTGGCGGGGCGCGAGGCCGGCGGCATCACCCAGCACATCGGCGCCTATCAGGTGACGCGGCCGTCGGGGCAGAAGATCACCTTCATCGACACGCCCGGCCACGCCGCCTTCACCGAGATGCGCGCGCGCGGCGCCAACGTCACCGACATCGTCGTGCTGGTGGTCGCGGCCGACGACGGCATCATGCAGCAGACGATCGAGGCGATCCATCACGCCCGCGCCGCCAAGGTGCCGATCGTCGTCGCGGTCAACAAGATCGACCGCCCGGACGCCAACCCCGAGCGCGTTCGGCGCGAGCTGCTGCAGCAGGGGCTGGTCGTCGAAGAACTCGGCGGCGACGTGCTCGCCATCGACGTGTCGGCGAAGGAAAAGACCAACCTCGACAGGCTCGAGGAAATAATCCTGCTGCAGGCCGAACTGCTCGAGCTCAGGGCCAACCCCGATCGTCCGGCCGACGGCGCCGTCATCGAAGCGCGGCTCGAGCACGGCCGCGGCGCCGTCGCCACGCTGCTCGTGCGGCGCGGCACCATCCGGGTCGGCGACACGATCGTGGCCGGCAGCGAATCGGGCCGGGTGCGCGCGCTCATCGACGATCGCGGCGAACCCGTCGAGTCGGCCGGCCCCTCGATGCCGGTCGAGGTGCTCGGCCTGCAGGGCGCGCCGATGGCCGGCGACGACTTCGTCGTCGTCGAAAACGAGACGCGGGCGCGCCAGATCGGCGAGTTCCGCCGGCGGCGCCAGCGCGACGCGCAGGCGGTCGTCGGCGCGCGCGGCACGCTCGAAGAGATGTTCTCGAAGATTGCCGCCGGCGAAACCCGGGAGCTGCCGGTAGTCGTGAAGTGCGACGTCCAAGGCTCGCTCGAGGCCATCGTCGGCAGCCTGACAAGGCTTGGCACCGACGAAGTGTCGGCCCGCGTGCTGCACGCGGCGGTCGGCGGCATCAACGAATCGGACGTGACGCTGGCCCGCGCCTCGAACGCGATGGTCATCGGGTTCAACGTGCGCGCCAACCCCCAGGCGCGCGAGTTGGCGCGGCGCGACAATGTCGACATCCGCTATTACTCGATCATCTACAACGTGGTCGACGACATCAAGGCGGCGCTCTCCGGGATGCTCTCCCCGACGGTGCGCGAAAAGTTCCTCGGCTACGCGCAGATCCGCGAGGTGTTCAACATCACCAAGGTCGGCAAGGTGGCGGGCTGCATGGTCACCGAGGGCGTGGTCAGGCGCGGCGCCAAGGTGCGGCTGGTGCGCGACGACGTGGTCATCCACGAAGGCAGCCTGAAGACCCTGAAGCGCTTCAAGGACGAGGTGCGCGAGGTCAAGGAAGGCTTCGACTGCGGCATGGCCTTCGAGAGCTACGAGGACGTCAAGGTCGGCGATATGATCGAATGCTTCGAGATGGAAGAGGTCGCCCGCGAGCTGGCCTAGCAGGTTGTTGAAAAACGCTCCTGCTCACCCTCCCACTTCGACAAGCTCAGTGTGAGGGTGAGCTTTTCAATAGGTTGACCTCACCCTGAGCCTGTCGAAGGGTGAGGTCAACGACGCTGCCGGGGATTTTTCAACGACCTGCTAGGCCTCGCGCCGGCGGCGACCGGCGGATAATGGACCAGCGATGAACAAACGGCGGACTCCGAGCCAGAGGCAGCTGCGCGTCGGCGAAGAGTTGCGCCATGCGCTGGCCCGCATTCTCGCCCGCGGCGAGCTGCGCGATCCGGCGCTCGTCGGCGCCCAGGTGACCGTGACCGAGGTCCGGGTCGGCCCGGACCTGCGCAACGCCACCGCCTATGTGACGCCGCTCGGCGGCGGCGATGCGGCGGCGCTGGTCGCGGCGTTGCGTCACGCCGCGCCTTATCTTCGCGGCCGGATCGCCGAAGAAGTCCGCCTCCGCCTCGCCCCGACGATCCAGTTCGAGGCCGACCGGTCCTTCGACCGCGCCGACCGCATCGAACGCCTGCTGCACGAACCGGCGGTCGCCCGCGACCTCGAGGGCGAGGCGGCCGGCGGCGGCGGCGATGACGATGGCGCGTAAGCGGCGCGGCCTGCCGATCCACGGCTGGCTCATCCTCGACAAGCCGCTCGGCATGACGTCGACCCGGGCGGTGACGGCGGTCCGCCGGGCCCTCGGCGCCGCCAAGGCCGGCCATGGCGGCACCCTCGACCCGCTCGCCACCGGCGTGCTGCCGATCGCGCTGGGCGAGGCGACCAAGACCGTTTCCCACGTCATGGACGGCGCCAAGACCTACCGGTTCACGGTGCGCTGGGGCGAGGCGCGCGACACCGACGATGCCGAGGGCGAGGTCGTCGCGACCAGCGCCCGCCGGCCGTCGGAGGCCGAGATCCGCGCGGTCCTGCCGGAATTCGTCGGAACCATCAGCCAGGTGCCGCCGATCTTTTCGGCGATCAAGGTCGGCGGCGCCCGCGCCTACGACCTGGCGCGCGCCAAGACGGCGATCGAGCTGGCGCCGCGGCCGGTGCGCATCGACCGGCTCGAGCTGGTCGGCCGGCCGGACGCCGAACGCGCCGAATTCGAGGCGCGCTCGGGCAAGGGCGCCTATATGCGCAGCCTCGCCCGCGATTTGGCGCTTCGGCTCGGCACGGTCGGCCATATCGCGGCCCTGCGCCGCACCGCCGCCGGGCCGTTCACCGAGGCGCAGGCGATTTCGCTGGAAACGCTGATCGCCCTGGGGCATAGTGCGGCCGCCGTGGGGGCCCCGTCGGGGCCGCTGCTGGCGGTCGAGACCGCGCTGGACGACATCCCGGCGCTGGCCCTGACCGCCGCCGAGGCGAATCGTCTGCGTTGCGGTCAATCGGTGGGACTGATCCATCGCATGGATCGCGAACGCGTCGGCAATCTCGAAAGCGGATCCCTGGTCTGCGCCATGTCCGGCGGAAAGCCGGTGGCATTGGCCCGCTTCGAGGCCGGCGATCTTCGCCCGGTGCGCGTTTTGCATCTCTAGGACAAGGAAAGATCGATGTCGATCACCGCCCAACGCAAGCAGGAAGTCATCAAGGAATACGGCGTCGTCGTGGGCGACACCGGCTCGCCGGAAGTCCAGGTGGCGATCCTCAGCGAACGCATCCGCAACCTGACCGAACACCTGCAATCGCACGGCAAGGATTTCCATTCGCGGCGCGGCCTGCTCGTCATGGTCGGGCAGCGTCGGCGTTTGCTCGACTATCTGAAGCGGCGCCAGCCGGCGCGCTATCAGGAGCTGGTCAAGCGTCTTGGGCTGCGCCGCTGACAACTATCCGCCGCGGGCGCGACGGCGCGGCGAAGGCCGCGCCCGGGTGGCCGCGGTCAACCATCACCGGAACCGGGGCGTGCGCGATCTGGCCGGCGCGACACGCTCGAACAGGGCGCAACCCGCTGGGGTCAGCCGAGCCCTGTTGGATGCCGGGCCGACGAAAACGGCGGCACGACCGCCCTTTTCGCGGGTCCGGCCGCCGATGACCGGCCTCGACCGAAAGGGATAAGCCTAGATGTTCGACGTTAAACGCAAGGAGATCGAATGGGGCGGGCGCAAGCTCGTGCTCGAAACCGGGCGAGTGGCCCGTCAGGCCGACGGCGCGGTCCTGGTCAGCTACGGCGACACGGTGGTGCTGTGCACCGCGGTCGGCCAGCGCAGCCCCAGGGTCGGGATCGATTTTTTCCCGCTCACCGTCAATTACCAGGAAAAGACCTTCGCCGCCGGCAAGATTCCGGGCGGCTTCTTCAAGCGCGAGGGCCGGCCGAGCGAGAAGGAAGTCCTGACCTCGCGGCTGATCGACCGGCCGATCCGGCCGCTGTTCGCGCCCGCCTATCGCAACGAGACGCAAGTCATCTGCACGACGCTGAGTCACGACCTGGAGAACGACCCGGACGTCGTGGCGATGATCGGCGCCTCGGCGGCGCTGACCCTGTCGGGCATCCCGTTCCTCGGGCCGCTCGGCGCCGCGCGGGTCGGCTACATCGACGGCGCCTACGTGCTCAACCCGCGCGTCGACCAGATGCCGGAGTCGCAGCTCGACTTGATCCTGGCCGGCACCGACGAAGGCGTCCTCATGGTCGAGTCGGAGGCCAAGGAACTGTCCGAGGAGATCATGCTCGGCGCCGTCGTCTTCGGCCAGAAGAGCTACCAGCCGGTGATCCGGGCGATCGTCGACCTGGCCGAGCAATGCGCCAAGGACCCCTGGCCGTTGCCCGAGGAACCGGCGGAACGCGTCAAGGCGGCAACGCGCCTGCGCGAGCTGGCCGAGGCCGGGCTGCGCCAGGCCTATGGCGAGACGCGCAAGCAGCTCCGGCATGAACGGATCGGCGCGGTCAAGGCGCAGGCGCTCGAGACCATGACGGCCGAACAGTTCGACCCCGAGTTGGCGGGCAAGCTGTTCAAGCCCCTCGAGAGCGAGATCGTGCGCGGCAACATCCTGAAGACCGGCCGGCGCATCGACGATCGCGATACCAAGACGGTGCGTCCGATCGTCTGCGAGGTCGGCATCCTGCCGCGCGCGCACGGCTCGGCCCTGTTCACCCGCGGCGAGACCCAGGCGCTGGTGGTGACGACGCTCGGCACCGGCCAGGACGAACAGATCGTCGACGCGCTCGCCGGCGAATTCCGGGAAAGCTTCATGCTGCACTATAACTTCCCGCCCTACTCGGTGGGCGAGGTCGGCCGCATGGGCTCGCCCGGCCGACGCGAAATCGGCCACGGCAAGCTGGCCTGGCGGGCGCTGCGGCCGCTGATGCCGGCCAAGGATGCGTTCCCCTACACCATCCGCGTCGTGTCCGAGATCACCGAATCGAACGGCTCGTCCTCGATGGCGACCGTGTGCGGGGCCTCGCTGTCGCTCATGGACGCGGGCGTGCCGCTGGGCCGGGGCGTGGCCGGGATCGCCATGGGCCTGATCAAGGACAAGGACGACTTCGCCGTGCTCTCCGACATCCTCGGCGACGAGGACCACCTCGGCGACATGGATTTCAAGGTCGCCGGCTCGGCCAAGGGCGTGACCTCGCTCCAGATGGACATCAAGATCGCCTCGATCACGCCGGAAATCATGCGTATCGCGCTGGCCCAGGCGAAGGACGGCCGCCTGCACATCCTGGACGAGATGGAAAAGGCGCTCGCGCATTCGCGCGACGCGGTCAGCCAGAATGCGCCGCGCATCACCGTGATCACCATCCCGAAGGAGAAGATCCGCGAGGTGATCGGCACCGGCGGCAAGATCATCCGCGAGATCTGCGAAGTCACCGGCGCCAAGGTCGACATCGAGGACGACGGCACGATCAAGGTCGCCGCCGTCGACGCCACCGCCGCGCAGGCGGCGATCGACTGGATCCGCGGCATCGTCGCCGAGCCGGAGGTCGGCGTGGTTTACTCCGGCAAGGTGGTGAAGATCATGGATTTCGGCGCCTTCGTGAATTTCCTCGGCAGCCGCGACGGCTTGGTGCACATCAGCGAGCTGGCGCCGCAGCGCGTCAAGCAGACGTCTGACGTGGTCGCCGTCGGCGACATCGTGAAGGTCAAGGTCCTCGGCCTCGACGACCGCGGCAAGGTCAAGCTGAGCATGAAAGCGGTCGACCAGGCCACCGGCGAGGACCTGTCGCGCCAGGCCGAAGCGGCGCGTTAGCGGCCCTAGGGCGACGGGCGGGCGGCCGGGCCGCCGGCGGCCATGCGGCTGCCCCGGGTCATCGGCCACCGCGGCGCCGCCGCGCTGGCGCCCGAGAACACGCTGGAAGGGCTGCGCGTCGCGGCGCGGCTAGGCGTGCGCTGGGTCGAGGTCGACGCCAAGCTCTCGGCCGACGGGGTCGTCGTGCTGTTTCACGACGAGACCCTGGACCGCACCACCGACGGAAGCGGCCCGGTCGCCGCCACGCGCTTCGCCGCGCTGCGCCGGCTCGATGCCGGCGCCTGGTTCGGCCCGGCCTGGCGCGGGGCGCGGGTGCCGACGCTCGAACAGGCGCTCGACCTGCTGTCGGAATTGGGCCTGCGGGCGAATGTCGAGATCAAGCCCTGTCCGGGCCGCGAGGCGGAAACGGCGCGGGCCGCGGTCGCGGCGATCCGGCGCGCGTGGCCGGCGCGCCGCCGGCCGCTGCTGCTCTCGAGCTTCCGGCCGGACTGCCTGGCGGCGGCGCGCGCGGCGGCGCCGGAGATGCCGCGCGGCCTGCTCATCTGGGAACGGCCGAAGGAATGGGCGGCGCGGGCGGCCGAGCTCGGCTGCCGCACCGTCCACTGCGCCGACCGCTACCTGACGCCGGCCTGGGCGGCGCGGATCAAGCGCCTGGGCTATGGGCTGGCGGCCTATACGGTCAACGACCCGGCGCGGGCCCGGCGGCTGCTGGGCTGGGGCGTCGATGCGCTCATCACCGACCGGCCGGACGTGATCTTGGCGGCGCTGCGGGCGGCGCCGGCGCGCGCCGGGGGGTCGCAATTGCGACCGTTCGGGTCTATATAATCGCTCTAAACCGAAACCGGCCTCGGGATGGGCACGGAGCCTTAGGGTGAAATCGTTGAATCCGCTGGTTATTTCAGGACGCGAGGTGCTTCCGCTGGTGGAGGGCGGAAAGGGCATCTCCATATCCAACGGCGAAAGCTCGGGCGCCTGGGCCGCCTCCGGGGGCGTCGGCACGTTCTCCGGGGTGAACGCCGATTCCTACGACGCGGACGGCCGGCTGATCGCGCAGGTCTATCGCGGCAGGACGCGACGCCAGCGCCACGAGGAGCTCGTCGACTTCGCCATTCGCGGCGGCGTCTACCAGGCCCGCGTCGCCCACGAGGCGGCCGGCGGCAAGGGGCGCATCCACATCAACGTGCTGTGGGAGATGGCGGCGTCCGAGCGCGTGCTGCACGGCGTGTTGGAAGGTGCCAAGGGCCTCATCCACGGCGTCACCTGCGGCGCCGGGATGCCGTACCGGATCGCCGAGATCTGCACCAAGTACGGCGTCTATTACTATCCGATCGTGTCGTCGGCGCGCGCCTTCCGGGCGCTGTGGAAGCGGGCCTATCACCGCTTTCGCGACTGGCTCGGCGGCGTCGTGTACGAAGACCCCTGGCTGGCCGGCGGCCACAACGGGCTGTCGAACATCGAGGACCCGGACAAGCCGGGGGACCCCTATCCGCGCGTCGTCGATCTGCGCCGGCTGATGACCGCGGAATGCGGCCTGGCGGAGACGCCGATCGTCATGGCCGGCGGGGTGTGGTACCTGCGCGACTGGGCGCACTGGCTCGACAACCCGGAGATCGGCCCGGTCGCCTTCCAGTTCGGCACCCGGCCGCTGCTGACCCAGGAAAGCCCGATCTCGGACGCCTGGAAGAAGCGCCTGCTGACCCTGGACGAAGGCGACGTGTTCCTCAACCGGTTCAGCCCGACCGGCTTCTATTCCTCGGCGGTCAACAATCCGTTCGTTCGCGAGCTGCGCGGCCGATCGGAACGTCAGGTCGCCTTCAGCCACTCGCCGGTCGGCGAGCACGAATGGGCGTTCCCGGTCGGCGCGCGCAACCGCCTCGTCTATCTCGCGGCGGCGGACAAGCTGGCCGCCGAAGGCTGGGTCGCGGCGGGCTACACCGAGGCGCTGCGCACCCCGGATTCGACGTTGATCTTCGTGAGCCCGGCCAAGGCCAACGAGATCCACACCGACCAGATCAACTGCATGGGCTGCCTCAGCGCCTGCCTGTTCTCGAACTGGGCGCAGAACGAGGCGGGCAGCACCGGCAAGAAGGCCGACCCGCGTTCGTACTGCATCCAGAAGACGCTGCAGGCGATCAGCCACTCGGACGACATCGAAAACCAGCTCATGTTCGCCGGGCACAACGCCTATCGCTTCAAATCCGACCCGTTCTACGGCAACGGCTTCATCCCGACGGTGGGCCAGCTCGTCGACCGCATCCGGACGGGCGATTGACGGCCGCCCCGGGCCCCCCGCAGGCCGATTTTAGTTGTTCTAACAAGCCGTCTAGGCTATGGTAAGTGGCATTTATTTAAGTGATCGGCCCGGTCTTATGACAATGCCTTCGTCGCGCCCCTTCGCGCCCGCGCTCGACCGTCTGAAGGCGGCGGGCCTGCGCCCGACGCGCCAGCGTCTGGCGCTCGCCCGGTTGCTGTTCGACCGCGGCGACCGCCATGTCAGCGCCGAGCAGTTGCATGACGAGGCGCTCGCCGCCAAGGTGCCGGTCTCGCTGGCCACCGTTTATAACACCCTGCACCAGTTCACCTCGCTCGGCATGCTGCGCGAGGTGGTGGTGGAGGCGGGGCGGTCCTATTTCGACACCAACACCAGCGACCACCATCACTTCTTCTTCGAGAACAGCGGCCAGCTCCAGGATATCCCCGGACATCGGGTGCGGGTCGCGGCCCTGCCCGAGCCGCCCGCGGGCACCCATGTCAGCCGCGTCGATGTCGTTATCCGGATCTCGGACGACACGAAATAATCTAACCGCCTCTGCGGTCTCCAGTATCGTTTTGAATATTTCTAATCTATTGACAAGGGCCGCGCGAGGGTTCATATAAGACCCGTGCCGCGCCGCCGTCGCCGGCTGCGGAAGTTTTTTCGAGACCGATTACCGGGAAGGGAGAGACAGCCATGCCGTCACTGAACAAGTCCAAGACGCTCGAAAACCTGAAGGCGGCGTTCGCCGGCGAAAGCCAGGCCAACCGTCGCTACCTGTACTTCGCCCAGAAGGCGGACGTCGAAGGCTATAACGACGTTTCCGCGGTGTTCCGGTCGACCGCCGAAGGCGAGACCGGCCATGCCCACGGCCATCTCGAGTTTCTCGAGGCGGTCGGCGACCCGGCCACGGGCGAGCCGATCGGCGACACCCGGAAGAACCTGAAATCGGCCATCGCCGGCGAAACCCACGAATACACCGATATGTATCCCGGCATGGCGCGCACCGCTAGGGCGGAGGGCTTCGAGGAAATCGCCGACTGGTTCGAGACCCTGGCCAAGGCCGAGAAGTCGCACGCCGGCCGCTTCCAGAAGGCCCTCGACACCCTCGACTGAGTCGAGCCTTCCCGGGAGACGGGGCTCCAGGCGCGGAGCCCCGGTCCCGGCCGCGCCCGCCCTGCCGCCACGGACGCCCGCCATGAGAGAAGGCAGCCTCGAAGCGCCGACCCGCCACCCGATTGCCTGGCAGGATCCGGACTTCGCCGATGCAGCGAAGATCGACGCCGAAATGCGCCGCGTCTTCGACATCTGCCACACCTGCCGGCGCTGCTTCAACCTGTGCGACAGCTTTCCGCGCCTGTTCGATCTGATCGACGGCGCGGAAACGGGCGAGCTCGACAGCGTCGGAAGCGCGGACTTCAAGCCCGTCGTCGATGCCTGCACGCTGTGCGATATGTGCTTCATGACGAAGTGCCCCTATGTCCCGCCGCACGAATTCGATCTCGATTTCCCGCATCTGATGCTGCGCTATCGCGCCGCCGAGCTGCGCCGCGGCGAAGTCGGGCGCGCGGCGCGGGAACTGGTCAGGACCGACCGCAACGGCAGGCTGGCGGGCGCGGTCGCGCCGCTCGCCAACTGGGCGAGCGACACCGCCAACCGGCTGACCCGGGCGCTCGTCGAGCGGGTCGCCGGGATCCATCGCGAGGCGGCGCTGCCGAAGTTCCAGCGCAAGAGCTTCGTGCGGCAGGCGGTTGCGACCGCGCCCGAGGTCAACCGCGCGGCGCCCGCCCATGGGCGCAAGGCCGTGCTCTACGCGACCTGCTTCGTCAACTACAACGATCCGGGGATCGGCGCGGCGGCGCGCGCGGTGCTGGCGCGGAACGGCGTCGAGACCGCGGTCATCCACCCGGCCTGCTGCGCCATGCCGCAGCTCGAGCAGGGCGACCTCGCGCGCGTCGCCGACGCCGCCCGCGCGGTGAGCACGGCGCTGGGGCCCTGGATCGACAAGGGCTACGACGTCATCGCGCTGGTGCCGTCCTGCGCCCTGATGCTGAAATTCGAATGGCCGCTGATCCTGCCCGGCGACGCCGCCGTGAAGCGCCTGTCCGACGCCACCTTCGACATCAGCGAATACGTCGTCGACATCGCCCGGCGCGAAGGCCTGGCCGGCGGGCTCGAACCGCTAGGGCGAGGCGTGGCGCTGCACGTCGCCTGCCACGCCCGGGCCCAGAACATGGGCCAGAAGGCGGCCGAGATGCTGCGCCTGATCCCCGACGCCGACCTCAGCGTCATCGAACGCTGCTCCGGCCACGGCGGCTCCTGGGGGGTGACGAAACAGAATTTCCCGACCGCGCTCAAGATCGGCAAGCCGGTCGCGCGCCAGGTCAGCGCGAGCGGCAAGGGCATCGTCGCCTCGGAATGTCCGCTCGCCGCCGTGCATATCCTGCAGGGCCTGGAGCGGCTGGACGCGGACGGGCCGGCCCTCGACCGCGCGCCGCACCCGATCGAGCTCATGGCCCGTGCCTACGGTCTGTAGCGGACGGCCGTCGATGTCAGACGCGGTGCAGCCACAGCCGGCGGCTGTTGAAGGAGGCGAGCGGACGGTAATGGGAGATCTCGCGGTGCGGCGTCACGCGCTTGATCTGGTTGTCGAGCACGTAGGCGTCGTCGCCCATATAGACGACGAGGACGGCATGATAGAGACGCCGGCGTTCATCCATGGCCAGGGCGATGCGCAGGCGGTCCTCGTTGTATCCGAGGCGGTGCAGCGACACGAACTTGGTCAGGGCGAAATCCTCGCAGTCGCCGCCCTTGGCGAAGAACTCGGCCGGCGTCGCCCAATAGTCCTCGACCCGGTAGTTGCGCCGGTCGGAAATGTAGTCCATCCGATTGGCGAAGCGGTTGACCTCCTCGAGCTGGGTCATGCGGTCGGCGCCGCGCAGCCCGTCGAGCAGGCCGACCCAGCGATCGGGGCCGGCGCGGGCCGGGTCGAACCCGACCTCGGTGGCGGCCGTCTGCACGGGCCCCAGGCTGCGCGCCAGCGCCGCCGCCTTGGGCAGGCGCGTCACGGTGTCGTCGAAGGCGGTCTCGGTGCTGCCGAACAGGCCGGGATAGACCGGCGGCGGGTCGCCGATATGGTCGTCGCCGGCGATGTTCAGGGCCAGCGCCGCGGCTGGTCGGAATGCGACGGCGCCGATGCCGAGGCCGGCGGTGGCGGCCATCAGGCGCAGCACCTTTCGTCGCGGCAGTCGGTCCATGGCGGCCGGTCTCCTTCCTGGAGAGGCGGGACCCCCGTCCGGGCCCCAGCGACAGGCTGCCAGCCCGGTCTCAAGATCCGGTTTCGACTCATGGCTAACGAATCATGAAAACGCGCCCCGCCCGGCGGCTGGGGTCGCAAAGGAGCGCCACGGACGATGACCCCGAAACGTGAAATCACCCGCGCCGACCTGATGCCGCTCGACGCCTACGCCAGGCTGCGCGACGAACGCCGCCGGGCGGTCATGGCCGAGAAGAAGCGCCGGCGGCTCGAGGTCGGGCCGGTGGCCATCTTCCTGTTCGAGAATTTCGCCAGCATGTGGCTGCAGGTGCAGGAGATGCTGCGCATCGAGAAGGGCGGCGAGGCGCAGATCGACGACGAGCTCGCGGCCTACAATCCGCTCGTCCCCAAGGGTGCTGAGCTGGTCGCCACCGTGATGTTCGAAATCGACGATCCGGTGCGGCGCAAGGCGTTGCTGTCCCGCCTCGGCGGCGTCGAGGAAACGGCCGTCATCGTCGTCGCCGGCGAGACGGTGAAGGGCGTGCCGGAAGCCGACGTCGACCGCACGACGGCCGCGGGCAAGGCGTCATCGGTGCAGTTCATCCACTTCCCGTTCACGCGCGCGCAGATCGAAAAGTTCCGCGCGCCCGGCGCCGAAATCATGGTCGGCTTCAAGCACCCGGCCTACGCGCACATGGCGGTCCTGCCGGAAGCAACCCGCGCCGCCCTGGCCGAGGATTTCGACTAGAAAATCCCTCTCCCCTTGTGGGAGAGGGTTTGGGTGAGGGGGCGCGCCCCGTCCTTGGGGGCGCGGCTACTCGATCGTCTCGTCGGCATAGGCGCCCCAGAACTCGTCGCGCCGCAGCCAACCTTCGTGCCCGGCGGCCTCGACCCGGCACCAGGCGGGGGCGCACTCGAGCAGCCGGCCGATGACGCCGGGCGCCAGCCGGGCGACCGCCGGCGCGTCGGCCGCCGGTTCGCGGCGCAACATCCGCTCGGCGCCGACGACCAGCGCCGTGCGCTGCCCGTCCAGCATGCTCTGGTGCACCCAGCCGACGGTGCCCTGCCAGTCGCGGACCTTGCGCCAGGTCTCGAACTCGCCGATCACCTCGACCGGCATCGATCGGCGGAGATAGACCCATTCGACCGGATAGCTCGCCCCCGGCCCGGTGCGCAAATTGACCTCGCTCGAGCGCAAGCTTACGAAGCGCGGCACCGGCAGCTCGGCCGCCGCCGCCGCGCCGGCGGCCAGGACGGCGACAAGGACGGTCACGGCGATGCGGCGTCGGGCGATGGCCGGCTCCCCGCGAAAGACGTCGACGGCGTCGGCCTGACCTAGCGCCTGCCCGGCGTCGCGGTCAAGCGCGCCCTGGGAACGGCTGGACAAGCCATGGGGGGCTTGCTATGGCAAGCGGCACCGTCGACAGAGCCGTCCCCCATGGCGCCAAAGCCCCTCGTCATCGTCACCCGCAAGCTGCCCGACGCCATCGAGACGCGGATGATGGAGCTGTTCGACGTGCGCCTCAACCTCGGCGACGAGCCGATGACCCAGGCGCAGCTCGTCGAGGCGGCGAAGGGCGCCGACGTCCTGGTCCCGACGGTGACCGACCGGATCGATTCCGGCGTGCTGTCCCAGGCCGGGCCCAAGCTCAAATTGATCGCCTCGTTCGGCACCGGCGTCGATCACATCGACCTGAAGACGGCGCGCCAGCGCGGCATCACGGTGACCAACACGCCGGGCGTGCTGACCGAGGACACCGCCGACATGACCATGGCGCTGATTCTGGCGGTGCCGCGCCGGCTGGCCGAAGGCGAACGGCTGATGCGCTCCGGCAATTGGAAGGGCTGGGGGCCGACGACGATGCTCGGCCACCGCATCTGGGGCAAGCGCCTCGGCATCGTCGGCATGGGCCGCATCGGCAGCGCGATCGCGCGCCGCGCCCGCGGCTTCGGCCTGGCCGTCCACTACCACAACCGCCGGCGCGTGCATCCCGACCTCGAGGCGGAGCTCGAGGCGACCTATTGGGAAAGCCTCGACCAGATGCTGGCGCGCATGGACATCGTCTCGATCAACTGCCCGCACACGCCGGCGACCTATCACCTCTTGTCGGCGCGCCGGCTCAATCTGTTGCAGCGCCACGTCTATATCGTCAACACCTCGCGCGGCGAGGTGATCGACGAGAACGCGCTCACCCGCATGCTCGAACGCGGCGAGATCGCCGGCGCCGGCCTCGACGTCTTCGAGCACGAGCCGGCGGTGAACCCGAAGCTGCTTCGCCTCGACAACGTCGTGCTGCTGCCGCATATGGGCTCGGCCACGATCGA
>JBBECF010000059.1:0-6215 GCA_040881945.1 Dongiaceae bacterium | reverse complement strand
GTGAGGGGTTCTGCGCGCCCGCGCGCCCATCGCCGCGCCCCACTCGGTCCGCACGGCGTCGTCCGCCTCGCCGGGCAGGAAGCGGTCGCGTAAGGCCGTGAAGCGGCCGCCGTCGAGCCGCGCCAGCGCCCACGCCGCCATGGCGCGCACCAGCGGCGAGGCGTCGGCGAGCAGCCCCTCGGCCACGGGCGCCTGCGCCGGGTCGCCGCTATTGCCCAGCGCGATCAGCACGTTGCGGACGAAACGGTCGCGCCCGAGCCGCTTGACCGGGGAGCCGGAAAAGAGGGCGCGGAAGCCGGCGTCGTCGAGGCCGGCGAGGTCGGCGAGGCGCGGCGCCGTCAGCTCGGCGCGCGGCAGGAAGGCGTATTCGGCGGTGCGCGCGGCGTATTTGTTCCACGGGCACACGGCGAGGCAGTCGTCGCAGCCGTAGATGCGGTTGCCCATCGGGCGGCGGAACTCGGGCGCGATATGGCCCTTGTGCTCGATCGTCAGGTAGGAGATGCAGCGCCGGGCGTCGAGGCGATAGGGTTCCGGGAAGGCGTCGGTCGGACAGACATCGAGGCAGCGCCGGCACGAGCCGCAATGGTCGGCCTCGGCCTCGTCCGGCGGTAGGTCGAGCGCGGTGAACACTTCGCCGAGGAACAGCCACGAGCCGAATTGCCGCGACACCAAATTCGTGTGCTTGCCTTGCCAGCCGACCCCGGCGCGCTCGGCCAGCGGCTTCTCCATGACCGGCGCGGTATCGACGAAGACCTTGACCGGCGCGCCGGTGGTCCGCCGCATCCAGTCCGCGAGCCGCGTCAGGCGGGGCTTCAGGACGTCGTGATAGTCGCGGCCCTGGGCGTAGACCGAGACCGTCCCGCGTTCGCGTCGCGCCAGCGGCGCCAGCGGATCGATGGCGGGCGTGTAGTTCATGGCCAGGACCACGACGCTGCGCGCCTCGGGCCACAGCACGCGCGGGTCGGCGCGGCGGTCGGCCTTGGCTTCGAGCCAGCCCATGTCGCCGTGCTCCCCGGCCGCCAGAAACGCGCCGAGGCGCCGCTTCGTGTCCTCGGCCAACTCCGCCGCCGCGAACCCGACCGCATCGAAACCGAGCGCAAGTGCCTGGGCGCGGATCGCCTCCTTGGCCTGCGCCGGCCCGACCGTCGCCGCGGGCGCCTTTACCGCGGCGGTCATCCGCGCCCGCGATACGGCGCGACGCCCTGGTCCGGGATCCACAGGCCGGCCGGCGGCGGGCCGCTCTGATAGAACACGTCGATCGGGATGCCGCCGCGCGGATACCAATAGCCGCCGATGCGCAGCCAGGTCGGGCGCAGCGTCTTCTCCAGCCGCTTGGCGATGGCCAGCGTGCAATCCTCGTGGAAACCGCCGTGGTTGCGGAACGAGCCGAGATAGAGCTTCAGCGACTTGCTCTCGACCAACAGCGCCTCGGGCACGTAGTCGATGACCAGATGCGCGAAGTCGGGCTGGCCGGTGACCGGGCAGAGCGAGGTGAACTCCGGGCAGGCGAAGCGCACCAGATAGGCCGTGCCGCGGTGCGGGTTGGGCACGGTCTCGAGCACGGCGTCCTCGGGCGAGGCCGGCGGCGCGACCTTGCGGCCGAGTTGGGTGAGGGTGTGTCGCTTGGGCTTGGTCATGGCGGCGGTTGCACCTTCGTGCCGGCTCGGTTCGGGCCTCGCCCTTCGACAGGCTCAGGGTGAGGCCCTCTTCAACGGTGAGGCCCTCATGCTGAGCCTGTCGAAGCATGAGGGCGCCGCCTCGGCGACTCGGGCGCTCGCGCCCTAGAGCGGCGCGATGTCGCCCGCCGCCTGCCCGGCCGCGAATTCGGCGGTCCAGGCGTCCAGCGCGCCGGCCGCGATCGCGGCCCGCAATCCGGCCATCAGCTCCTGATAATAGTGCAGATTATGCCAAGTCAGCAGCATCCGGCCAAGAATCTCCTCGGCGCGCCATAGATGGTGCAGGTAGGCGCGGCCGTAGCCGGCGCAGGCCGGGCAGCGGCAGTCGGGATCGAGCGGGCGCGGGTCCTCGATGTGGCGGGCGTTGCGAATGTTCACCGGCCCGCGCCGGGTGAAGGCCTGGCCGGTGCGCCCGGAGCGGGTCGGCAGCACGCAGTCGAACATGTCGATGCCGCGCGCGACCGCGCCGACGATGTCGGCCGGCTTGCCGACGCCCATCAAATAGCGCGGCGCGTCGTCGGGCAGCAGGCCGACGGTGCGGTCGAGCACGTCGAACATGCGCGCCTGGCCCTCGCCCACCGCCAGCCCGCCGACGGCGTAACCGTGGAAGCCGATGGCGGCGAGCGCGGCGGCCGATTCGGCGCGCAACGCCGGATAGACGCCGCCCTGGACGATGCCGAACAGGGCATGGCCGGAGCGTTCGACGAAGGCGGCGCGGCAGCGCTCGGCCCAGCGCATCGACAGGCGCATCGAGGCGGCGGCGGCGGCCTCTTCCACCGGATAGGGCGTGCATTCGTCGAAGGCCATGGAAATATCGGCGCCGAGCGCCCGCTGGATCGCGATCGAGCGTTCCGGCGTCAGCTCGTGGCGGCTGCCGTCGATATGCGACTGGAAGACGACGCCGCGCTCGTCGATCGCGCGCAAGGCCGTCAGCGACAGCACCTGATAACCGCCCGAATCGGTGAGGATCGGCCGCGGCCAATTCATGAATCGGTGCAGGCCGCCGAGCCGTTCGATGCGCTCCGCCCCCGGACGCAGCATCAGGTGGTAGGTGTTGGCGAGCACGATCTCGGCGCCGGTGGCGGCGACCGCCTCGGGCGTCATCGCCTTGACCGTCGCCGCGGTGCCGACCGGCATGAAGGCGGGCGTCTCGACCGTGCCGTGGGCGGTGTGCAGGCGCCCCGTGCGGGCCGCGCCGTCGCGGCCGCGCAGCTCGAAGCGGAGGCGCTCGGCGCTCACGCGCCTTCCCGGTGCAACAGGCAGCAGTCGCCGTAGGAATAGAAGCGGTAGCCCGCCCGCTTGGCGTGCTCGTAGGCTTCGCGCATGCGCTCCAGCCCGGCGAAGGCGGCGACCAGCATGAACAGCGTCGAACGCGGCAAATGGAAATTGGTGAGCAGCAGGTCCACGGTCTTGAAGCGGTAGCCGGGCGTGACGAACAACGCCGTCTCGCCGGCAAAGGGCGCGATTCGCCCGCGCGCGTCGGCAACCGTCTCGAGCAGCCGCAGGCTGGTCGTGCCGACGGCGACGACGCGGCCGCCGGCGGCGCGCGCCCGGTTGATCGTCTCGGCCGCCGCCTCGTCGATCATGCCGGTCTCGGCGTGCATGACGTGGTCGCGCAGGTCCTCGACCTTGACCGGCAGGAAGGTTCCGGCCCCGACATGCAGGGTCACGGCGGCGCGGGCGACGCCGCTGGCGTCGAGCGCCGCCAGCAATTCGGGCGTGAAATGCAGCCCGGCGGTCGGCGCCGCCACGGCGCCGTCCTTGGCCGCGAACACGGTCTGGTAGTCGGCGCGGTCGCGGGCGTCGGCCGGGCGCTTGATATAGGGCGGCAGCGGCATGAGGCCGTGCCGCTCCAGCGCCCGGCGCAGGTCCGCGCCGTCGCGATCGAAGCCGAGCGTCACCTCGCCGCCTTCGCCCTTGGCCAGCAATTCGGCCGCGAATCCGGGCGCGAACTCGATCACGTCGCCTTCGCGTAAGCGGCGCCCCGGCCGCGCGAAGGCGCGCCAGCGGCCGCCGCCCTCGGCACGATGCAGCGTCACCTCGACATCGGCCGCGCCGCGCCGCCCGGTCAACCGCGCCGGGATCACGCGCGTGTCGTTCACCACCATGACGTCGCCCGGCCGCAGCAAGGCCGGCAGGTCGCGCAAGGCCCGGTCGCGCAGCCCGTCCGCCGCGACCTCGAGCAGCCGGGCGGCGTCGCGCGGCACGGCCGGCCGGTCCGCGATCAGCTCGCGCGGCAGATCGAAGTCGAACGCATCGACCCTCATGCAACGGTTCTCCGGCTCGACGGGAAGCGGGCAGGATATAGACCGCGGGTCCCGATTAAGGAAGCGCCGGCGTTGACTCTGCGCCGTTGCGGCGCTACTGCCGGCCGGGACGCAAAACAGATGGAGATCGTCCCGGCATGTCGCAAGAAAACCGACCGGCCGCGCCGGCCGCGGGCCTTTCGAATTGGTTCCTGCTGCTGACGGCGCTGTTCGTCGCCTGCCTGATCGCGGCCAACATCGTCGCGGTCAAGTTGATCGCGCCGTTTGGGCTGCTGCTGCCGGCGGCGATCGTCATCTTCCCGGTCAGCTACATCCTCGGCGACGTGCTGACTGAGGTGTACGGCTATCGCGCCGCGCGGCGGGTGATCTGGCTCGGCTTCCTCGCGAACCTGATCGTCGTCGCGGCGATCGCGCTGGCCCAAATCCTGCCGGCGGCGTCGTTCTGGGACGGCCAGGCGGCGTTCGAGCGCATTCTCGGCCAGACCCCGCGCATCCTGGCGGCGTCGTTCCTCGCCTATCTGATCGGCGAGTTCGCCAACGCCTTCGTGCTCGCCAAGCTGAAGATCGCGACCGAGGGGCGCTTGCTGTGGCTGCGCACGATCGGCTCGACCCTGGTCGGGCAGGGCCTAGACTCGGCGGTGTTCATCACGCTTGCCTTCGCCGGGATCATCCCGCCGGCCGGGCTCGTCGCCGCCGTCGTCACGCAGTGGCTGGTCAAGTCCGCCTACGAGGCGCTGGCGACGCCGGTCACCTACGCCGTCGTCGGCTTCCTCAAGCGCCGCGACCGCATCGACGTCTACGACCGCGACACCCGCTTCAACCCGCTGCTGGTCGCGGATTGAGGGCGGTCGCGCTCTAACTCGCGCGGGCGGCGAGCGCCTTTTCGATGCGCCGGCGGAGGCGCCGCGCCTCGACCGGCAGCTTCGCCGCCGGCCGTCCGAGCAGATAGGCGTCGATCCCGCCATTGTGCTCGATGCTTCGGATCGCGTGCGTCGTGACCCGCAGCCGCACCATGCCGCCAAGCGCGTCGCTGACCAGCGAGGTCGTCTGCAGGTTGGGCAGGAAGCGGCGGCGCGTCTTGTTGTTGGCGTGGCTGACGTTGTTGCCGTACTGCACGCCCTTGCCGGTGACGGCGCAGCGTCGGGCCATGGCGGAAATCCTTCGCGTTCGACTGCGGGACGGGCGGCCGCAGCCGCCCGGGAGCGAGGCCGGGTTGTACGGCACCGCCGGCCGTATCGTCAAGGCTCGCAGGGCCGGACTTCGGCCGGGGCGGCGCGGTTGACAGGGCCGGCATCGCGGCCGAGGGTGGCGGCCTTTCGCAAGGAATCCCGGGGGCGGCGCGGCTTGACCAGCGGCGGCATCGGGCGGGGCGTCGGCTTCGCGGTTCTCAGCTTCGCGCTGTTCTCCGCCGCCGACGCCGCCGTGAAGTGGCTGGTGGCGCGCTACCCCGTCACCGAGGTGACGTTCCTCGTCGCCGTCTTCGCCTTGGCGCCGGTCGCCTGGCTGATGGCGAGGGGCGGCGGGTGGGCGGCGCTGCGCCCGCGCCGCCCGCTCTGGGTGGCGGTGCGCGCGCTGCTGCTCGCCGCCGACACGCTGCTCGTCTACTACGCCTTCAGCCGGCTGCCGCTGGCCGAGGCCTATGTCCTGGTCTTCGCCGCGCCGATGCTGGTGACGGCGCTGTCGGTGCCGCTCCTTGGCGAGGCGGTCGGCTGGCGTCGCTGGTCGGCGGTCGCGGTCGGCTTCGCCGGCGTCATGGTCGTGCTGCAGCCGGGCTTCGCGGCGCTCGACCCCGGCCATCTGGCGGCGCTCGCCGCGGCCGTGCTGTTCGCGCTGTCGCTGATCGTGCTGCGCCGCTTCGGCGGCGGCGAGTCGAGCGCGGCGATGCTGGTGGCGATATTGCTCGCCACCATGGCGATCAGCGGTCCGGCCGTGCCGGCGGTGTTCGTTCCGCCCGGCGCCGGCGACCTCGCGGTCATGGCGCTGGCCGGTCTCCTCGGCGGCCTCGGCCACCTGGCGCTGATCGAGGCGTTCCGCACCGCCCCGGCGGCGGCCGTGTCGCCGTTCCACTACACCCAGATGCTCTGGGGCATCGCCTTCGGGCTGGTGTTGTTCGGCGACGTGCCGGACGTCGCGGTCCTGCTCGGTGCCGGCATCATCATCGCCAGCGGCCTGTTCATCCTGTGGCGCGAGCGGCGCCGCTAGTGTCCCGTCCCAGTGGTGTCCGGCTAATTATCGAATAGATTCAATTGGTTGTCGAACTGGCTCGGGTCTG
>JBBECF010000058.1:0-6335 GCA_040881945.1 Dongiaceae bacterium | reverse complement strand
TCGTCGCGCTTCTTGCCGGTGATGCGCAGCTCGTCGCCCTGGATCGCCGCCTGCACCTTCAGCTTGCCGTCCTTGATCTCTTTGACGATGCGCTTGGCCAGCGGCGCGTCGAGGCCCTGCTTAACGATCACCGCCTGGCGCCGGGCGTTGCCGGTCGCCTTCTCCGGCGGCTTGAACTCGAGCGCTCCGGCATCGAGCTTGCGCCGGGTCATGTAGACCTTCAGCAGCTCGTGCATCTGCTTCAGCTTCATCTCGTCGTCGGCGAGGATGGTGAGCGCGTTGTCGGCGCGCTCGATCGTGCATTTGCTGCCCTTGAAATCGAAGCGCTGCGCGATCTCGCGGCGGATGCCATTGAGGGCGTTATCGACCTCGGCGAGGTCGGTCTTGGAGACGACGTCGAAGGAGGGCATCGGTTCATCCCCTGGGTGGTTCGGCCCACCGGCGGAACCGGGACTATACCGTCCGCCGCGCGCGGGCGGCAAGCGAACCGCCGATTTTCCCCGCCGACAAGACGCCGCGCATTGGCTAGGATGCGCGCCGGACCCGGCGGCGGCATCGGCCATGCGGATCGAACACCCCTACCTCATGTTCCTGGGCGACGCCCCCGACCAGCTCGCCGCCAAGACGGCGCAGGGCGTCGTCCACTGGCGCCCCGACTGGTGCCGCGGGCAATTGCGGCTCGACGGCTGCAAGGCGGACCTGAAGCTGCCGGACATGACGGTCGAGGCGGCGGCGGCGGCGGGCATCCGGACCGTCATCGTCGGCGTCGCCAACCGCGGCGGCTTCCTCAACGACGACTGGGTGCCGCCCTTGGCGCGGGCGTTGGCCCTCGGCATGGACCTGGCGAGCGGGCTGCACCGGCGGCTCGGCGACGTGCCGGCGCTCAAGAACGCGGCGGCGGCGCACGGCCGGCGCCTGTTCGACGTGCGCCATCCGCCGCGCGACTTCGCGGTCGCGACCGGCGTCAAGCGCCCCGGCAAGCGCCTGCTCACCGTCGGCACCGACTGCTCCTGCGGCAAGATGTACACCGCGCTCGCCGTCGAGGCGGAGATGCGCCGGCGCGGCCGCGACGCCGACTTCCGCGCCACCGGCCAGACCGGCATCCTGATCGCCGGGGCCGGCGTCTCGGTGGACGCGGTCGTCGCCGACTTCATCTCCGGGTCGGTCGAGTGGCTGGCGCCCGCCGCCGATCCCGGCCACTGGGACCTGATCGAAGGGCAGGGCTCGCTGTTCCATGCCTCATTCGCCGGCGTCAGCTTGGGATTGCTGCACGGGGCGCAGCCGGACGCCCTGGTGATGTGCCACGAGCCGACGCGTGCGCATATGCGCGGCCTGCCGGGATTCCCGCTGCCCGATCTGCAAGCGTGCATCGACGCCAACATCGCCGCGGCGCGGCTGACCAACCCGGCGGTGCGCTGCGTCGGCGTTAGTCTCAATACCGCCGCCCTGGACGCGGGCGCGGCCGACCGGGCGCTCAAGGCGACCGCCGACCGGCTCGGCCTGCCGACCGTCGATCCGGTGCGCACCGGCGTGGCGCCGCTCGTCGACGTGCTGGTCTAGGCGGTGCGCCAACTCCGCATTGTCGCCGAGACCTGGCCGCTGGCCGGCCGCTTCGCGATCTCGCGCGGCAGCCGCACGGCGGCCGACGTGGTCGTCGTCGAGCTCGCCGAGGGCGCCGCGGTCGGGCACGGCGAATGCATGCCCTACGGCCGCTACGGCGAGACGGTGCCGGGAGTCGTCGAGCGGATCGAGGCGCTGCGCGGCGAGCTCGAACGCGGCCTGGAGCGCGCCGACCTACAGGCAGCCTTGCCGGCGGGGGCCGCGCGCAACGCCATCGATTGCGCGCTGTGGGACCTCGAGGCGAAGCGGTCGGGCGTGCCGGCTTGGCAGCGCGCCGGCCTGGCGCCGCTGCACGCCGTGACCACCGCCTATACGCTCGGCCTCGATGGCGTCGAGGCCATGGCGGCGGCGGCGCGGGTGCAGGCGCATCGGCCGCTGCTCAAGCTGAAGCTCGCCGGGCCGGGCGATCTGGAGCGCGTGCGCGCGGTGCGCGAAAACGCGCCGCGCTCGCGGCTCATCGTCGACGCCAACGAGGCGTGGACGCCGGCGCTGTTCGCCGAGCTGTCGCCCCGGCTCCGCGAGCTCGGCGTCGAGCTGATCGAGCAGCCATTGCCGGCCGGCGCCGACGACGCGCTGGCCGATATCGCGCGGCCGGTGCCGGTCTGCGCCGACGAGTCCTGCCACGTCGCCGCCGACCTGCCGCTTCTCGTCGGCAAGTACGACGCCGTCAACATCAAGCTCGACAAGACCGGCGGCCTGACCGAGGCGCTGCGCTTGGCGGCCGACGCGGAGGCGCGGGGCTTCGCGGCGATGGTCGGCTGCATGGTCGCGACGTCCCTGGCCATGGCGCCGGCGCTGCTCGTCGCGCAAGAGGCGCGCTGGGTCGATCTCGACGGCCCGCTGCTGCTCGCCCGCGACCGCGACCCCGGTCTCCGCTACGAGGACAGCCTGGTGCAACCGCCGGCCCCGGCGCTGTGGGGTTAGTGTCCTGCCCCAGAAATTCGTTCTCGAATTTCTGGGATAAGCAGGCCACTAGATTTCAACACTTAGTGGCCCGTTTTCCCTGAAATTCGTGAAACGAATTTCAGGGACGGGACACTTGCGGCGACCTCACGGGGCGGAAACGGCGATCCGGGCCGCCGTTCGTGCCGCCCGGTCCGCCAGGCGGGCGCGGCGCCGCTCGTCGCGCCACGCGGCGAACACCTTGTCGCGGTAGCCGCGGTACAGCTCGGGCGTGGCCGAGTGATAACGGGCCACCGCCTTTGCCCAGGAACGCAGCTCGCGCCGCAGCTCGGTCAGGAAGCGGCCGGCATAGGCGACGTTGGCGGCCGGGTCGAAGGCGGTGTCGAGGTCCGCGAAGGCCTCCGGATGGTAGAGCAGGTTGATCTGCATGCAGCCGACATCGATGTTGGCGATGCCGTCGGCGCGCAACTGGCGGACCTCGGCGATCGCCGCCTGCTTGTCCGGCAGATAACGCCCCCGGCCCTGGGCGGTCACGGTCCAGGGCCAGGCAAAAATTGCCCCGTCGGCCCGGTTCCACCGTCCGGATTCAACCCGCGCGATGGCGCCGAGGAGGTGCCCCGGGATGGTCTCGGCGCGCTCGACGCGGGCGATCTCGGCGGCGCACAGGCCCTGCGCGCCGCCGGCAGCCACGGATTCCGCCATCGCGGCGAGCATGGCCGCGGCGATCATGGTTGCGCCGGCGAGGGCCGGCAGGGCGCGGAAAGCGGGTCCGGTCATGGCGTATCCGTCTCTTGGGCGGGCAAACCACGCAAGGCGTGTGCCAGACCGCTTCCGGCCCCGTCCGCCGCCGCCGCGGGGCGATTCTTGTGCATCGCAATATCAACCGGCTCCGGGTTCGGCAGTCTCGGGACTAACAACTTGATTTTGTTTTATAATTAATATGTTGAGATTGCCCTTGCCAAGCCCCTTGCGAGACCTCATATTGTGCATTGCGGCATGCACGGCTGTCGTTCGACACCGGCGCTGCCGCTGACGCCCCTTCGGGGCGTTTCCTCCCTGAACTTGGGCCGTGCTCCGCACGGCCCTTTTTTTTCGGTTGGATGTCGGGTCGGCCGCGTCAGCCGCCGGGCAGGGTGTCGTCGCCTTCGCCGAGGCCGAGCTGCATGATCACCGAGTCGACCCAGCGGCCGAACTTGAAGCCGACCGAGCGCAGCGTCGCCGCCCGGCGGAAACCCAGGCTTTCGTGCAGGCGGATCGAGGCGCTGTTGCCGCTGTCGCCGATCACCGCCACCATCTGGCGCAGGCCGAGCGCGGTGCAGCGGCGGACGACCTCGCCGAGCAGGCTGCGCCCGAAACCCTGGCCCACGGCCGCGGGCGCCACATAGACCGAATCCTCGACAGTATGGCGATAGGCCGGGCGCGGCCGGAACGGTCCGGCATAGGCGAAGCCGTGGACGACGCCGTCGCGCTCGGCGACCAGATAGGGCAGGCCGCGGCCCTGGATGTCCCGGCGCCGGCGGTCCATCTCGGCCGCGTCCGGCGCCGCCTCCTCGAACGACGCGAAACCGTGCAGGACATGGTGGGCGTAGATCGACTGGATCGCGGGAACGTCCTCGGGCGCCGCGTCGCGCAAGCGGGTCTTGGAAACCGGCGCCGGCATGGCGGTCATTCGGCCGCCGCCAGGAAGCCGACCGAGCCGAGCTCGCGGATCAGCGCCGTCATGCCTTCGCTGACCTGGGCGAAGCCGGGGGCGCGGCGGATCGCCGCCTCGTCCATGTAGAGCGCGCGGTTGATCTCGATCTGCAGCGCGTGCACGCCTTCGGCGGGCCGGCCGTAATGGCGCGTCACGAAGCCGCCGGAGTAGGGCGCGTTGCGGGCCACGGCATAGCCCCGGTCGCGCAGCAGTCCTTCGACCCGGTCGACCACGGCGGGGGCGCAGGAGCTGGCGTGGCAGTCGCCGAGGACGATGTCGACGCGTTCGCGGCCGGCGTCGCGCTCCATCGGCCCACCGACCGAGGGCATCGAGTGGCAGTCGACCAGCAGGCAGTAGCCGAAGCGCCGCCGCGTCGCCGTCACGATGCGGCGGAGCGCGTCGTGATACGGCCGATAGCACCGTTCGAGGCGCGCCGTCGCCTCGGCGAAACGCAAGCGGCCGCCATAGATCTCCTCGCCGCTCGCCACCACCCGGGCGATCGTGCCGAGACCCGCCGCCACGCGCGGCGAGGCGGTATTGGCATAGGCCGGCAGCTCGTCCTCGAACATCGCCGGGTCGAGCTCGAACGGCTCCCGGTTCGGGTCGATATAGGCGCGCGGGAACAGGGCGCGCAGCAGCGGCGCGCCGAGCGCCGGCGCGGCGGCGAAGATCTCATCGACGAAGCTGTCCTCGGACTTGCGCAGGGCGAAGGGGTCGAGCCGCGAGGCGGCGAGGAATTCCGGCGGATACGCGGCGCCGCTGTGCGGCGACGCGAAGACGACCGGCATGGTCTGCTCGGCGGGCAGCCGAACATCGACCGGCGCGCGCAGGGTCGCGGCCTGGCTGTCGAGCGGCGGGTTCATCACCTCGACATTTAATGCAAAGCCGCCGCCCTGTCATCGCCCAATTACGGCCGTGGCCTGGCCGGCGCGCGCTAACGATCTGTTCAATCTTGGCGATTATCCTATAGTGCCGGTACCCGCTGGCGAAGCCGCCCCACCCATAACGTCGCATCGGGACCGCAGATGGCGCGTATTCTCATCGCCGAAGACGACGACAACATGCGGGCCTTCCTGGCGCGGGCGCTGCGCCGCGCCGGCCACTGGGTCGAGTCGGCGTCCGACGGCCTCGAAGCCATCGCCATCCTCGGCAAACAGGATTTCGACTTGCTGCTCGCCGACGTGGTCATGCCCGGCATGGACGGCATCGAGCTGGCGCGCCGCGCCTCGAAACAGAACGCCCGCCTCAAGGTCATGTTCATCACCGGCTTCGCGGCCGTGGCCCTGCGCGCGCGCGACGGCCTGCCGGGCGACCCGCGGGTGCTGTCGAAGCCGTTCCACCTCAAGGACCTGGTCAGCCAGATCGACCACATGCTCGGCCTGCGCGGCGGCGCCTCGGGGGCTTGAAAACGCCCCGCGATGGTGCTACCTCGCGGGCTTCCTCGCGGCCCGCGCCCATCCCGGCCGGCCGCCGGGACGGGCGCGTAGCTCAGCGGGAGAGCACTACGTTGACATCGTAGGGGTCGCTGGTTCAATCCCAGCCGCGCCCACCATTGAATCAAGGACACGCCGCAGGAAGCGCGTTTGTCGCCGAACAAATCCGATTACGCCGCCCGCGCCTTTCCGTGCGACGGGATGGCCCGTAGCTCGTCCTTCAGCCGACGCTCGGCGTGCCACAGGTCGAAAGCCGCCTGCATCCGCAGCCACAGGTCGGGTCCGTTGCCGCAAAACTTTCCGAGCCGGACGGCCATCTCGGGCGACACCGCCGTCCTGCCGGCCATGATCCGATGGAGCGTCTGCCGCGTGACGCGAAGCTGCCGCGCCGCCTCGCTGACGCTAAGGCCGAGCGCCGGCAACACGTCGTCCCGCAGGATCGCACCCGGGTGCGTCGGTTCCCGCTGCGGCTCGCCCCTCGACGAAGTCTCCTTGCCTCGCGCCATGTCGCCCTCGAAGCAGGTTGTCGAAAAATGCGCGACAGCCTCGTTGACCCTGCCCTCGCGCCCAGAGCATGTGAATGAATGCTGGATCGCCGCTCTTGCGTGCTTCGAGACGGCCGCTCGCGCGGCCTCCTCAGCATGAGGATATTTCTTTTTGCCATCAATAACTTACCTCATCCTGAG
>JBBECF010000057.1:0-6342 GCA_040881945.1 Dongiaceae bacterium | reverse complement strand
CCCGATACCAGTGTCCCGCAAATCCGGCGGCGCGTCCAGCCCGGAGTCCCGTGCGCGGCCCGGATCCCCGCCGCCGGCTACTGCACGAGCCGGCTGGCGCTCGCGCTCTCGTCCGGGGTGGTGTAACAGTTGATTTCCCCGAGCGTGCGGTAACAATAAAGCGGCGCCGCCGCGACCATCTGGGTCGCGTCCGCCTCGTCGCGGCAGTAACGGCCGGTCTCGGCCTGGGTGACGACCGAGCAGTCCTTGCCGCTGACCCAGGAGGCCACATGGTCGAGCGGCAGCTTCTTGGTGGCGGACAGGCTGACGATGCCGGCGCTGACCACGGCCAGTCCGGTCAATTCGCCGCAGGCGGTCAGCACGATGAGGGCCGCCGCGGCCGCCAGGGCGCGCAGCCGGGCCGGCGTGATGGCGCGGGTCATACCTTGATCCTCCTCGTCCCTACCTGGGTCGGAAGCCCGTCTGAAGGGTAGCCCCGGGCCGATGAACGGACCGTTAAGGCGCCGCGCGGAAGCCGCCGCGGCGCCATCGGGCGCGGGTTTGCCAAGGCGGAATCGCCGGGCTATGGTACCGCCCGCCGAGCGACCGGGGCGCACCGTGGCCGACATTTTTCGCGAAATCGACGAGGATCTGCGCCGGGACAACCTGACCCGGCTGTGGCAGCGCTATGGCACGACCGTGGTCGCCGCGGCGGTCGTCGTCGTGCTCGCCACCGCCGCCACCGTCGGCTGGCAGCGCTACGAACGGTCGCAACGGCTGCAGCGCAGCCAAGACTATGCCGCCGCGGTCGAGTCGATCGCCCGATCCGACGCGGCGGCGGCGGCGGCCTTGGCGCGACTCGCGGACGGCGACGACGGCTATGCCGCGCTCGCCCGTCTGCAGCAGGCGCGGCTGCGGGCCGCGGCGGGCGATGCCGAAGGCGCGCTGGCCCAATACGAGGCGCTGGCGAAGGACGACGACGCGCCGCGGCCGCTGCGCGACCTGGCGGTCATCCTGCTGGCGCAGCACAGCCTCGATACCGCCGATCCGGCTGTCCTCATGGCCCGGCTCGCGCCGCTCGCCGCCGCCGACAGCCCGTGGCGCCACGCGGCGCTGGAGCTGACCGGGCTGCTCGCATGGCGCGCCGGCGACGCGGGCCGCGCGCGCGGTGTCTTCGCCGCTCTCGCCGACGATCTCGAGGCGCCGCCCTCCTTGCGCGCCCGGGCGGCGGAAATTCTGGCTGCTCTCGCGGGGTCGTAAGGCATGACGATGTTGCGCTTGGCGCCGCTCGCCCTGGCCCTCGCCGTGGCCGGCTGCGACGGCTTCCTCGGCGCCTCGGAAGGGCCGCCGCTGCCCGGCGAGCGCAAGGCGGTGCTGCAGCTCGACAGCGAGCTGACGGCCGATCCGGCGCTTGCCGCCCTGCCGGTGATCCTGCCGCTGCCCTATCACAACCCGGATTGGGCGCAGGCGGGCGGCGTGCCTTCGCACGCGGTTCAGCACCTCGCCCTGCCGCAGGCGCTGACGGCGGCCTGGGTTGCCGATGTCGGCCGCCAGGGCGGCGATTCCCAGTGGTTGCTGACCGAGCCGGTGGTCGCCGACGGGCGCGTCTATGCCATGGACGCCGGCGCGACCGTCAGCGCCTTCGACGCCGCCGGCGGCAAGCGGCTGTGGCGCGTCGACCTGACGCCGCGGGAGGAACGCGGCGGCCTGTTCGGCGGCGGCCTCGCCTTCGCCGACGGCCGGCTCTATGCGACAACGCCGTTCGCCCGCGTCTTTGCGCTCGATGCCGCCACCGGGGCCGAGGCCTGGCAGAGCCCGGCGCCGGCGCCGGCGCGCGCGTCGCCGACCTTCAGCGACGGCCGGCTGTTCGTGCTGACCGTCGACAATCAACTGGTCGCCTACGACGCCGGCGACGGCCGGCGGCTGTGGTCGCACGCCGGCATTTCGGAATCTGCCGGGCTGCTCGGCGGGGCCGCCCCGGCGGTGGCGGCCAACACCGTCGTGGCGCCGTACAGTTCGGGCGAGCTGTTCGCCCTGCGGGCGGAGACCGGCCGCGTGCTGTGGAGCGACAACCTCGCCGGCGTCGCGCGCGCCGGCGCGATCGCCACCCTGGCCGACATCCGCGGCCGGCCGGTCATCGACGGCGACCTGGTGGTGGCGGTCAGCCACAGCGGCATCGTCGCGGCGATCGACCTGCGCAGCGGCGCCCGCACCTGGGACGCCAACGTCGGCGGCACGGAAAGCCCGTGGCTCGCCGGCGAATTCATCTTTCTGATCAGCAACAATGCCGAGCTGCTGTGCCTGACCCGGCGCGACGGCCGCATCCGCTGGGTGCGGCCGCTGCCGCGTTTCGAGGACGAGGAGAAGCGGCAGCGGCCGATCTACTGGACGGGACCGGCGCTCGCCGGCGACCGCCTGATCGTCGCCGGCTCGAACGGCGAGGCGCTGTTCGTCGCGCCGCAGAGCGGCGAGATCGTCGGCAATCTCAAGCTGCCGGGCGGCGCGCACCTGCCGCCGGTCGTCGCCGGCAGCACCCTGTACTTCCTGACGGACAACGCGAAGCTGATCGCGTTCCGCTAGGCCATGCCCTTCGCCGTCGCGATCGTGGGTCGGCCGAACGTCGGCAAGTCGACCTTGTTCAACCGCCTGGTCGGCCGGCGGCTGGCGCTGGTCGACGAGACGCCGGGCGTGACGCGCGACCGCCGCACCGGCGACGCTCATCTCGGCGATCTCCGCTTCACGGTCATCGACACGGCCGGGTTCGAGGAAGCGCGCGACGACAGCCTGCCGGCGCGCATGCGCGCGCAGACCGAGCGCGCGGTGGCCGAGGCCGACCTGGCGCTGCTGCTGATCGACGCGCGCGCCGGCGTCATCCCGCTCGACGCCGAATTCGCCAACCTGCTGCGCAAGAGCCCGACCCCGGTGGTGCTGGTCGCCAACAAGTGCGAGGGCCGCCTCGGCGCGACCGGCGTCATCGACGCCTTCGCGCTGGGCTTCGGCGACCCGGTGGCGATCTCGGCCGAGCACGGCGAGGGCCTGGCCGACCTCTACGACGCGATCGCACCCCACGCCGCCGCCGCCGCCGACGAAGCGCCGGCCGCGGACGAGGCGACGGGCGTGCTGCAGCTCGCCATCGTCGGCCGACCGAACGTGGGGAAGTCGACGCTGATCAACCGGCTGCTCGGCGAGGAACGCCTGCTCACCGGCCCGGAGCCGGGCATCACCCGCGACGCCATCGCGGTCGCCTGGCGCTATCGCGGCCGGGACATCCGCCTGGTCGACACCGCCGGCCTGCGCCGGAGCGCCCGGGTCGCCGAGAAGCTGGAGAGGCTGTCGGTCGAGGACACCCTGCGCGCGGTGCGCTTCGCCCAGGTCGTCGTGCTCGTGCTCGACGCTAACGACATGCTCGAACGCCAGGACCTGACGATCGCCCGCATGGTGATCGACGAAGGCCGCGCATTCGTCGTCGCGGCCAACAAATGGGACCTGGTGACGGACAAGACCGCGGCGCTGCGGCGGCTCCGCGACCGGATCGAGACGTCGTTGCCGCAGGTGCACGGCCTGCGGCCCGTGACCGTCTCGGCGCTTGCCGGCAAGAACCTCGATCGTTTGCTCGACGCGGTGCTGGCGGCCTACGAACTGTGGAACCGGCGCGTGCCGACGTCGGCGCTCAACCGTTGGCTCGGCGACGCGGTCGAGGCGCATCCGCCGCCGCTCGTCGCCGGGCGGCGCCTGAAGCTGCGCTACGGCGCCCAGATCAAGACCCGGCCGCCGACCTTCGCGCTCTTCGTCAGCCGGCCCGAGAAGCTGCCCGACTCGTACTCGCGGTATCTGGTGAACAGCCTGCGCGACAGCTTCGATCTGCCCGGCGTGCCGATCCGCCTGCTTCTGCGCAAGGGCAAGAACCCCTACGCCCCGGAGCGGTGAGCGCCGGCCGGCGGACCTGCGGCAGGGGGACATCAAGAAAAACGACGTTCAACCCCATGCACACGGAAGAATTGCGCGTTTGCGAGCGAAAACGGAACTATGTTGCGCGCCGAATGAGAAATGGGGAGAAATGGGGATGAGTCCAATTTGTCTTCGCGCGGTCGCTGTCCCGAGTACTACGGCCGCGCCCGCACGATCTCGCCGTGGCGCGCGCAGGCGGCCTCGGCGAGCTCGACGAAGACCTCGGTGACGTCGTCGGGGTGGGGCAGGGTGGCCGGATCCTCGCCGGGAAAGGCGCGGGCGCGCAGGGCGGTGCGCACCGCGCCGGGATCGACCAGGTTGACGCGCAGCGCCGTGCGCGCGACCTCGGCCGCGTAGGTCAGGACCAGCATCTCGAGCGCCGCCTTGCTCACCGCGTAGGCGCCCCAATAGGCGTGCGGCCCGCGCGCCGCGCCGGAGGTGACGAACAGGGCGCGGCCGGCGGGCGAGGCGCGCAGCAGCGGGTCGAGGCTGCGGATCAGCCGCCAGTTGGCGGTCAGATTGACCGCCAGCACGCCGTCCCACTCCGCCGGCTTGATCTGCGCCGCCGGCGTCAGCGTGCCGAGCGCCGCGGCGTTGCCGACCAGCACGTCGAGCCGCCCGAAGCGCTCATGGAGCGCCTGGCCGAGCCGGTCGATGGCCGCGAAATCGGCGAGGTCGAGCGGTACCAGGGTGGCGCCGCCGCCGGTCGCGCGCACCGCGTCGTCGGTTTCCTCCAGACCGCCGACGGTGCGCGCCGCGAGCACGAGCTGGGCGCCTTCGGCGGCGAAGCGCCGCGCCACCGCGGCGCCGATGCCGCGTGAGGCGCCGGTGACGAGGGCGATGCGCCCGGCCAGCCGTCCGCCTGTCGCCATCGTCCTCAGCCGAGTTCGGCGAGCAGCGAAAGCTGGGTCGGCACGACGCCGCCGTCGTGGTCGGTCAACGCCGTCGGGTAGTCGCCGCTGAAGCAGGCGTCGCAGAATTGCGGCCGTGCGACGTCGCGCCCCGGTTCGCCCATGGCGCGATACAGTCCGTCGATCGAGATGAAGGCCAGGCTGTCGACGCCGATGATGCGCGCCATCGCGGCCACGTCGTGCTGCGCGGCCAGCAGCTCCTTCCGCTCCGGCGTGTCGATACCGTAGAAGCAGGAATGCCGGGTCGGCGGGCTCGACACGCGCATATGCACCGCGGCGGCGCCGGCGCTGCGCACCATCTCGACGATTTTCTTCGACGTGGTGCCGCGCACGATGCTGTCGTCGACCAGGACGACGCGCTGGCCGGCGATGTTCGCCCGGTTGGCGTTGTGCTTGAGCTTGACGCCGAGGTGGCGGATCTGGTCGCTCGGCTCGATGAAGGTGCGGCCGACATAGTGGTTGCGGATGATGCCGAGCTCGAACGGGATGCTCGCCTGCCGGGCATAGCCCATCGCCGCCGGCACGCCCGAATCGGGCACCGGGATGACGACGTCGGCCTCGACCGGCGCCTCGCGCGCCAACTCGGCGCCGATGCGCTTGCGCGCCTCATAGACGCTGGTGCCCTCGACCATGCTGTCGGGCCGCGCGAAGTAGATGTACTCGAAGACGCAGAATCGCCGCTGGATGCGCGGGAACGGCCGCAGGCTGTGCACGCCCGAGGCGTCGAGCACGATCAGCTCGCCCGGCTCGACGTCGCGCACGAACTCGGCGCCGATGATGTCGAGGGCGCAGGTTTCCGAGGCGACGATGTGGGCGTCGCCCAGGCGGCCGAGCACCAGCGGCCGCACGCCCAGGGGGTCGCGCACGGCGACCACCATGTCGTCGGCCAGCGCGACCAGCGAATAGGCGCCCTCGACCTGCTTTAGGGCGTGGACCAGGCGGTCGATGACGCTGCCGCGCGGGCTCGTCGCCATCAGATGGGTGATGACCTCGGTGTCGGTGGTCGATTGGAACAGCGATCCGCGCTTCACCAGCTCGCTACGCAGGGCGTAGGCATTGGTCAGATTGCCGTTGTGGCCGATGGCGAAGCCGCCGAATTCGAGGTCGGCGAACAGCGGCTGGACGTTGCGCAGCGCCGTCTCGCCGGTGGTCGAATAGCGCACGTGGCCGATCGCGGCATGGCCGCGCAGGCGGGCGACCACGGCCTTCGAGGCGAAGCTGTCGGCGACCAGGCCGAGGTCGCGATGGGCGTTGAATTGGCGGCCGTCGAAGGCGACGATGCCGACCGCCTCCTGGCCGCGGTGCTGCAACGCGTGCAGCCCCAGCACCGTATGCGCCGCGGCCTCGTCCACGCCGAAGACGCCGAACACCCCGCATTCCTCGTGCAGGTGGTCGTCGTCGAACGGGTGGGTCGTCAGCATCGGGAGGTTGCGCGCCGGCATCGGCCAGGCCTCACTGCGCGCCCTGGATGAGTCGGTCCAGCTCCTTGCGCTCGCCGTCCTTA
>JBBECF010000056.1:0-6411 GCA_040881945.1 Dongiaceae bacterium | reverse complement strand
CGCGAACAGACGCTTGTCGCGCCGCCCCGACCGGTGTAACGTTGCCGCGATTCAGGGAGAGTCCGACGGGGGCGATCCGTCAACCGGTCTGCCGGCCTCCCAAGGCGGACGCTGTAAACGAGAAGATCGCGCCCTGTCGTCGAACCGCCCGGCTATCCGAAGAGCCGCGCCGGCAATGTCAGAATCATCGAAAGGGAGGATTTCTAAATGCGAGGGACTACAAAATTAGCCCTGGCGCTGTCGGCGGGGCTGATGTTGCCCGCCGCCGCCATGGCGAACGAAGAACTTATGAAGATGGAGAAGGACCCGGCGCTGTGGTCGCAGCCGGCCGGGAACTACGCCAACACGCGCTATAGCGGGTTGGATCAGATCAACCAGGGCAACGTCGACAGCCTGAAGGTCGCCTGGACCTTCTCGACCGGCGTGCTGCGCGGCCACGAGGGCGGACCGCTGGTGATCGGCGACACCATGTACGTCCACGCGCCGTTTCCGAACACCGTGTTCGCGCTCGATCTCAATGACAACGGCCGGATCATCTGGAAATACGAGCCGAAGCAGGATCCGGACACCATCCCGGTGATGTGCTGCGACACGGTCAACCGCGGCGTCGCCTACGGCGACGGCAAGATCATCCTGTACCAGGCCGACACCACGGTCGTGGCGCTCGACGCCAAGACCGGCGAGGTCGTGTGGAAGGCGGTCAACGGCGATCCGAAGTCGGGTTCGACGGGGACCAGCGCGCCGTTGGTGGTCAAGGACAAGGTCTTGATCGGCATCAGCGGCGGCGAGTTCGGCGTGCGCGGCAGCCTCACGGCCTATAGCCTCGCCGACGGCAAGCAGGTGTGGCGCGGCTATTCGATGGGTCCGGATGCCGACACGCTCCTGGATCCGGCGAAGACCACCCATCTCGGCAAGCCGGTCGGCAAGGATTCCGGCACGGCGACCTGGGAAGGCGACCAATGGAAGATCGGCGGCGGCACCACCTGGGGGTGGTTCTCCTACGATCCGCAGCTCGACCTGATCTATTACGGGTCGGGCAACCCCAGCACCTGGAACCCGGTGCAGCGTCCGGGCGACAACCGTTGGTCGATGACCATCTTCGCCCGTAACCCCGATACCGGCATGGCGAAGTGGGTCTATCAGATGACCCCCCACGACGAGTGGGACTACGACGGCATCAACGAGATGATCCTCGCCGACATCAAGGTGAAGGGCGCGGAGCGCAAGGCCCTGGTCCACTTCGACCGCAACGGCTTCGGCTATACGCTCGACCGCGTCACGGGCGAGCTGTTGGTGGCCGAGAAGTTCGACCCGGCCGTCAACTGGGCGACCAATGTCGACATGGCAACCGGCCGTCCGCAGGTGGTCGAGAAGTATTCGACCCATGCCGGGGGCGAGGACGTGAACTCGAAGGGCATCTGCCCGGCGGCGCTCGGCTCGAAGGATCAACAGCCGGCGACCTTCTCGCCGCGTACCGGCCTGTTCTACGTGCCGACCAACCACGTCTGCATGGACTACGAGCCGTTCCGCGTCTCCTACACGGCCGGCCAGCCTTACGTCGGGGCGACGCTTAGCATGTACCCGGCGCCGGGCGGCACGCATCTCGGCAACTTCATCGCCTGGGACGCGGGCACGGGCAAGATCGTCTGGTCGAACCCGGAGCCGTTCTCGGTATGGAGCGGCGCGCTCTCTACCGCGGGCGACGTGGTGTTCTACGGCACGCTCGAAGGCTACCTCAAGGCGGTCGACGCCAAGACCGGCAAGGAGCTGTACAAGTTCAAGACGCCGTCGGGCATCATCGGCAACGTCAACACCTATATGCACAAGGGCAAGCAGTACGTTGCCGTGCTCTCGGGCGTCGGCGGCTGGGCCGGTATCGGCTTGGCGGCGGGTCTGACGGAGCCCACGGCCGGTCTCGGTGCGGTTGGCGCCTACAAGGCGTTGTCGAACTACACCCAGCTCGGCGGCGTCCTGACGGTGTTCACACTACCCTAACGGTCGTCCGATCGATCGAACCTCGGGCCCGACATTCGGCTGCCAGCCGGATGTCGGGCCCGCTCTCGATCGGCGCGCGCGGGCAAAGCCACATCCCATGACACGAAAGCAATTGCACGGTACGCTCTTCTGCGTCGGCCTGACCGCGGCGGCCGCCTTGGCGGTTGTGGCGGGTGCCGCCGCAGGCGGGGAGGAAAAGCCGTACAGCGTCGGCGCCGACGGCAAGGTCGACTGGTACACCTTCAGCGGATTCCGGCGCTACCATGCGGAATGCCACGTTTGCCACGGACCCGACGGCCTGGGCAGCTCGTTCGGACCGGCCCTGGCCGAGTCCCTGAAGACGATGACCTACGACGAGTATCTCGACATCGTCGTCAACGGCAAGGAGGTGGTCTCGAGCTCCAGCTTCAGGAAAATGCCGGCGTTCGGCGAAAACCGCAACGTGATGTGCTTCGTCGACGACATTTACGCGTATTTGAAGGCCCGCTCCGACGGCGCGATCGGCCGCGGCCGGCCGCCGAACGAACCGAAGCCGGCCGAATCGGCCGCGCGCGACAGCGCCTGTATGGGCTAGGGTGGCGGTCGTCCATGACAGCGTTCAGCCATTGGCGCCTGTTCGCGGCGGCGGCGGTCGCGCTGTCGGTCGCCGGCGCAGGCCCGGCGCGCGCCGCCACCGCCGAGGCCGTGGACCGCTCGGCCTTACGGGTCTGCGCCGACCCCCACAATCTGCCGTTCTCGAACGAGGCCGGCGAGGGATTCGAGAACAAGATCGCCGAGCTGCTGGCGCGGGATCTCAAGGTCCCGGTCAGGTACACGTGGTTCCCCGATTCCGTCGGGTTCATCCGCAACACGCTGCGCGCGCGCAAATGCGACCTGGTCGTCGGGACCATTCTCGGCAACGACCAGCTGCAGAACACCAACCCCTATTACCGCTCGGCCTTCAGCCTCGTCTACCGCAAGGACTCCGGCGCGTCGCCGACCTCGCTCGACGACCCGGCGATGCGGTCGCTCGAAATCGGGATCGTCGCCGGCACGCCGCCGGCGACGCTGCTGGCGCGGAAGGGGCTGCTCGGGCGCAGCCACGCCTATCACCTCGTCGTCGACACGCGCTTCGAATCGCCGGGGCGCGATCTCGTCGAGGACGTCGCCGCCGGCAAGATCGACGTCGGTATTCTCTGGGGCCCCATTGTCGGATATTACGCCAAGCAGTCGGCGACGCCGCTCGTCGTCGTGCCGTTGCGCTCGGAAGCGAATCCGCTGAAGCTCGACTACCGCATCACCATGGGCGTGCGGGCGAACGAGCCGGAGTGGAAGCGCGAGATCAACGACCTGATTCGGCGCAATCAGGCCGAGATCGACCGCATCCTCCTCGACTACGGCGTGCCGCTGCTCGACGAGCAGGGCGAGCCGATCACGACGCCGTAGCAAGAAAGGGGACAGTCCCCTTTACGCAAAAGGGGACTGTCCCCTTTCTTGCTCACAACGCGCGCATCAGGTCCTCGCGTTCGCCGACGACGCGCTGGCGCAGCCGCTCCGCGACGCCCGGGTCGGCGCGTTCGGCGCGCGGCACGTCGATCGGCACCTCGGCCGCGACCGTGCCGGGCGCCGGCGACATGAGGACGATGCGGTCGGCGAGCAGCACCGCCTCACGCGTGTCGTGGGTGACGAACAAGACCGTGGTCGGGCGCCGGCCCCAGATCTCGAGGAGGAGGAGCCGCAGGCGGTGCGCGGTCGGCTCGTCGAGCGAAACGAACGGCTCGTCCATGAGCAAGAGGTCGGGCCGCACGGCGAAGGCCCGGGCCAGCGCCACGCGCCGGGTCATGCCGACCGACAGCCGCTCGGGATAGACCCGCGGAAAGTCCTGCAGCCCGGTCGCGGCCAACAGCTCCTCGACGATGCCGGAGCGGACCTGCTCCGGGTTCAGCACCAGCCGGATGTTCTCGATCACGGTCCGCCACGGCAGCAGCCGCGGGTTCTGGAAGACGTAGCCGACAACCGGCTCCGTCTTGCCGGGGCCGGCCGGCAGCGCGATCCGCCCTGCGAAATCGCGGTCGAGACCGGCGACGATGTTGAGCAGCGTCGTCTTGCCGCAGCCCGACGCCCCGAGCACGCAAACGAACTCGGCGTGCCGCACGGTGATCCGGAGGTTCTTCAGCGCCAGATGCGGCGCCGCGCCGCCGACGGCCGGGTAGAGCTTCTCCCGAACGTCGATCTCCAGGTCGCTTACCGGCGCCACTGGGCGGCCCGTCGCTCGAGCGGTTGCAGGATGGCGAGCTCGATGACCTGGATCACCGCGACGAAGGCGATCGTGTAAGCGAGGATGCTGGCGACGTCGAAGAACTGGAAGAACAGGTGGATCTGGAAGCCGACGCCGTTGCTGCGCCCGAGCAGCTCGACCACCAGCACGATCTTCCAGATCAGCGCCAGGCCCGAGCGCGCCGCCGCCATCGAGAAGGGGAAGAGCTGCGGCAGGACGACGTGGCGCAGTGTTTTCGCCGGCCCCAGGCGGAACACCTGGGCCATCTCCAGATAATCCCGGTTCAAGGCACGCGCCCCTTCGCGCAGCGTGACCACCACGTTCGGGATCTTGTTGACGGCGACCGCCGCGATCGCCGCGGCCTCGATCAGCCCGAACCAGACATAGCAAAGGATGATCGTGACCAGGGCCGGGACGTTGAGAAACAGCACCAGCCAGGGGTCGAAGAAACGGTCGAGCGCCGGCGACCGGCCCAGGGCGATGCCGATGGCGGTGCCGATCAGCATGGCCAGGGTGAAGCTGACGGCCACCCGGGCCAGGGTGATGCCGATATGCAGCGGCAGATCGCCGCTGGCCAGTCCGGCGGCCAGCCGGTCCAGCACCGCCGCCGGCGGCGGCAACAGGCGGCTGTCGGCGAACGCCGAAACGAGCTGCCACAGCGCCACGAACGCGACGAACGAGGCCGCCTGCTTCCAGACGGCGAACCGCAGGGTCATCGCGCTCAATAGGCGACGGGCGCCCAGAAGGTGCCGGGCTGCAGTTCGCGGCTCTTGCCGACCAACTCCTCGCCGCCGAGCTCCGCCAGCAGCGCGAACAGGCCCTCGGCGTCGGCCCGCTCCGCCTCGCCCCAGCTTTTCGGGATGCCGCGGCGGTAGCCGGCCTTGAGCGCCGCGAAGGTGGCGTCGTCCTCGGCCCCGGTCAGCGGGCGCAGCCGCTCCCATTCGGCGTCCGACTCCTGCATGATGCGCTTCGCCGCGCGGCTGGCGCGCACCAGGGCCAGCACGTCGTCCCGGTGCGCCTCGGCCCAGGCCTCGTCGAAGACATAGCCGAGCAGCGGCGCATCGGCGGCGAAGCCGAGTTCCCGCGCCGCCTCCTCGACGCTGACGAGGGTGCGCAGGCCCTGGGCCTCGAGGCGGGCGAGGAAGTGCCAGAAGTTGATCACGGCGTCGAGGCGGCCGAGCCGGATCTCCTCGTTGAGCAGGGGCGGCGCGGCGAACACCTTGTCCGTCGCCGCGTCGAGGTCGATGCCGTGGCGCCGCTCCGCCAGCGCGCGAATCAGCAGCCAACTCTTGTCCACCGGCCCGCCGGCGATGCCGAGCTTCTTGCCCTTGAGGTCGGCGAGCGTGCGCACGGCTGAGTCGGCGGGCACCATCAGGCCGCCGACGGCGGTGGAGTAAGGCACGAAGGTGAAGGCCGCGCCCTCGGCGCGGGCGCGCGACACCCAAATCCAGTCGGTCACGATCACGTCCACGTCGCCGGCCTGCAGGGCCACGGTGGTGGCGTCCTTGCCGGCCAGCTCGACGACCTGGAGGTCGAACCCCTCCGCCTTGTCGAGGCCGTGGGTCTCGATCACGTCGAGCTCCCAATTCACGGTGCCGAATTTCAGTACGCCGATCTTGACCGCGCCCGCCGCCACCGGCGGCGCCGCCGCGACGGTCAGGCACGCCAGGACGGCGGCCGCGAACAGGCGCGTGGCGCGAAGCGATCTCGTCATTTTTTTCTCCCTTGTCCTGCGACGCTCGGACCGTCCCCGCGTCACGCCGCCGCGGCGGCTAATCCGCGAGCAGCCGGTTGCGCACCAGATAGGATAGGCCGCGCGACCAGGATTCGTCGGTATTGCCGCGGATGTCGACGCTCATCGCGCGCCGCGGCGCCGTGCCGGCCGTGTCCGAAATGTAGAGGTTGATGTTGAGGATCAGGTTGCTGACCTTCTGCACCGTACCGGTGATGGCGAGATCGGCGCCGAGCGGCCGCGCGATCGTCGTCGCGCAGCCGTTGCAGCCATGCAGGTAACCGGCGGCGGCGATCTGCTCGCGGACGGGCGCAAGGTCGATGACGACGTACCGGCCGGAGGCCGAAAGCGCCTCCCGGAGCTGGTCGCTGATCAGGCGAAGGCGGCGCTGTTCGTCCTCGCGCGGTCCCTGCATCTCGCCTTCGAG
>JBBECF010000055.1:0-6432 GCA_040881945.1 Dongiaceae bacterium | reverse complement strand
CCGAAGAAGATGGCGCTCGAGCTGTTCAAGCCGTTCATCTATTCGAAGCTCGAACTCTACGGCATGGCCAACACGATCAAGGCGGCCAAGCGCATGGTCGAAAAGGAACGGCCCGAGGTGTGGGACATCCTGGAAGAGGTGATCCGCGAGCACCCGGTGTTGCTCAACCGCGCCCCGACGCTGCACCGCCTCGGCATTCAGGCGTTCGAGCCGGTGTTGATCGAGGGCAAGGCTATCCAGCTCCATCCGCTGGTCTGCACCGCCTTCAACGCCGACTTCGACGGCGATCAGATGGCGGTGCATGTGCCGTTGTCGCTGGAAGCGCAGCTTGAGGCGCGCGTCCTGATGATGTCGACCAACAACATCCTCAGTCCGGCCAATGGCAAGCCGATCATCGTGCCCAGCCAGGATATCGTGCTCGGCCTCTATTATCTGACCATGGAAGGCACGCCGGTCACGGGCAATCGCATGGCCTTCACCAACATCGGCGAGATCCAGCAGGCACTGGAGGCCGGGGCCGTGACCCTGCACACGCCGATCAAGTCGCGTTACCGCACGGTTGACGCGGACAACAAGCCGGTCACGCGGGTGATCGAGACCACGCCGGGCCGCATGCTGCTGTCGGAAATCCTGCCACGCCACCCCAACGTCCCGTTCGGCATGACCAATCAGCTGCTGACCAAGAAGGAGATCACCAACGTCATCGACGTGGTCTACCGCCACTGCGGTCAGAAGGAGACGGTGATCTTCGCCGACCGCCTGATGGGCATGGGCTTCGGCTACGCGTGCAAGGCCGGCATCTCCTTCGGCAAGGACGACCTGATCGTCCCCCGCGCCAAGGAGAAGCTGGTCGCCGAGGCGCAGCAGAAGGTCAAGGAGTACGAGCAGCAGTACCTCGACGGCCTGATCACCCAGGGCGAGAAATACAACAAGGTCGTCGACGTCTGGTCGAACTGCACCGAGCACGTCGCCGACGAGATGGTCAAGGTGATGTCCGAGAAGGCCTCGGGCGCCCAGATCAACTCGGTGTACATGATGGCGCATTCCGGCGCCCGCGGCTCCGCCGCGCAGATCAAGCAACTTGCCGGCATGCGCGGCCTGATGGCCAAGCCGTCGGGCGAGATCATCGAGACGCCGATCATCTCGAACTTCAAGGAAGGCCTTACCGTGCTGGAGTACTTCAACTCCACCCACGGCGCGCGCAAGGGACTTGCCGACACGGCGCTGAAGACGGCCAACTCGGGCTATCTCACGCGCCGACTGGTCGACGTGGCGCAGGACTGCATCATCACGCAGGACGACTGCGGCACCAAGAAAGGATTGACCGTGCGCGCCGTGGTCGAGGGCGGCGAGATCATCGCGCCGCTCTCCGAGCGCATTCTCGGCCGCAATGCCGCGGTCGGCGTCGTCGATCCGCTGTCGGGCAAAGTCATTGTCAAGGCCGGCGAGCTGATCGACGAGGAGCGGATCGAGGTCGTGGAGCGCGCCGGCATCGACGCCATCGCCATCCGCTCGGTGCTGACCTGCGAATCTCATACCGGCGTGTGCGCCCGCTGCTACGGCCGCGATCTGGCGCGCGGCACGGCGGTGAACATCGGCGAGGCGGTGGGCGTCATCGCGGCCCAGTCGATCGGCGAGCCGGGTACGCAGCTCACCATGCGCACGTTCCATATCGGCGGCGCCGTCCAGCGCGGCGCCGAACAGTCGAGCGTGGAGGCCTTGTTCGATGCGACGGTGACGATCAAGAACCGCAACGTCGTCATCAACAGCGAAGGCGTGGCGGTCGTCATGGGCCGCAACTGCGAGCTGGTGTTGACCGACGACGCCGGGCGGGAACGGGCGCGCCACCGCATCGCCTACGGCGCCAAGCTGCTGGTCGAGAACGGCGCCACCGTGACCAAGGGCCAGCGGATCGCCGAATGGGACCCCTACACGCTACCGATCATCACCGAACGCGAAGGTATCGCCAACTTCCTCGACCTGATCGAGGGCGTGTCGATGCGCGAGGTGACGGACGAAACGACCGGCATCTCCAGCCGCGTGGTCATCGACTGGAAGCAGCAGTCGCGCGGCGGCGAGCTGCGGCCGCGGATCACGCTGCGCGACGAGAAGGGCCGCGTGGTCAAACTGCTCAACGGCCTGGAGGCGCGCTACTTCATGTCGGTCGATGCCATCCTGAGCGTCGACAACGGCGCCCATGTCAAGGCCGGCGACGTGCTGGCCCGCATCCCGCGCGAGTCGTCGAAGACGCGCGACATCACCGGCGGCCTGCCGCGCGTCGCGGAACTGTTCGAGGCGCGCAAGCCAAAGGACTACGCGATCATCAGCGAGATCGACGGCCGGGTCGAATTCGGCAAGGACTACAAGGCGAAGCGGCGCATCGTGGTGGTGCCCGAGGACGCGTCGCAGCCGTCCGTCGAATATCTCATCCCGAAGGGCAAGCACATCAGCGTCCAGGAAGGCGATTTCGTGCAGCGTGGCGACTTGCTGATGGACGGCAACCCGGTGCCGCACGATATCCTGCGCGTCATGGGCGTCCAGGCGCTGGCCAGTTATCTGACCAACGAGATCCAGGAGGTCTATCGCCTGCAGGGCGTCAAGATCAACGACAAGCACATCGAGGTCATCGTCCGCCAGATGCTGCAGAAAACCGAGATCGATGACGCCGGCGATACCACGTTCCTGATCGGCGAGCAGATCGATCGGATGGAGTTGGACGAAGTCAACGCCAAGGCCGTCGCCGAGGGCGGCCGTCCGGCGACCGGACAGCCGGTGCTGCAGGGCATTACCAAGGCCAGCCTGCAGACGCGCTCGTTCATCTCGGCCGCTTCGTTCCAGGAAACGACGCGCGTGCTGACCGAGGCGGCGGTGTCGGGTCGTGTCGACGGCCTGGTCGGCCTCAAGGAGAATGTCATCGTCGGACGGCTGATTCCGGCCGGGACCGGCAGTGTGATGAACCGTTTCCGGGCGCTTGCCGTCGAACGGGACCGGGTAATTGCCGCCGCCCAGGCCAAGGTACTACCGGCCGAGGGCAAGAAGGAATCCGAGGTGGCATAGCCGTAACCCGCCCAAGCCGCCGTCGCGGCAGGGCGACGGCGGCTTGGCTGCGGGAATCGTTCGCGAATTCGGGATTGTTTTGCTTGACGGCGAGGGGGCACATTACTAGGATGCGCCCGCCTTTGAGGGGCTGGTGGTGGACAAGCAGTCCAGACGCAGCCCCAATTCGTTAACGCGACTAAGGACATACGCCGGTCGACGGCGCTTTGGGGACCGCTCGGAGCAAGCTCTTTTGCTTCGTCGCGGTCGTTTGCATCGCGCCGTATGCGCAGCCGTGAGGACGTGAGTTCATGCCGACGATCAACCAACTCGTTCGCAAGCCGCGCCGGTTGCCGGGAGCGCGCAACAAGGTGCCGGCGTTGCAGTCCTGTCCGCAGAAGCGCGGCGTGTGCACCCGGGTCTACACGACGACGCCGAAGAAACCCAACTCGGCGCTGCGCAAGGTCGCGCGCGTGCGCCTGACGAACGGGTTCGAGGTGATCAGCTACATTCCCGGCGAAGGCCACAATTTGCAGGAACACTCGGTCGTCATGATCCGCGGCGGCCGCGTCAAGGACCTGCCCGGCGTGCGCTACCACATCATTCGCGGCAGCCTGGATACGCAGGGCATCAAGGACCGCCGGCAGCGCCGCTCGAAATACGGCGCGAAGCGCCCGAAGTAACGTCGACGCAGCGATAAGAGCCGCTTTAAGGAACGCCCCCGATGTCCCGCCGCCATTCAGCCGAGAAACGCGTAGTCATGCCGGACGCCAAGTTCGGCGACCTCGTGCTGACGAAGTTCATCAATTCGCTGATGTACGCCGGCAAGAAGTCGGTCGCCGAGCACATCGTGTACGACGCCTTCGACCAGATCCAGAAGAAGTCGGGGCAGGATCCCCTGCGGGTGTTTCACGACGCGCTCGAAAATGTGCGCCCGCAGCTCGAGGTGCGCTCCCGGCGCGTCGGCGGCGCCACCTACCAGGTGCCGGTCGAGGTGCGGACCGACCGCGCCCAGGCGCTGGCGATCCGCTGGCTCATCGGCATGGCGCGCGGCCGCTCCGAATCGACCATGGTCGATCGCTTGTCCGCGGAACTGCTTGACGCGGGCAACAACCGCGGCGCCGCGGTGAAGAAACGCGAAGACACGCACCGCATGGCCGAGGCCAACAAGGCTTTCTCGCACTACCGCTGGTAACCGGGTCTTCCCAGGTCAATTGGTCATGTCACGCGCAACCCCCCTCGAACGTTATCGCAACATCGGCATCATGGCGCACATCGATGCCGGCAAGACGACGACGACCGAGCGCGTGCTATTCTACACCGGCCGTTCGTACAAGATCGGCGAGGTCCATGACGGCACGGCCACCATGGACTGGATGGAGCAGGAGCAGGAACGCGGCATCACCATCACCTCGGCGGCGACCACCTGCTTTTGGCGCGACCACCGAATCAACATCATCGATACGCCGGGTCATGTCGACTTCACGATCGAGGTCGAGCGGTCCTTGCGCGTGCTCGACGGCGCGGTCGCCGTGTTCGACAGCGTCGCCGGCGTCGAGCCGCAGTCGGAAACCGTGTGGCGCCAGGCCGACAAATACGAGGTCCCGCGCGTCTGCTTCATCAACAAGATGGACCGCATCGGCGCCAACTTCGCGCGCTGCGTCGAGATGATCTCCTCGCGCTTGGGCGCGATTCCCCTGGTCACCCAGCTTCCGATCGGCGCGGAGAGCGAATTCGTCGGCGTCGTCGACCTGATCGCGATGAAGGGACTCATCTGGAAGGACGAGACGCTCGGCGCCGAATTCACGGTCGGCGACATTCCGGCGGCGATGGCGGCCGAGGCGGCGACGTACCGCGCGAAGCTGGTCGATCTGGCGGTCGAGCAGGACGACGCGGCGGTCGAGGCCTATCTCGACGGCCACGAGCCGGACGCCGCGACATTGATACGATGCATCCGCAAGGGCACCGTGACCGGCGCCTTCGTGCCGGTGCTGTGTGGCAGCGCCTTCAAGAACAAGGGGGTGCAGCCGCTGCTCGACGCCGTGGTCGACTACCTGCCGTCGCCGGCGGACGTTCCCGACGTGTACGGCGTCAAGATGGGCACCGACGAGCCGACCTCGCGCCGAAGCGTCGACGAAGCGCCGTTTTCGGCGCTGGCCTTCAAGATCATGACCGACCCGTTCGTCGGCTCGCTCACCTTCGTGCGCATCTATTCCGGCACGTTGCAGACCGGGATGCAGGTCCTGAATACGGTGAAGGACCAGCGCGAGCGCGTCGGGCGGATGCTGCAAATGCACGCCAACCATCGCGAGGACATCAAGGAAGCCTTCGCCGGCGACATCGTCGCCATCGCCGGTCTCAAGAACACGACCACCGGCGACACGCTGAGCGACTCGGCGCACCCGGTCGTGCTCGAGCGCATGGACTTCCCGGACCCGGTGATCGAGGTCGCGGTCGAGCCGAAGACCAAGGTCGATCAGGAGCGCATGGGCATGGCGCTCGGCCGCCTGGCGCAAGAGGACCCGTCGTTTCGCGTCAGCAGCGACCCCGAGAGCGGCCAGACGGTGATCAAGGGGATGGGCGAACTGCACCTCGAGATCATCGTCGACCGCATGAAGCGCGAATTCAAGGTCGAGGCGAATGTCGGCGCGCCGCAGGTCGCCTATCGCGAGACGATTACCAAGACCGTCGTTCAGGACTACACCCACAAGAAGCAGACCGGCGGCGCCGGGCAGTACGCCCGCGTCAAGATCCGCTTCGAACCGCTGCCGTCGGGCAGCGGGTTCGTCTTTGAGAATGGCGTGGTCGGCGGTTCGGTGCCGCGGGAATACATTCCGGGGGTCGAGAAGGGCCTGAACCTGGCGCGCGACACCGGAGTCATCGCCGGATTTCCGATGATCGACTTCAAGGCGACCTTGATCGACGGCGCCGCCCACGACGTCGACTCGAACGTCCTCACCTTCGATATCGCCGCGCGCGCCTGCTTCCGCGAAGGGATCGCGAAGGCGGGGCCGAAGCTGCTCGAGCCGCTGATGCGGGTCGAGGCGGTGACGCCCGAGGAATACATGGGCGACATCATCGGCGACCTCAACAGCCGGCGCGGCCAGGTCACCGGCATGGACAGCCGCGGCAACGCGCGCGTGATCAACGCCATGGTGCCGCTCGCCAACATGTTCGGCTACGTCAACACGCTGCGCTCGATGAGCCAGGGGCGGGCCCAGTACACGATGCATTTCGACCATTACGAGCAGGTGCCGCAGGCGGTGGCCGACGAGGTTCGCGCCAAGTTGGCGTGACCGAAGGATAAGGCCGGGCGGCCGGCGGGAACGGAGAGACGAGAAATGGCGAAGGCGAAATTCCAACGGACGAAGCCGCACTGCAACGTGGGGACGATCG
>JBBECF010000054.1:17614-39075 GCA_040881945.1 Dongiaceae bacterium | reverse complement strand
GGCCGGCTCGAGGCGCAGGGCGTCCGCCGGCACCAGGCGTCCGCCCATCAAGGGATAGCTGTTGTAGATGAAGCCGGCGTCGAGACCCGCGACCAGGCCGCCGACGAGAATGGCGAGGCCGGCCACCGCCGTCGCCGCCAGCAGCCGGCGGCGCAGGCGCCGGGCCGCGCCGCCGGGGCGGGGCGGCGCGGCCGGGCGCAGCAGCGTCAGCGCCGTCCACAGCATGTAGCCGTAAATCGCCAGCGCCAGGGCGAGATGCCCGGTCAGCCGGTACTGGCTCACGTCGGTGCGCTGGCTGAGGCCGCTCTCGACCATGTACCAGCCGACGAAGCCCTGCACGGCGCCGAGGCCGAACATGGCGGCGAGGTGCGGCACGAGCCGCCGCGGGATGCGCCGGCGCCACAGGAAGTAAAGGAACGGGAGGGCGAAGACGACGCCGATCAGCCGCCCCCACAGCCGGTGGACGTACTCCCACCAGAATATTTCCTTAAACGCCGCCAGGGACATGCCGCGGTTGAAGGCTTCGTACTCGGGAATCTGCCGATAGAGCGCGAACAGCCGCTGCCATTCCGCCTCGCCGAGCGGCGGCACGATGCCGGCGAGCGGCCGCCATTCGGCGATGGACAGGCCCGATTCGGTCAGCCGCGTGACGCCGCCGATGACGACCATGGCGAAGATCATGGCGCAACAGGCGAACAGCCACAGGGCGATCGCCCGATCGGCGGGTGACCGGACGGCGCCAGCGGCGGCGGCGGGCGGATGCACGGATAGAGCCACGGGGCCGCTTCTAACGGTGCGCCCCGCCGCCCGCAAGCCCGCGGTTGATCGCGCCTAATGCAGCGTCAGGTAGGCGCCGGCGACGCGCAGCTCGGCCGGCCGGATCAGGCTGATCGAGCCGACCATGACCGAATGCAGCCGGCCGTCGAGTTGGCGGTGCCAGAAGTCGAGGAAGCGGTGCAGCACCGGGAACTCGGGCGCCAAGTCGAGATCCTGCCAGATATAGGTCTGCAGGAGCCTCGGATGGTCCGGCAAATGATACAGGATCTCCGCCGTGGTCAGGCGATAGTCCTTGAGTTGCAAGGCCAGGTCGGTCATGGTCGCGGCCACCTCGTCGGCAAAGTTCGACGCAGCCCTTGGGCTAGTCATCATGCCCGATGACAGTGGCACAGGAAACTGAATAATTCATTAAAACCAGCATCTTAGCAGCCTGACGCCGACTCTGCTGCCAATTCCCGCCGGCCCGGCGGAAGCTGCCGCCGCTTTCGCCTCTTGACAGGGCGGCGTCACCCTCTTACATCCTTGGCACTCTCTTGACGGGAGTGCTAACAACCGGGGTCTCCGGTTTCTCGAAACCCCCACAATCGCAATCACGGAGGTTCTGTCATGAAATTCAGACCGCTCCACGACCGCGTGCTGCTGCGCCGGGTCGACCAGGAGGAAAAGACCCGCGGCGGCATCATCATCCCCGATACCGCCCAGGAAAAGCCGATGGAAGGCGAGATCATCGCCGTCGGCGAGGGCGCGCGCAACGAAGACGGCAAGCTGTTTCCGCTCGATGTCAGGCCGGGCGACCGGGTGCTGTTCGGCAAATGGTCGGGGACCGAGGTACGGGTCGACGGCGAGGATCTCCTGATCATGAAGGAGTCCGACATCATGGGCATCATCGAAGGCGCGGCGAAGGCGAAGAAGAAGGCCGCTTAGGGAAGGATCGAGAGAATCATGGCTGCAAAAGACGTTAAATTCGGTGCGGACGCCCGCGAGCGCATGCTGCGCGGCGTCGACATCCTGGCCAACGCGGTCAAGGTGACGTTGGGGCCGAAGGGCCGCAACGTCGTGCTCGACAAGTCGTTCGGCGCGCCGCGCATCTCCAAGGACGGCGTGACCGTGGCCAAGGAGATCGAGCTCGCCGACAAGTTCGAGAACATGGGCGCTCAGATGCTGCGCGAGGTCGCCACCAAGACCAGCGACGTGGCCGGCGACGGCACGACGACGGCGACCGTGCTTGCCCAGGCGATCGTGCGCGAAGGCGCCAAGGCGGTGGCCGCGGGCATGAACCCGATGGACCTCAAGCGCGGCATCGATCTGGCCGTCGAGGCGGTGGTCGAGGACGTGAAGAAGCGCTCGAAGAAGGTTTCGACCTCCGACGAGATCGCCCAGGTCGGCACCATCTCGGCCAACGGCGACCGCGAGATCGGCGAAATGATCGCGCGTGCCATGCAGAAGGTCGGCAACGAGGGCGTGATCACGGTCGAGGAAGCAAAGGGCATGGACACCGAGCTCGAGGTGGTCGAGGGCATGCAGTTCGACCGCGGCTATCTGTCGCCCTACTTCATCACCAACGCCGAGAAGATGCAGGCCGAGCTGGAGAACCCGTACATCCTGCTGCACGAGAAGAAGCTCTCCGGGTTGCAGGCCATGTTGCCGGTGCTCGAATTGGTCGTGCAGTCGGGCCGGCCGCTGCTCATCGTCTCCGAGGACATCGAGGGCGAGGCGCTGGCCACCCTGGTGGTCAACAAGCTGCGCGGCGGCCTCAAGGTCGCGGCGGTGAAGGCGCCCGGCTTCGGCGACCGGCGCAAGGCGATGCTCGAGGACATCGCGATCCTGACCGGCGGTCAGGTGATCTCCGAGGACCTCGGCATCAAGCTCGAGAACGTCGGCCTCGACATGATGGGCAAGGCCAAGAAGGTGATCATCACCAAGGACGAGACCACCATCATCGATGGCGCCGGCAAGAAGAAGGAAATCGAGGGCCGGTGCGGCCAGATCCGCGCCCAGATCGAGGACACGACCTCGGACTACGACCGCGAGAAGCTGGCCGAGCGGCTGGCCAAGCTCGCCGGCGGCGTCGCCGTGATCCGTGTCGGCGGGGCCACCGAGACCGAGGTGAAGGAGCGCAAGGACCGCGTCGACGACGCCATGCACGCGACCCGCGCGGCGGTCGAGGAAGGCGTCGTCGCCGGCGGCGGCGTCGCCCTGCTCTACGCCGCCAGGGCGCTCGACAAGGCGAAGCCGGCCAACAACGATCAGAAGGTCGGCATCGACATCGTCCGCCGGGCGCTGGTTTGGCCGACTCGGCTGATCGTGGAGAACGCCGGCAGCGACGGTTCGATCGTGGTCGGCAAGCTGCTCGAGAGCAAGAACACCAACTGGGGCTACGACGCCCAGAAGGGCGAATACACCGACATGGTGAAGGCCGGCATCATCGACCCGACCAAGGTCGTGCGTGCCGCCCTCCAGGACGCGGCCTCGATCGCCGGGTTGCTGGTCACCACCGAGGCGATGGTCGCCGAGCGGCCGGAACGGAAGACTCCGTCCATGCCCGGCGGCGGTGGCGGCATGGGCGGCATGGGCGACATGGACTTCTAGTGGTCTGTTCCGAACGGATGGTTCCTATCGCTGTCGAACGTTGAAGTTGTCATTGCCGGGCTTGACCCGGCAATCCATGGTGCAACGGCACGATGGATGCCCGGCTCAAGGCCGGGCATGACAGCGAGTAAGGAACCGAACGTTCGACCTACACCGCTAAGCGAGTCCGCTTCTTGCGAGAGTCAAGGGCCGCGCCTTCGGGCGCGGCCCTTTTCTTGTCCGCGGTCAGTCCTCGTAGATCTTGATCAGCGCGCTGTGGTCGAGCCCGCCCCAGCCCTTCTCGATCATGCGGTCCCAGAGCCGGCGGTTGAGCTCGACGGCCGGCAACTCGATCCCCACCTCGCGCGCGAGCTCGAGCGCCAGCAACATGTCCTTGCGCTGGATGACGGCCTTGCCGCCGGGCGCGAAGGCGCCTTCGGCCATGCGCGCCCCGTGCACCTCGAGGATGCGCGAATCGGCGAAGCCGCCGGCCAGCGCCGCGCGCAACCGCGCCGGCTCGACCCCGGCGCGGCGGGCGAGGGCCATGGCCTCGGCGACGGCGCCGATGGTCAGGCCGACGATCATCTGATTGGCGATCTTGGCGACCTGGCCGGCGCCGGCCTCGCCGCAATGGGTGACGTTGCGGCCGAGCGCGCGTAAGACCGGCAGGGCGCGGGCGAACGCCGCCGCGCCGCCGCCGGCCATGATGGTGAGGCTGGCCGCCTCGGCGCCGACGACGCCGCCGGAGACCGGCGCATCGAGGTAGTCGCCGCCGGCCGCCCGCGCCGCCGCGGCGAAGCGGCGCGTCGCCGCCACCCCCGTCGTGCCCATGTCGACGATCAGGCCGCCGGGCTTGAGGCCGGCGACGGCGCCGGCCGGGCTTTCGCCGAACAGCACCTGTTCGACCGCGGCGGTGTCGGTGACGTCGACGATCAGCGTCGGGGCGGCGGCCGCCACGTCGCGCGGGCTGTCGGCGACGGCGACGCCGGGCGCTTCCCGCGCCAGCGCCTCGGCCCGCGCCCGCGTCCGGTTATAGACGACCAGCCCGGCCCCGGCCGCCAGCAGGTTCGCGGCCATCGGCCGCCCCATCAGGCCGAGCCCGATGAAGCCGAGGGTGCGGCCGGCGAGCGGGCGCGGCGCCATCGTCCCCGGGCGCTCCGCTCCGGCGCCGTTACAGCCGGGCGTGGCGCGCGCGTGCGCCGCGCTCGATCGCCGCCGCCGGCAGGCGCCCGATCCGAAGATGGTAGCGGACCAGATCGAGCACGCGCGCCTCCTCCTCGGTGACCTTGCCGTCGGCCGCCGCCACGTCGCAGGCCAGCGCATAGGCGGTCTCGCGCAGCTTCTCCGGCAGCGCCGTCTTGATCAGCGCGAAGGCCTGGTCCAGCCCGTCCTCGTCGCTCAACAGCTCGGCGCATGCCGCGGCGGTCTTGGTGATCTGCTTGCGGTCGAAGTCGCGGAAGACCGGCAGGTGGCTGATGATGTCGCCGATCGACGCCAGCTCGGAATCGGTCATGTTCTGGTCGGCGGCCGAGACCAGGACCATGGTGTAGATCAGGGCGGCGTGGTGGGTAATCATGATGGCTCGCGTCCTCTCCGGCGGCGGGATGGGGCGGACTGTAGGCGCACCGCTGCCCCCGACTCAAGGGCCACATGGCCGGTTTCGCCGCTCGACAGCTTTGCCGATTGCCCGCAAGGTGGCGCCCCATGGGGGCCATCCTCAACGTCGTCCTGCCGGTCTTCGCGATCGTGCTCGCCGGCTATCTCGGCGGGCGCACCAGGCTGCTCGGGGAGCCGAGCAGCGAGGCGCTGAACCGCTTCGTCTATTATGTCGCGCTGCCGGCCTTGTTCTTCGCGTCGATGGCGCGGGTGCCGGTCGCCGCGATCTTCAATTGGCCGTTCCTCGCCGCCTATTGCAGTGGCGTCGTGGCCACGGCCGGGCTGGCGGTGGCGGTGGCGCGTCTCGTCTTTCCCAACCGCCTGGCCGCGCTCGGCCTGCACGGGCTGTCCGCGACCTTCGCCAACACCGGCTACATGGGCATCCCGCTGCTGGTCACCGCCTTCGGCGAGGCCGCCGCCCTGCCGGCGATCATCGCGACGGTGCTCAACGGCGCCGTCATCATGGCGATCGGCATCATGATCGTCGAGCTCGACCTGAGCCGCGGCGGCGGGGCGCTCCGCATCCTCGCCGACGTGGCCCGCGGCGTCGCGCGCAGCCCGCTCGTGCTCTCGGCCCTGGCCGGCATCGCGGTCTCGTCCCTCGGGCTGAAGCTGCCGCCGGCGCTCGCCACCTTCTGCGATATCCTCGGCGCGGCGGCGGCGCCCTGCGCGCTGTTCGCCATCGGCCTGTTCATGGTCGGCCGCTCGATCACGGCGGGCGCCGGCGAAATCGCCTGGGTGGTGGCCCTGAAGCTCGTCGTCCAGCCGCTCGTCACCTGGGGCCTCGCGGTCCCGCTGCTCGGCATGGACCGGCTGTGGGCGGCGTCGGCGGTGACGCTGGCGGCGCTGCCGACCGGCACCCTCGTCTTCGTGCTCGCCCAGCAATACGGCATCTACACCCAGCGCGCGACCGCCGCGATCCTGGTCTCGACCGTGCTCTCGGTGGTCACGCTGTCCGCCCTGTTCGCCTGGCTCGGGGTGGGGTAGGCTCCCGATCATCGCATTCCGTCAAAGAGTCCTTCACCAGCCGCCATGATTTCCACCAGCCGGATCGAACGTATCGCAGGCTTGGCCCTGCTGTCGCTCCTCGCGGTCGGCTCGCTGGTGGTCCTGCGCCCCTTCATGTCCGCCCTGCTGTGGGCGGTCATCCTGACGTTTTCCACCTGGCCGATTTACGCCTGGTTGCTGCGCAAGCTCGGCGGTCGCGTCAGACTGGCCGCCGCGGTCATGACGCTGGCGGTCGCGGCCGTCCTGGTGGCCCCGCTTGCCGTCCTCGGGGCGACGCTGGCGGAGCATGTGGCGGGCGTCGCGGACATCGCCCGAACCCTGCTCGGCGAGGGTCTGCCCGAGCCGCCGGCCTGGGTCGCGGGCGTGCCGTTGTTCGGGCCGGAGATGCAAACCTATTGGGCGAGCCTGGCGCACGACCAGGCGGCGTTCGCCGCCGCGCTCGAACCGTACATCGCTGAAGCGAGAGACTGGACGCTGCGCAGCGGCGCCAGCCTTGGCCGGGGCGCGCTCGAACTGACGCTCAGCGTCGTCGCCTGCTTTTTCTTTTTCCGCGACGGCGTGTCGGCCGCCGCCAAGCTGCATTCGAGCATGCACCGTCTGGCCGGCAGCCGGGCCCAGTATCTCCTCGAGGTCGCGGGCAACACGGTCAAGGGGGTGGTTTACGGGGTTCTCGGCACCGCCTCCGCCCAGGCGGCCTTGGCGGGACTCGGCCTGTGGATCGCCGGCGTGCCCGGCGCCCTGCTGCTCGGCTTCCTCACCCTTGTCCTGTCCCTGATACCCTTCGGCCCGCCGCTGGTCTGGGTTCCGGCGACGGCCTGGTTGTTCTACAGCGGCGATGTCGGTTGGGGCATCTTCATGGCCCTATGGGGTTTCTTCGTCGTCAGCGGCATCGACAACGTGCTCAAGCCCTATCTCATCAGTCGGGAGAGCCGCCTTCCCATCCTGCTGGTATTCCTCGGCGTCATCGGCGGCGTGATCGCCTTCGGCGTCGTCGGGGTCTTTCTCGGGCCGACGCTTCTCGCGGTCGGCTACACGCTGCTCCACGAGTGGACCTCGCGCGCCGGCCCGCGGCCGCCGGGCGGCGGACCGGAGGCTGCTTGACCTGCCGGGAGCCGCGATGAAAGCCGCCGTCTGCCATGAATTCAGGAAACCGCTGGTCATCGAAGAGGTGGTTCTGGCGCCGCCCGGCCCGGGCGAGGTGAAGGTCAAGCTCAGGGCCTGCGCCATCTGCCATTCCGACATCTTCTACATGGAAGGCGCCTGGGGCGGCGATCTGCCGGCGGTCTATGGCCACGAGGCGGCGGGCGTGGTCGAGGCGATCGGCGACGGCGTCGCCGGCCTGGCCGCCGGCGACCACGTCATCGTCACGTTGATCCGCTATTGCGGCCACTGTCCGGCCTGCGCCGCGGGCGCGCCGGTGCTTTGCGAAAGCAGCTTCCCCCTGGACCGGCGCGGCCCGATCACGGCCAAGGACGGCACGCCGATCTGGCAGGCGATGCGCACCGGCGCCTTCGCCGAGTATGTCGTCGTCGACGCCTCGCAGGCCGTGCCAATCGCGAAGGACGTGCCGCTCGAATCCGCGGCGCTGGTGGCCTGCGCCGTGCTGACCGGCGTCGGCGCCGTGTTCAATACGGCGGCGGTCGCCGCGGGCAGCAGCGTCGCGGTCATCGGCGCCGGCGGCGTCGGGCTGAACGCGATCCAGGCCGCGGCGATCGCGGGCGCGCGCAGCGTCATCGCCATCGATGTGGTCGACGCGAAGCTGGCGGCGGCGCGGCAATTCGGCGCGACGCACGTCATCAACGCCGTGCGCGAGACTGCGCGCGATGCCGTGCGCGCCGCGACGGGCGGCCGCGGCGCCGACTATGTCTTCGTCACCGTCGGCGCGCCCAAGGTCGTGGAGCAGGGATTCGACCTGATGCGGCGCGGCGGTTCTCTGGTGCTCGTCGGGATGCCGGCGACCGGCGTGACCGCGACGTTCGATCCCGGCGGCTTCGCCAGTGACAGCCAGAAGGTGCTGGGTTCGAAGATGGGCTCCGCCCGCCCGCGCCTCGACATTCCCATGATCATCGATCTCTACAAGCAGGGACGCCTGAAACTCGACGAGCTCATCACCGCGCGCTATCCCCTGGAGCGGATCAACGAGGCCGTTGCCGCGGTCAACCGGGGCGAAGCGCTGCGCAATGTCATCGTCTTCTGAACGGCGCGCACGCCGTGGCGGCAGGACGCCATGCAAGGTAGCGGCCCCATGCGTTACGGATATATCGGCCTCGGGCATCTCGGCGCCCGGCTCGCGGGCAGCCTGTTGCGCGAAGGTTTCGCGCTGACCGTCACGGACCTGAACAGGGATCTGGCGGCACCGCTGCTGGCGCGCGGCGCTCGCTGGGCGGACTCGCCCAAGGCGGTCGCCGGCGAATGCGACGCCGTCATCACTTGCCTGCCGTCGCCCGCCGTGTCGGAGGGTGTCCTGTGCGGCCCCGACGGGATCCTGGCGGGACTGCGAAGCGGCGGCGCCTGGATCGAGATGAGCACCCTTGGCCGCGACGACGTGCTGCGGCTGGCGGCGCGGGCCGCGGCCACGGGCGTCGCCACGCTGGAGTCGCCGGTGACCGGCGGCGTGCACCGCGCCGCCGCCGGCGAGATCACCGTGCTGGCGGGCGGCGACAAGGCGCTGTTCGAGACGCACCGGCCGGCGTTGGCGGCCATGGGCGGCGAGATCTTCCATGTCGGGCCGCTGGGGTCCGCCGCCGTGATCAAGGTCATCACCAACATGCTGGCCTTCATCCATCTGGTGGCGGCCGGCGAGGCGCTGATGCTGGCGAAGCGCGGCGGCCTCGATCTGGCGCAGGCGTACCACGCCATCAAGGCCAGTTCCGGCAACAGCTTCGTGCACGAGACCGAAAGCCAGTTGGTGCTGAACGGCAGCTACAACATCAATTTCACCATGGACCTGGCGGTGAAGGATCTGGGCTTCGCCATGGCCTTCGGGCGGGACTTCGGGGTGCCGCTGGACCTGGCGGCCATGACCATGCAGACCTTCATCCGCGCGCGCGAGGCCTATGGCGGCGCGGCCTGGTCGACGATGGTGGTCAAGCTGCTGGAGGACGCGCTCAAGACCGACCTGCGCGCCCCCGGCTTCCCGGCGGACCTCAACGGCTAGCAATTACGGGGACACAATACTTAATTGCCCGGCTGGCAATTAAGTATTGTGTCCCCGTATCTCCGAAATGGCGCCCCAGCGTAGATGAAAGTGATAACTACGTTTCCGCTGGAGCGCTCGCCTAGAGGGGCGGTTTAGTTCGCCAGAACCACCCTTCGCCGCCGTTTGGCTGGCCTATCTGCTACGACCTGAAACGGCCGCTTTTCCTACCTGAGGTCGGCATGACCTCACCAACAGAGCCGCTTTGTTCAAATAGACCATGAACACGATCATGGCCCGTCGTGGGTCGAACGGGAGATCCTGGAGGTCCATCGGCCGTAGAACCTCTTCACGCGCTCATCGAGCGAATGCGTAACAACGGCGCCGCTTCCGCCACTCGGGACCGGCGTTTGCGAGGCTTTCAAGAGCGGCGATCTTCTGTGGCGGGCGGTCCGCCCAGGCCTCGAACACCTCCCAATTCTTGGTCGGGACGACGGCCCGGCGCTCCAGAAACGCGACCTCCGTCGCATCGAGCACCTTGCGCCGGACAATCTTGTGGCGTTGCCGCTACATAAAGTTGCGGAAATCGAAGACGCTATCCACCATATCCGGATTCTGCTGGATGATGTCGGCGAACGCCTTGGAATAGACCAGCGTCACCGGAAGCTTCTTGTAAAGCGTGTTGTTGTTCCAATCCATTTTCGTGAGCCCGATGATTCCGGCGCAAGTCTCATGCCACCCGCCCATGCCGCTGAAACGACGGATCAGGACAGGCGATGGCGTCGGCTTGAGCGCGCCTTCCTTGTAGACGTTGTTGCTCGGGCTGGTGACGTGGACGCCCTGAACGCTGCCTTGTGTCCATAGTAGCGCCTCGTTCGCCGAGAGCGGAAAATAGGTGCCCCGCTCCACCGGATAATTGTGGGCCTGCGGCGGCGACTTGAGATCAAAGCGCACGCCCTTCCAGTCCGTGCCCTTCACGATCTGAATCAGTTCGACCTCGGTGCCGTCCTTGAAACTGTCGAGCGCGCCAAGCAGCTCTTCCTCCTTGAACGGTGTGTTCTTGTGGATCGTGACTTTCTTGGGCGAGCGCCCGAAATGGCCGCCCTGATAAATCTCCAGGCTGCGCGAGAGCACGGACTGCATCTCATAGTAGGAGAGGTAGGGGTTCTTGCGGCCGTCCTGCGTGAACTCCCGCGCGTCATACGCGACAAACCTGAAGCCGGTACCGTCCGGGTCAAAGAGCTGGCTGCAACAGGTCGTGTACTCGTTGCCTTCCCTGTCGGCCTTCATTGCGTAGCTGATGCCGATATAGGCTTCGTCCTGACGCAGGCCGGTCAGCTTCCATGGCACGCCGCCTGCCTTGGCATAGAGCGCGACGCTCAGTCCCCACATGACATTCGCGCGGCAAGCGCGCGTGAAGCTCGCCTCGCGGACAATCTGGATTGGAATGTTGGACGGCGCGCAAAATGCTTTGAGAAAGTCGTGAAAGTCAAAATTCTTGCCCTCGAAACACGCGGCCCAGTGTTCGGGGAGATAGACCAGCGCGACATCAAAATTGCTGCGCAGGGACTTAAGCTGGGTAAGGCACTGGAAGAGTCCGCGAGCAAGTTCGTGTTTCTCGCCGTTGCGCGCATGGTTCTCCAGCGCATCTGGAAATGTCAGGACCAGATTGTCGCTCACAGCCGCGATCGGAATCCGGAAGACCTTCGAGAATCCCGGATACTCAGGATAGTAGTTGACGGCTTCCTTCGGCTTGGCGCTGCCGTTCAATTCGCGGATGAGGGCCGGAAGTTTTTGCTGATGCAGCCTCGGCGCGACCAGCGCGAGACGCAGCGTGCTGGGCGCACCGTATTTGAGGCCATAAGGACCGTGATTGATCAGGCCCAGCAGCGGGTGCTTGTGCAACTTGTTGCCCGCGAACAGCAAGTCCGGCTCCGGCAGAGTCGCATAACCCGAAAGTTCGCTCTGCGGCCCGCTCATGATACGAGCCTTTGCGAAAAGCCCGTCCGCGTGCCGACGGAGAAGGAGGGATTCTCGGCGGCGCTGCCCGAGGCGAAAGCCGAAACGGTGACTTCGGTGTTTCGCGCATCGGTGCCGACAATCAGGCGAACCCAGGCGTCAAGGAGCTGATTGTATTTCTTGTTGAAGCGATCGTCCCGCCGCTTGTCTATGAATTCGTCCGCGACGCGGCGCGCCCGGCTCGGCCAAATCCAGATATCGGGATCAACAATCAGCCAGTACTTTCCATCACGCAGATCGAGAGATACGCGCAGCGCTTCGGCCCAGCGAACGCGCTCCGGATCAGGATGATGATCGTCGGTGGGCGCGATCAATCCGTCGATCTGGCCGTGAACCTTGCCGGTGATCTGGGCGAGGGCCGTAAACGTGGACTGATCCTGCGCATGAGCGTCCGCGATGATGAAGGCGTTCTGGCCATGTGTTCGCGCCAATAACGGCTTGCCGCGAATGATCGCGGCGCACAGCGCCTCCTCAAGGAAGCCCTTGAGATAGAGATGATCATCCAGCGTCAGTAGCCGGTCGCCAATGTCGAGAGGAGCGAGCGCCTTGAGGTCCGCCTTGAAGTACTCGCGCATGTCGGCCTCGGCTCCCCAGGCAAGAACCGTGTCCGCCTTTGTCAGGATCAGGCGGCCTTTCGATTCCCGCTGCGCATCCCGCAACGCGCGCCACTCCTTATCGCGCGTGAAGGCGAGGCTCTGGCATTCGCCAGGCAGACTGGTAAGGGGGAGCGCGTTGAGCCGCATGATCGGCTTGCCGGTCCCTGCTCCCGGCAGTGGGATCGAAACGCTCGCCGCCTGTAATTTGCGAACCTTCTTATCCAGCTCAGGCGATTTGCCCGGAAGATTGCGCCATATGCGGAGCATCAGCGCATCGAATGTTTCAATGGCGACGTATGCGGCCTTCACGCCCTTGGCGCGTGCGACGCTTAAGAGTTCCTCGACCGCCGGAGCGACCGGCACGCCCTTGATGCCCGTCCAATAGAATCCATGCGGGAACACATTGGGCGCATCGATCGCTTCCCGGAACAGGGTCATCACGCTCTCATCGCGGCCGCTGAATCCAACGACGACGAAGCCAAAGCGGCTCGCCGCGATTTTGAGCGCCTGCGCGAGCTCGGCGTTTTGGGTGGCAAGGTCTGCGGCGAGATTTTTCACGCTATCATAGCGGAAGTCGCCGTGAAGCTTGCAGTAGAACGGAAACTCCTCGTTGTTAAGGGCCCGGACGGCCGAGCGCGAGCCCTCGATGTGATAGGCGGAAAGGGAATTGCCGCTCACCTCGGCGACGGCCTTCTCCACGATGCTGTCGAAGTTCGTGGTGAAGGCGACGCGGCTGAGACCTGAAGAGAGCATCGCGCCGAGCACACGGTTGCCAACGGAGAGCGCGGCTTTGTCCTCGGCGAGGATGCCCGCGAGATACCGGCGCTGTCGCTCCTTGTCGTCGCCGAAAATTTTTTCAAAGTAGATTGAATATTCTTCGGGAGCCCATTCCGCCGGAAAGCCTTTCGAGGCCATGTAGGACTGAATGCTGGATCGCACGGCTTCGAGTTGCACGTCCTGCCGGGAAATGTCCTCGTTCTCCTGCTGGCAGTAGTAGCGCCGCTTCAAATCCCAGATGATGTCCGTCGCAGTCGGAAGCCCCGCGGTTCTTGACGCACCCGCGCCCAGAAACCACGCAAAATTCTGTGGCCGCTCGCAGATGATGCCCGTGAGTTGGGCCTGGTCGATGGTTGGCGGCTCGGCGCTCATAGCGAATACCATGTGGCGCGCGCCTTGCCGTGCTGCCGCACGCGCCCATCTGCGACCAGCTCGCGCAGACGCACTTTTAGCGTGTTCCGATTTGCGCCGGTGATTGATGCAAGCTGCGCGATCGTCAGGCGCTCTTTCGCCCGCAGCGCTTTGAGGACCTGGAGCGACAGCTCTGGCAAATCGGCCTCGCTGCCCTGAGCGATCCGCTCACGGTCTAATCGTGCCGTAAGGCTATCCTTCTGCTTCTTGAGACAGCGCAGGAAAAAGCCAACCCACGGCTCCCAATCCGGCGTTTCGCTCTTGAGCGTCGTCTGCGTGCGCCGGAGCGCCTTGTAGTACAGGTCTTTGTTTTCCTCGATCACGCGCTCCAGCGAGGCGTACGGCACATAAGCGTAGGCTGTTCGCAGCAAGAGGAGTGCGGTGAGCACGCGCGAGAGCCGCCCATTTCCATCCTGAAAAGGATGGATCGCGAGAAACGTCGCGATGAAGACGGCGATGACAAGGAGAGGGTGCAGTGCTTCCTCATCCAGCGCTTTGCGCGTCCAGGCGACGAGCGCCTCCATCTCGCGCGGCGTGTCGAAAGGCGAGGTCGTCTCGAACACGACGCCGATCTCCCGCCCGTCCGCATCGAGCGCCACGACATTGTTGGAGAGCGTCTTATAGGAGCCGCGATGGCGCGCATCCTTGTCGCTGTGACGCAGCAAGGTCTGGTGTAGTTGGCGGATATGGTTCTCGGTGATACGCATGTCGGCGTAGGCTTCGAACACGAGGTCCATCGCCTCGGCGTATCCGGCCACTTCCTGCTCATCACGCGTCTTGAAGGACTTGATGGAGATCGCCCGCGAGAGCAGGTCCTCGACCTCGGCGTCCGATAGCTTCGCCCCCTCAATGCGCGTAGAGGAGCCGACGCTCTCGATGGTCGCCACCTTGCGGAGTGCGCTGAGGCGGTCCGGCGAGAGTGTTTTAAGAGCCTCCCACCTCCCTTTGAACTCATCGATTTCGGCGATGAGCTTCACGAGGTCGGGGCCGAATGCGATCTTGGGCTCCCTCATGGCCGGGGGCGCCCTCATATCCGATTTCATACCCAATAATACCCGATTAGACCCGATTTTCCACCTCGTTTCTGAGGGACGGACTAACCCCTCTGCCGCCAGCATACGAGGATTCGGGGCTCGCGCGTGGCTATCGGGTATCTGCGGGTATAGAATTGGTTACGCGGGACTAAGGGGCACGGAAGTTTCTTGGTCGATGAAGTCCATGACAGTTCGTGCCAAGCATCCTTCAAATGGTGATCGTGCCTTCCGCCCTTTCCGGCCGCGCTCGACCGCACCTGGGGCACATAGGACGGATAACTGCGTTAGGCGCTGGTTTGCGGTCTACGCATTGTCCACCGAAGAGCAATGCACCGATGCGAACGCCGAGGGCCACCGAACACCACCCCTCCTACGACAACGAATTTCTGCCGTCGTGGTCTGGCGTGGCTGCGTGCAGGAAATCGTAGATTCGGCGGAGTTTGGCGCGCCCGGCGGGATTCGAACCCACGACCCCAGGATTAGGAATCCTGTGCTCTATCCTGCTGAGCTACGGGCGCAATCCGACGGACCTTATAGCAGACGCCTCGCCCATCGGCGACAAGGGGCGTCGGCGGGGCGGAAATCCAGGGTGCATGGGGTTGAACGTAAAATTTGCGAATCGTCCCCCCGGCGACCGGGCCGCGCCGCTCAGTCGAGCGCCTTGAACTTCTCCATCGTGGCGATCAGGGCGGCGCGGATGCCGGGCTCGAGGGCCGAATGGCCGGCGTCGGGGACGATCGTGTAGTCCGCCTCGGGCCAGGCGCGGGCCAGCTCGTCGGCGGTGACGATCGGGCAGACCAGGTCGTAGCGCCCCTGCACGATCGCCGCCGGGATCTGGCGGATGCGCCCGACGTTCGCGAGCAGCGCGTTCTCCGGCAGGAAGATGTCGTTCTTGAAGTAATGCGCCTCCATGCGGGCGAGGCCGAGCGCCATGCGGTCCTCGGCGAAGCTCTGCACCGTATCCGGGCTGGGCAGCAGCGTGCAGCAGGTGCCCTCATAGACGCTCCAGGCGCGCGCCGCCGGCATGTGCACGGCCGGGTCGGGGTCGACCAGGCGGCGATGGTATGCGGCAAGCAGGTCGCCGCGCTCGGCCGCCGGCAGGAACTCCGCGAACGTCCGCCACGCCTCGGGCGCGAAGGCGCGCATGCCGTAGAGGAACCAGTCGATCTCGCGTCTGCGGCAGAGGAAGATGCCGCGCAGCGCCAGGGCGCGCACGCGGCCCGGATGCGCCTCGGCATAGGCGAGCGCCAGGGTCGAGCCCCACGAGCCGCCGAACACGATCCAGCGCTCGATGCCGAGATGCGTCCGCAGCCGCTCGATATCGGCGACCAGATGCGGCGTCGTGTTGTCGGCGAGCTCGCCCAAGGGCGTCGAGCGGCCGGCGCCGCGCTGGTCGAAGATGACGGCGCGGTAATGCGCCGGATCGAAGAAGCGGCGGTGCACCGCGCTCGCCCCCGCCCCGGGGCCGCCGTGCAGGAACACGACCGGCGCGCCCTTCGGGTTGCCGCTTTGCTCCCAATACATCCGGTGCGGCCCGTCGAGCGGCAGCAGGCCGCTCTCATAGGGCTCGATCGCCGCATAGAACTCGCTGCGTGCCATGATCTCGTCGCCCCCCTCCGCCCGTGCCGCCGCCCTGTATACTACGGCGCATGGTCCGGCCGCTGCTGCTCCTTCTCCTCCTCGCCGGGGCCGCGCCGCCGGCGGCCGCCGGCGCCTTCGACGCCCTGGCGCCGGAGGTCGAGGCGGTCGTCGCCGAGGTCATCGACGGCGACACCGTCGTCCTCGCCGACGGGCGGCAGGTGCGGCTGGTCGGCATCCAGGCGCCGAAACTGCCGCTCGGCCGGCCCGACTTCGCCCCCTGGCCGCTCGCCGACAAGGCCAAGGCGGCGCTCGCGGAGATCGCGCTCGGCCGCACGGTCGGGCTCGGCTTCGGCGGGCGCCGGATGGACCGCCACGGCCGCTGGCTTGCGCATCTCTTCGCCCCCGGCGGAGTCTGGGTCCAGGGCGAGCTGCTGACGCGCGGCCTGGCGCGCGTCTACAGCTTCGCCGACAACCGGGCGCTGGCGGCGGAAATGCTGGCGCTCGAAGGCGCCGCCCGCGACGCCGGCCGCGGCATCTGGGCCGACCCGTTCTACCGCGTCCGCGCGCCCAACGAAGCGGACGCGGAGACCGACAGCTTCCAGCTCGTCGAGGGCCGGGTCTTGAGCGCCGTCGTCGTGCGCGGGCGCGGCTACCTCAATTTCGGGCCCGACTGGCGCAGCGACTTCACGCTCGCCATCGACCCGCAAAGCCGCCGCCTGTTCGAGGCCGAAGGCCGCGCCGTCGAGTCCTATACGGGACTTCGCGTGCGCGCCCGCGGCTGGCTAAAATCGTTCAACGGTCCGATGATCGAGATCACCCACCCCGAGCAGATCGAGGTATTGAGCGAATGACACGGTTTTTCCCGGCGGCGGCGCTCCTGGCGCTGGCCCTGGCGGCGTCCGGCTGCACGATCAACCCGGCGACCGGCGAGCAGAGCTTCACCGCCTTCATGTCCGAGGCCGACGAGATCCGGATCGGCCGCGAGACCCACCCCAAGATCCTGGAGGAATTCGGCGGCGCCTACGACGACCCGGCGATCGCGCGCTACGTCGCCAGCATCGGCGGCTTTCTCGCCAGCACCGCCGAGCAGCCGAACCGGGGCTTCACCTTCACCGTCATCGATTCGCCGATCGTCAACGCCTTCGCGCTGCCGGGCGGCTACGTCTATGTCACGCGCGGCCTGGTGGCGCTCGCCGACAACGAGGCCGAGCTGGCCGGCGTGGTGGCGCACGAGATCGGCCACGTCGCGGCGCGCCATTCGGCGCAGCGCTACAGCCAGGCGGTGCTGGCGCAGATCGGCCTGGTCGGTCTCGGCCTCGCCACCGGCAGCGGCGCGCTGGTCGACCTCGCCGGCGCCGGCGCCGCCGTCTACCTGCAGAGCTATTCCCGCGACCAGGAGTTCGAGGCCGACACGCTCGGCGTGCGCTATTTGTCGCGCGCGACCTACGACACGGGCGCGATGTCGAGCTTCCTCGAACGGATGCAGGCCTCGAGCCGCCTCGACGCCGAGTTGGCCGGACGCCCGGAGGCGGCCGACGCCTACGACATCATGTCGACCCACCCGCGCACCGCCGACCGGGTCGAGCGCGCGATCCTGGCGGCCGGCGCGGCGCCGGTCGCCGACCCGCTGGTGGCGCGCGACATCTATCTCGACAAGATCGACGGCATGCTCTTCGGCGACGACCCGGACGAGGGCCTCGTGCGCGGCCGCAGCTTCCTCCACCCGGCGCAGCGCTTCGCCTTCGAGGTGCCGCCCGGGTTCCGCCTGCACAACAGCGCCAAGCGCGTCGTCGCCCGCGGGCCCGACGACGCGGCCATCATCTTCGACGCCGCGCCGAACCGGAGCCGCGCCGGGATGATCGACTATCTCCGTTTCGAATGGGCCCGCAACGCGGCGCTCGACGAGGTCGCCGGCCTGGACATCAACGGCCTGGAGGCGGCGACCGGGCGGACCCGGGCGCAGACCGACCGCGGCCCGCTCGATCTGCGGCTGGTGGTCATCCGCTTCAACGCCGACACCATTTTCCGGTTCATCTTCGCGACGCCGCCGGCGCTGACCGAACGGCTGTCGACCGACCTGCGCCGCACCACCTACAGCTTCCGCCGGCTGAGCGCCGCGGAGGCGGCGAGCCTGCGCCCGCAGCGTCTGCGCGTCGTGACGGTGCAGCCCGGCGATACGGTGGCGACCCTCGGCCAGCGCATGCCCTTCGAGGACTACCGCGAGGAGCGCTTCCGCGTGCTCAACGGCCTCGGTTCCAACGACCGGCTCGTCCCCGGCCAGCGCGTCAAGATCGTGACCGAATAACGGCGCCCCCTTCTCAGGCCTCGATCAGATCGACGATCTCGCCGGCCAGGTCGAAGCAGGCGGCGACCAGCGGGCCGCCGAAGCCGCAACCGGCGTCGAGGCTGGCGGTGTAGGCGCCGATCTGGACGCCGGCATGGGCGCGGTCGAAGCCGCGCACGACGCGCCGGAATTCGCCATAGGGGTGGTCGAGCCGGGCGAACCCGGCCGCCCCCCACCACAGGCTATCGCTCTGCGCCGACAGCGGGCGGTCCGGATCGATCCCGGCGTTGACGAACAGCAGCGCCTGGTCGTCCGTATAGGCGGCCTGGCGCAGCGCGCTCATCAACGCGTAATGGCCGGGCCGCGCCTGCATGGCGGCGCGCAACCCGACGGTCCAGCGGGTCAACGCGAGCGCGCCGTCGCCGGCGCATGTCTGACCCTGCCGCACGTCGCCGCCATAGGCCGCGAGCGTCGCGCCGACGCCCTGATCGAGCATCCAGCCGAGCACCTCGCGCGGGTTGGGCGCGAATTGGAGCTGCAGCAGCTTCTGCCACATTTCCTCCTGGCTGCCGCGCAGGTAGGCGATGTCGTAGGCGAACATCGCGGGGCGGGCGAGCAGCCGGCGCCGGAAGTCGAGCAGCGCGTCGACGGCGGCGCCGCCGGCGCCGCCGCGGCCGAGATGATTACCGAGATAGACCAGGCGATCGCCGGTCGTGAAACGCGTCTCGAGCCCCCGGTGCAGCGCGTCCAGCCGCGCCGCCTCGCCGTGGATCGAGGCAACGGCCCAGACCCGCTCGGTCCTGCGCAGTACGGCGAACTTGTCCCGTTCCGACATGTCAGATGAGGCCCGCATGCTTCGACAGGCTTAGCATGCGGGCCTCATCTTGAGCTTGTCGAAAGATGAGGTCCGACGCGCACAATTTCGTCGACGCGGCGTTACGCCGCCTTGAGCACCTGCGTCAGCCGCCGCGTCGCCGCTTCCTCGTCGATGCTTTCGACGGCGGCGAGCTCGCGCACCAACCGATCGAGCGCCGCCTGGTAGATCTGCCGCTCGCTGTAGGACTGATCGGGCTGGTCGGCGTTGCGGTGCAGGTCGCGCACCACTTCGGCGATCGACACCGGATCGCCGGAGTTGATCTTGGCCTCGTACTCCTGGGCGCGGCGGCTCCACATCGCGCGCTTGGTCCGCGAACGGCCCTTCAGCGTGGTGAGCGCGGTGTCCATGATCTTGCGCGTGCTGAGCCGGCGCAAGCCCGCGTTCTTGGCCTTCGATACCGGCACCCGCAGGGTCATCCGGTCCTTGTCGAAGTTAATGATGATGACCTGCAGCTTGTGGCCGGAGATCTCCTGGTTCTCGACGCCAAGGACCCGGCCGACGCCGTGGGTCGGATAGACCACAAAGTCACCCTTTCGATACGCGATATCCTTCGGATCCTTCGGCATTTCCTGGTTCTCTCACTGCCAAATCACGCCACGCCGCCCTCGATCGCCTCGAACCGGGCCGATCGAAGCCGCACCGCACCGCACCGCGACCGCGCGCGTCCGCCGCAGCGCTCCCCAGTTTCCCCGTGATTACCGAAACCGGGCCGCCCGGGCCCGGAGGTTCAAGCCCGCCGGCGGCGATCCGCCGCCGGGACGCCTGACCAACCCAATATAACAGAGAATCCAGTCGATTACAATCGGGACGCGCCTGGCGGCGCAGCCGAGAAACGCCCGCGACCGTGTTCGATGTCGCCCCTCGACAAGCTGGAGGCGCGGTCAAGCTATTGAAATAATGCCTCCTTGCGCCTCAGGCTTGTCGAAGCGGGAGGATGAGCGGTTCGCTTTTTTAGCAATCTGTTAGGGCTAGGGTTTCCCCGGATTAGAGCTGAAATACTTCTCGAACTTGTCCTTGGCGTCCTTGTAGTCGTCGGCGTCGGGCGGCGGCTCGCCCTTGCGGGTGATGTTCGGCCAGGTTTCGGCATACTGCCGGTTTATCTCCACCCACCGCTCCATCCCGGCCTCGGTGTCCGGCAGGATCGCCTCGACCGGGCACTCCGGCTCGCACACGCCGCAATCGATGCACTCGTCCGGGTGGATGACCAGCATGTTCTCGCCGACGTAGAAACAGTCCACCGGGCAGACTTCCACGCAGTCCATGTATTTGCATTTGATGCAGGCTTCGACGACGACGTAGGTCATCCGAGTCTCCGTTCACCAGGCCAAAGCGCGCGCACTCGTCATACCGCTTGCCGACCGGCGGCCTGGCGCCGCGCCAGCACGCGCTGGCGGGCGGCGCCGCTCTCGCGGTCGGGCACGTGGATCAGGCCGGCCACCCGACGCAGCAGGCTGGCTTCGTAATCATGCAGCGCGCCGTCGGCATAGACCACCTCCCACAACATCTCGATCAGCGCGACCCGTTCGTCGTGGTCGAACCCGTCCTTGACCGCCCGGGTGAAGGCGAACAGCTGGCTCGATCGCGCGACCTCGGACTCGGCCTCGGCGATCAGCGCGTCCGCCTCCTCGCGGCGCAGCCCGAAGCGTTCGCGCACCAGCCGCTCGATCGTACGGCGCTCCGCCGCGTCGATCCGATCGTCCAGTCGCGCCGCCTCGACAAGCAGGGCCGCGGCGGCGACCTGCAGCTCGTCGGCACCGTGCCGCCCGGCCGTTGCCGGCTTCGTCAGGAACGCCTTGATCCGGTCGATCATCGCCTTGCCTATCACGCCCGCGCGCGGCGAGGCAACCCTTGGCGCAGTGCGGGTTAACGGCCGTGGGACACGCGCCGCCGGGCGGGTCTCAGCGGTCGTTCCGGAATCGATCCGTGGCGCGCCGATCGGCCTTGGTCGGGCGTCCGGCGCCGCGCTCGCGCCCGCCGGCCGGGGCCCGGGGCGGCCGCGGCCCCGGCGGCTCCAGATCCTCGTAGAGGCCGCGCGCTTCGGCCGGCGGGCCGCGCCGCTCGCCGAGCGCCAGCACGCGCACGACGCGAATATGCGGGCCGAGCGGGAAGGTCAGCACGTCGCCCGGCCGCACCGCCTGATGCGCCTTGTGGACGAGCGCGCCGCCGAGCCGCACCCGCCCGGCGGCGCACAGACGGCTGGCCAGCGCGCGGCTCTTGCAGAAGCGCGCGTACCACAGCCATTTGTCGAGGCGCAGCGCGGCCGGTTCCTGCGCGTCGCCGCCGTCTTCCGCCGCGCCGGGCCGGCTCACCGCGCCAACCGTTTATCGAGCCCGGCGAAGGGCGATCCGGCCGCGGCCTGGCGCGGCCCCGGTCGGCCGCCGTCGCCGTGCCGGCGCGCCCGCGCGAAGCTGACGCCGCCGCCGGCGTCGCGGCGCTGGCGGTAGCCGAGGGCGACGAGCACCGCCGGCACTTGCGCGGCGGCGCAACCGGCCAGCGCGCGCAGCGGCTCCGTGGCCGGGAACGGCCCCTGGCGGGCAAGCTGGCGCGTCGCCTGCGCCAGCCGCTCGAGGGCGTCGACGCGAATCGCCAGGTCGCCGAGGACGCGGTAGCCGATCGCCAGATAGAAGTCCGGCGGCAGCGCCGGGTCGCGGGCGAAGCTGAGCGACCGGCGCGCCGGCGGCGGCGGCGGGCCCCCCCCCCCCCGCACCCCCCCCCGCCGCGCGCGCAGCCCCCCCCC
>JBBECF010000054.1:3733-17604 GCA_040881945.1 Dongiaceae bacterium | reverse complement strand
CGCGACGCGGGCGCGGGCGGCGGCGGCGGCTCGACGCCGCCATGCACCGCCCAGAGCAGGCCGGCAAGCGCCGCCGCCGCGCGGTCGGCGAGGGCGGGCAGCCAGATGCTTTCGGTGCCGATCCGCAGCCCGAGCCCGGCGAGGCGCCGGCGGTCGGCGGGCAACAGCGCGTCGGCCTGGGCGGCGGCGGCGCGCCGCGGCAGCGTGCCGAGCGCCTCGACGAGCTGAAAGACGAGGCCGCGGGCCGGCCCGGCAAGGGCGGCCTCGCGCGCGCGCCACAGCGGCGCCAAACGGCGGCGCAGCCAGCGTTCCAGCCACAGCGCCAGGCGGTGGCGCAGGCGCTCGCGCGCCGGACCCTCGATGAACTCGCTCGGCAGCGGCTCGACCCGCGGCAGCAGCGGCTGGTCCCCCGCCGCCAGGCGGGCGACGGGCACGCCGTGCCAGGTCACCAGACCGGCCGGCGTCAGGGCGAAGGCATCGTCGGCGTCGCCTTCGACGCGGCGCAGGCGGGCCGGGATCTCCTGGGCCAGCGCCCGCCGCGCCGCGGTCATGAGCGCGCGCGCGTCGGCGCCGCCGGCGTCGGCGTCGGGGGTGAACCGGAAGCCGTCCAGGCGCCCGACCCGATGGCCTTCGACCACGACCTCGCCGTCGCGGGTGACGGCGCCGAGCAACAGCCCGCCGGCCTTCATGCGCCGCGCCAGCACGGCGTGGCGGTGATCGACGAAGCGCTGGGTCAGGCAGCGATGCAGCGCGTCGGACAGCCGGTCCTCGATGGCGCGCGCGCGCTCCTGCCAATGCGCCGGGTCGTCGAGCCAGTCGGCGCGGTGCGAGATGTAGGTCCAGGTCCGGATATGGGCGATGCGCGCGACCAGGGTGTCGATGTCGCCGTCGGCGCGGTCGATGCGCGCGATCTGGTCGGCGACCCAGTCGCGCGGCAGACGGCCGCCTTCCCCGCCGGCGTCGCCGCTGAGATGGCCGAAGACGCGGCCGATCAGGCGGGTGTGGGCGTCGGTCATCGTCTTGCGGTAATCGGGAATCTGGCACACCTCCCACAGCAGGCGCAGCGCCGCCGGGTTGTCGGCGCGGCGGGCCACGTCGTCGTCGCGCGCCAGGGCCGCCAGCGCCAGATGGTCGTCGGCGGCCCGGGCGCGGACCAGGCCGGGCCACGGCGGCCGCGCCTCGAGGCTTTGCAGCAGCAGGCCTGGCGAGCGGAAGTCGAGATCGGCATTGCGCCAGAACAGCGCGCGCAGCGGGTCGAAGCGGTGGTTCTCGATCGCCTCCACGATCTCGGGCTCGAGCGGCCCGACCTCGGCGGTGGTGCCGAAACTGCCGTCGTTCATGTGCCGGCCGGCGCGACCGGCGACCTGCGCCAGCTCCGCCGGGGTCAGCCGGCGCGGGGCGCGGCCGTCGAACTTGCCGAGCGCGGCGAAGGCGACGTGGTCCAGGTCCATGTTGAGGCCCATGCCGATGGCGTCGGTCGCCACCAGGTAGTCGACCTCGCCGGCCTGGAACATGCCGACCTGGGCGTTGCGCGTGCGTGGGCTGAGGGCGCCGAGGACCACCGCGGTGCCGCCGCGCTGGCGGCGCAGCAATTCGGCAATGCGATAGACCTCGGCGGCGGAGAAGGCGACCACGGCGCTGCGCGGCGGCAGCCGGGTCAGCTTCTTCGGGCCGGCATAGGCGAGCGTCGAGAAGCGCGGTCGGCGCACGTATTCGGCCTCCGGCACCAGGCGGCGGAGCAGGGACCGGATGGTGTCGGCGCCGAGGAACATGGTCTCGTCCTCGCCGCGGGCGTGCAGCAGGCGGCGGGTGAAGACGTGGCCGCGCTCCGGATCGGCCGCGAGCTGGACCTCGTCGACGGCGAGGAAGGCGACCGGCCGGTCGAGCGGCATCGATTCGACGGTGCACACGAAATAGGCCGGCCGCGGCGGGACGATCTTCTCCTCGCCGGTGATCAATGCCACCGCGCCGGCGCCCTTGAGACGCACGATGCGGTCGTAGTTCTCGCGCGCCAGCAGACGCAAGGGGAAGCCGATCATGCCGGAGCGATGGCCCAGCATGCGCTCGACGGCAAGGTAGGTCTTGCCCGTGTTGGTCGGGCCGAGGACGGCGAGGACCCGCCTTTCCGAGGGGCCGTACATGGCCAAGAGAATCGGGTCTCGCCACCGCGATTGCAAGCCGCGTCGGCCTTGATGGGGCGCGGCCGAGCGCACATATTTCGTGTCCCGGCGCGGCGCGATGGCCCGGGGAGGAGCGCGCGATGACGGCCGAAGCGGACGCGGAGCGACACGGCTTCCAGGCGGAGGTCAGCCGCCTGCTCGAGATCGTCGCCCACTCGCTCTACAGCGACAAGGCGATCTTCCTGCGCGAGCTCGTCTCCAACGCCTCCGACGCCTGCGACCGGCTGCGCTACCTCTGCCTGACCCGGCCGGAACTGGCCGCCAAGGACGCGCGCTTCCGCGTCACGCTCGGCATCGACCGCACGGCGCGCCGCCTCACCGTGGCCGACAACGGCATCGGCATGAACCACGACGACCTGGTCGAGAACCTCGGCACGATCGCGCGCTCCGGCACCGCCGCCTTCCTGCGCCAGCTCAGCGGCGAGGCCGCCAAGGACATGGCGCTGATCGGCCAGTTCGGGGTCGGTTTCTATTCCGCCTTCATGGTCGCCGAGCGGGTCGAGGTGCTGAGCCGCAAGGCCGGCGAGGCGCAGGGCTGGCGCTGGGCCTCGGACGGCGCGGGCGAGTTCACGGTGGCGCCGGCCGAGCTGCCGGACCGCGGCACCCGCGTCATCCTGACGTTGCGCAAGGGCGAGGAGGAATTCCTCGATCCCGAGCGGCTGCGCCGCATCGTCGCCAAGTACTCCGACCACATCGCGCTGCCGATCGTGCTGGCCGCGGACGACAAGGAGGAGACGCTGAACACCGCCTCGGCCCTATGGACGCGGCCGAAGTCGGAGATCGCGGCGGACCAGTACAAGGAATTCTACCACCACGTCGCGCATGCCTTTGACGATCCGTGGATGCGCGTGCATTTCCACGCCGAGGGCAAGATCGAATACACCGCCCTGTTGTTCGTGCCGTCGGCCAGGCCGCTCGACCTGTTCCACCCGGACCGCAAGAACTGCCTGCGCCTTTATGTCCGGCGCGTGTTCATCACCGACGCTTGCGCGGAGGTGTTGCCGGGCTATCTGCGGTTCCTGCGCGGCGTCATCGATTCCGAGGACCTGCCGCTCAACATCAGCCGCGAAACGCTGCAGCACAACCCGGTGCTGGCGAAGATCCGTGCCGGGGTGACCAAGCGGGTGCTGGCCGCGCTGCGCAAGAAGGCCGAGGCCGCACCCGACGACTATGCCGCGTTCTGGGCGAATTTCGGGGCGGTGCTGAAGGAAGGGCTGTACGAGGACGCCGAGCGGCGCGACGAGCTGCTGGCGCTCGCGCGCTTCCGCTCCACCGCCGGCGACAAGCCGGTCGCGCTCGCCGACTATGTCGGCCGCATGAAGCCGGGGCAGGAACGCATCTACTACCTCGCCGGCGACGATGTCGAAACCGCGGCGAAGAGCCCGCAGCTCGAAGGCTTCGCCGCCCGCGGCGTCGAGGTGCTGCTGCTGACCGACCCGGTGGACGAATTCTGGGTCGCGGCGGTGGCAACCCATCAGGGCAAGCCGTTCGCCTCGGTGACGCGCGGCGGCGCCGACCTCGACAAGATCGCGGCGCCGACGCCGGAGGCCAAGGCGACGCCGCCGGCGGCCGGGCTGGACGCCCTGATCGCGCTCTTTCGCCTGACGCTCAAGGACGCCGTCAAGGACGTGCGCGCCTCGCAACGGCTGACCGACAGCGCGGTCTGTCTGGTCGCCGACGACGGCGACATGGACATCCATCTCGAGCGCATGCTGAAGCAGCACCGCCACCTCGATGCCGTGGCCAAGCGCGTGCTCGAGATCAACCCGACGCATCCGCTGGTGGCCGGGCTGGCAGGCCGCGTCGGCGCGACCGGCACGGCCGACGAGGTCGCCGAGGCGGCCTGGCTGCTGCTCGACCAGGCGCGCATCGTCGGCGGCGAGCCGCTGCCCGACCCGGCGGCGTTCGCGCGCCGGCTGTCGGCCCTGATGCGCCGCACGCTGGCCGCTTGAGCGGCGGGCCTAGGTTCGGTCAGGAGCCGTCGCCGGGCCCGAGCGGCATGGCGGCGGCGCCGAGGATCGGCCCGGTCAGGCCGGCCTGTACGATCACCGCGCAGCCGTCGCCCGCGGCACCGGGCGCGATGTCGAGCGGCAGTTCGATCGCCTCGCCGGTCCACTGCCCGAGCCGGCGCAGCTCGCGCACGACGTTGTGGTTGACGAGCGTGGCGCCGGCGTTCTCGCCGCGCCTGACCTCGGTGACGTGCTCGCGGTCGTAGAGCACCAGCCAGACGGTCGCCGGGAACGCGGCGGCCGGCGTGTTCGCCGCCGCCGCCGGGATGGCGACCCGTTGCCGGCCGGTCGAATCGCGCAGGAAACGGAGCGCGAGCTTGCCGCCGCGCGCCGCCGCCGCGGCGATGCGGGCTTCGACCTCGGCGCGGGCCGAGCCGACGGCGTCGTCGGCGCCGTCGATCACCATCTGCGGCGTATAGACGACGCGCCGGCCGAGGGCGCGGCCATAGGCGCGCTGCCGCTCGGTATGAGCGGGGCTGGCGAACGGGTCCTTCCAGCCGATGTAATCCCAGTAATCGACGGCGAAGGACAGGGCGAGCACGTCGGGGCGCCGCGCCAGCTCGCCGAGCAGGCGGTCGGCCAGCGGGCAGGAGCTGCAGCCCTGGGACGTGAACAACTCGACCACGACCGGCGCGGACTCGTCGGCCGCCGCGCCGCCGGCGAGCAGCGCGCAACCGAGCAAGAGGACCGCCAACACTTGCCGCATCGCCCGACACTAGCGGCTTTCGGCCCTCCGGCGCCAATCACAACCCGGTGACAAGACGGTCGCCGTCCGCCTACGCCGCCGGCTGCAACAGGTTGCGCAGCACGTAGGCCAGGATGCCGCCGTGGCGGTAATATTCGACCTCGTCCAGGGTGTCGATGCGGCAGGTGAGAACGATCTCGAGGCGGCTGCCGTCGGGGCGGGTAATGCGGCAGGTCACGTCCATGCCCGGCCGCAGGCCGGCCGCCGGCCCGACGATGTCGAAGACCTCGCCGCCGTCGAGGCCCACGGTCTTGCGCGTCTCGCCGTCCTTGAACTGCAACGGCAACACGCCCATGCCGACCAGGTTCGAGCGGTGGATGCGCTCGAAGCTCTCGGCGATCACGGCGCGCACGCCGAGCAGCAGGACGCCCTTCGCCGCCCAGTCGCGCGACGAGCCGGTGCCGTATTCCTTGCCGGCGACGACGACCAGCGGTACGCCTTCGTCGCGGTACTTCATCGCGGCGTCGTAGATCGACATCGCGGCGCCGTCGGGCATGTGCCGGGTGACGCCGCCCTCGGTGCCCGGCGCCATCTCGTTCTTCAGCCGGATGTTGGCGAAGGTGCCGCGCATCATCACCTCGTGATTGCCGCGGCGCGCGCCGTAGGAATTGAAGTCGGCGGCAGCGACGCCGTGGCCGATCAGATAGCGTCCGGCCGGCCCGTCCTGCTTGATCGCGCCGGCGGGCGAGATGTGATCGGTGGTGATGCTGTCGCCGAGCAAGGCAAGAAGGCGCGCGCCGGCGATATCGGCGACCGGCGTCGGCCGTTTCGGCAGGCCCGCGAAATAGGGCGGATGGCGGACATAGGTGGATTTCGCGTCCCAGGCGTAGGTCAGACCCTTGACCGTCGCCGTGCGCCGCCAGGCGCGGTCGCCGGTGAACACGTCGGCGTAGCGCTTGCGGAACATCGCCGGCGAGACGGCGCGCCGGACGGTGTCGTGGATCTCGCGATTCGACGGCCAGATGTCGCGCAGGTACACGAGGCCGCCCTTGCGATCGGCGCCGATCGGGTCGCGCATCAGGTCGACCGCCATCGAGCCGGCCAGCGCATAGGCCACCACCAGCATCGGCGAGGCCAGGTAGTTGGCGCGCGTCAGCGCATTGATCCGGCCTTCGAAGTTGCGGTTGCCCGACAGCACGGCGCAGGCCACCAGGTCGCCCTTGCCGATCGCCGCGCCGATCGGCTCGGGCAGCGGTCCGGAATTGCCGATGCAGGTGGTGCAGCCGTAGCCGACCAGGTTGAAGCCGAGGCGGTCGAGTTCGCGTTGCAGCCCGGCCTTGGCGAGATAGTCGCTGACCACCTTCGAGCCCGGCGCGAGCGAGGTCTTCACCCAGGGCTTGACCTTGAGGCCGCGGCGGGTCGCGTTGCGCGCCAGCAGCCCCGCCCCGAGCATGACGCTGGGGTTCGAGGTGTTGGTGCAGCTCGTGATGGCGGCGATCACCACGTCGCCGTCGCCGAGGTCGTGGCCGGCCCCGGCCACCGGCACCCGCGCCGGCGCCGTCTTGCCGAAGACCTCGCCGAGGGCGCGCCTGAAATCGGTGGCGGCGCGCGTCAGCGGCACCAGGTCCTGCGGGCGCTTCGGGCCGGCCAGGCTCGACTCGACGCTGCCGATGTCGAGCTCCAGCGTGTCGGTGAACAGCGGGTCGGGCGTGCGCGCGTGCCGCCACAGCCCCTGCGCCTTGGCGTAGGCCTCGACCAGGGCGGCGCGGGCCTGCCCGCGGCCGGTCGCCTTCAGATAGCGCACGGTCTCGGCGTCGATCGGGAAGAAGCCGCAGGTGGCGCCGTATTCGGGCGCCATGTTGGCGACGGTCGCGCGGTCGGCGAGCGACAGCTCGTCGAGGCCGGGGCCGAAGAACTCGACGAACTTGTTGACCACGCCCTTGCGGCGCAGCATCTGGGTCACGGTCAGCACCAGGTCGGTCGCCGTCGTGCCCTCCTTGAGCCGGCCGGTCATCTTGAAGCCGACCACCTCGGGGATCAGCATCGAGATCGGCTGGCCGAGCATGGCCGCCTCGGCCTCGATGCCGCCGACGCCCCAGCCGAGCACGGCAAGGCCGTTGATCATCGTCGTGTGGCTGTCGGTGCCGACCACGGTGTCGGGATAGGCGAGAGCGCGGCCGTCGCGCTTGGCGCTCCACACGACCTCGGCCAGGTATTCGAGGTTGACTTGATGGCAGATGCCGGTGCCCGGCGGCACGACGCGGAAGTCGTCGAACGCGGTCTGCCCCCAGCGCAGGAAGGCATAGCGCTCGCCGTTGCGCTCGTACTCCTTGGCGACGTTGGCGGCGAAGGCGGTGCGCGTGCCGAAATTGTCCACCATCACGGAATGGTCGATCACCAGGTCGACCGGCGTCAGCGGGTTGATGCGCCGCGCGTCGCCGCCCGCCGCCTGCATCGCCGCGCGCATCGCCGCCAGGTCGACGACCGCCGGCACGCCGGTGAAGTCCTGCATCAGCACGCGCGCCGGCCGGAACGCGATCTCGCGGTCCGATCGGCGCCGCTTCAGCCAGCGCCCGACGGCCTTGATGTCGTCGAGCTTCACGCTGCGGCCGTCCTCGTGGCGCAGCAGGTTCTCGAGCAGCACCTTGAGCGAGACGGGCAGGCGCGACAAATCGCCCAGCCCCGCCTTGGCCGCCGCCTTGAGGCTGAAATAGTCGTAGCTGCGGGCGCCGACCTTGAGGGTGCGGCGGGTCTTCAGGCTGTCCAAGCCGGTGGTCACGTTTTCGTCTCTCCCGTTGCGCGGGTGGCGGGCGTCAGGCGGCATCGCGGCGAACGGCCCGGCCGGCGGCCGTACAGCCGCGGCGCCGGCGCCCGACGACGGCGGTGAGAAATCACATTTTCGCCATCATCGCGGCGCATTCGTGCCACAGAGCCGCACGACATTCAACCGCAACGGAGATGTCCCATCTCTGTCAGGGGCTCCCCAGCCGGCCTCGCATGACCCCCCATGAGGCTGGGACAAGGCGGCCCTCGGACCCGACCCCCAGAGGGCTGCCGCAACCTAGCACGCCGCGTTCCTCCCCCATCCCGAGGAACGCGGCGTGACTTTTCCCGGCCCATGCGCTTTCCTCGACGCGCGAAGATGCCTCTTGGAAAGGTGCAGCGTGGCCCGTCCGTCCATCCCCCTCGCTTGCGCCGTGCGACTCGCTTGCGCCGTGCGATGAGCGTGTTCGCCGGCCGCGACCTGGATTGCGTGCGCGGCGAGCGGCCGGTCTTCGCCGGGCTCGGCTTCGCGTTGCGCCCCGGCGAGGCGCTGGTGCTCGTCGGCCCCAACGGCAGCGGCAAGTCGAGCCTGCTGCGCTGCATGGCCGGGCTGCTGCGCCCGGCCGGCGGCGAGCTGTCCTGGGACGGTGTCGCCGTCGGTGAGGATCCCGAGGCGCATCGCGGGCGGCTGCACTATGTCGGGCATCAGGACGCGGTCAAGGCGGCGCTGTCCGTCGAAGAGAACCTGCATTTTTGGGCCGGGCTGCGCGGCGCGCCCGCTCACGGCAACCGTGTCGATCCGGCGCGCGCGCTCGCCGGCTTCGGCATCGCGCATCTGGCGCGGCTGCCGGCGCGGTTGCTGTCGGCGGGCCAGCGCCGGCGCCTGGCCCTCGCCCGGCTGCTCGCGGCGCCGGCCCCGCTGTGGCTGCTCGACGAGCCGGCGGCGGCGCTCGACGACACGGCGCTCGGCCTGTTCGAAGCCGCCGCGGCGGCGCATCGGGCGGGCGGCGGCGCCGTCGTGCTGTCCGCCCATGCCGGGTTCCGGCTGCCGGCGGCGGCGACGCTGTCCCTCGCCGACTTCCCGCCCGAAGGGCCGGCCCAGGCTGCGCCGGCCCACCTCGCCCCGGCTCCGGCGGGGCGGGAGGCTTCGCCGAGGCGAGCGCCGTGACCGCTTTCCTGCGCCTCGTCCAGCGCGATCTGCTGTTGGCGTTCCGCCAGGGCGCCGACGCCGCGCTGGTGGTGGTGTTCTTCGCGCTTGCCGTGCTGCTGTTCCCGTTCGGCGTCGGGCCGGAACCCTACATCCTGGCCCGCATCGGCGCCGGCATCCTGTGGGTGATGGCCCTGCTGGCGGCGCTCCTGTCGCTGGAGCGCCTGTTCCTCGCCGACCACGAGGACGGCAGCCTCGACCTCCTGGCGCTGGCGCCGCTGCCGCTCGAGCTCGTCGTGCTCGCCAAGGTCGCCGCCCACTGGCTGACCACCGGCCTGCCGCTGATGCTGACCGCGCCGTTCCTCGCCCTCCTGCTCGGCATGGACGCCGCCGCCATCCCGGTGCTGGTGCCGGCGCTGCTGCTCGGCACGCCGAGCCTGAGTCTGATCGGCGCCATCGGCGCGGCGCTGACCCTTGGCGCGCGGCGCGGCGGCGTGCTGCTGCCGCTGCTGATCCTGCCGCTCTACGTTCCGGTGCTGGTGTTCGGCGTCGCCGCGGTCGATGCGGCCGCCGCCGGCCTGACGCCGCGGCCGCATCTGCTGATCCTCGGCGGGTTGCTGCTCGGCGCATTGCCGCTCGCCGCCTGGGCCAGCGCCGCCGCGCTGCGCCAAGCTCTCGATTGACGTACTGGCAGGATGCGGGGCGGCTCCTTATGATGACGGCCATGCAAGGATTCGCCAACCCCACCCGGTTCATGCGCGCCGCCGCCGCCGCGCTGCCGTGGAGCGCCGGCGCCACGCTCGCGCTGCTGGCGGCGGGGCTCTATCTCGGCCTGTTCGTCGCGCCGCCCGATTACCAGCAGGGCGAAACCGTGCGCATCATGTACGTGCACGTGCCGGCGGCGTGGATGGCGTTGTTCATTTACACCTGCATCGCCGCGGCCAGCGCGACCGCGCTGATCTGGCGGCACCCGCTGGCCGACGTGGCGGCCCGCGCCGCTTCGCCGGTGGGCGCCGGGTTCACCTTCATCGCGCTCGTCACCGGGTCGCTGTGGGGCAAGCCGATGTGGGGCACCTGGTGGGTGTGGGACGCCCGGCTGACCTCGGTGCTGATCCTGTTCTTCCTCTATGTCGGCCACATGGCGCTCGCCAACGCCTTCGACGATCCGACCCGCGGCGCGCGGTCCGCCGCCATCCTGGCGCTGGTCGGATTCGTCAACGTCCCGATCATCAAGTTTTCGGTCGATTGGTGGAACACCCTGCACCAGCCGACCAGCGTCGCCCGCCTGGACGGCCCGGCGATCGACCCGGCGATGCTGGTGCCGCTGCTGCTCATGGCGTTGGCCTTCACCGCCTACTTCGTCACCGTGCTGTTGCTGCGCATGCGCGCCGAATTGGTCGGGGCGCGCCTGCGCGCCGCGCAATTCGGCCGGGCGCGCCAGGGGCGGGGCGCCGCAGCCAGCGCCGCCGCCGCGACGGCGGTCCGGCCGTAAAGACGTTATGGCCGAAATCGAGCAATTCCTCGCCATGGGCGGCTACGCGGCCTTCGTCTGGCCGGCCTTTGCCGTGGCCGCGGCAGTGTTGGTCGGGCTGCTGGTCGTCAGCCTGCGCACGCTGCGGCGCCGCGAGGCGGCGCTCGCCGCGCTGCTGCGCGACGCGGCGGAAAAGCCGTTGTGACGACGGGGTTTTTGCGCTTGGCAAGCCGCCGCGAAGCCGACTAACCTAGTGTCCTGCCCCGGAAATTCGTTTTCGAATTTCTGGGATAAGTAGGCCACTAGGTTCAAATAGTTAGTGGCCCGTTTACCCCGACATTCGTGAAACGCATTTCGGGGACGGGGCACTAGAGCGGGAACCGGGACAAAACATCCCGGTTCGGTCAGGCGAGGGGCTTGCGATGGCAGAGCCGACCCCGGCGCTCGTCGTCGAGGATCTGCACAAGCGGTTCGGCGAGCTCGAGGTGCTGAAGGGCGTCTCGATGTCGGCCGAAACCGGCGACGTCATCGCCATGATCGGCAGCAGCGGCTCCGGCAAGAGCACGCTGCTGCGCTGCATCAACCTGCTGGAGACGCCGGATGCCGGCCGCATCTACGTCAGCGGCGAATTGATCCGCATGCGCCCAACCCGCAACGGCCACGCGGTGCCCGAGGACCCCAAGCAGGTCGACCGAATCCGCTCGCGTCTCGGCATGGTGTTCCAGAGCTTCAACCTGTGGTCGCACTTGACGGTGCTGCAGAACGTCATCGAGGCGCCGGTGCACGTTCTGAAGGTGCCGAAGGCCGAGGCGGTCGCGCGCGCCAAGCGACTGCTCGACAAGGTGGGCATCGCCGACAAGCTGGACTATTACCCGGCGCACCTGTCGGGCGGCCAGCAGCAGCGCGCCGCCATCGCCCGGGCCCTGGCCATGGAACCCAAGGTGATGCTGTTCGACGAGCCGACCTCGTCGCTCGACCCGGAACTGGTCGGCGAGGTGCTGCGCGTCATCCGCCAGCTCGCCGAGGAAGGGCGGACGATGCTGCTCGTGACCCACGAGATGGGCTTCGCGCGCGAGGTGGCGTCCGAAGTGATTTTCCTGCACGCCGGCCGTGTCGAGGAACAAGGCCCGCCGGCGCAGGTGTTCGGCAACCCGCGGTCGGAGCGCTGCCGCCAATTCCTGGCGGCAAATCTGTGACGAGCGCGGCGCAACCCCGATCCACAACAACGATAGGGAGAAGATCCGTGAAGAAACTGTCCAGTCTGGTCATGGCGGCGGCCGCGTTGGCGTTCGCCGCCGGCACCGCGTCGGCGGAGATGAAGAAGGTGCGCATCGGCACCGAGGGCGCCTATCCGCCGTTCAACTCGATCGACCCCGACGGCAAGCTCGTCGGCTTCGACATCGACATCGCCAATGCGTTGTGCGCCGCGGCCAAGTTCGAATGCGAATTCGTCGTGCAGGACTGGGACGGCATGATCCCCGGCCTGCTCGCCAAGAAGTACGACGCCGTCGTCGCCTCGATGTCGATCACCGAGGAACGCAAGCAGAAGGTCGACTTCACCGGCAAGTACTACAACACGCCGGCGAAGTTCGTCGCCAAGAAGGGCGCCGGCTTCGACATCTCGGCCGAGGGTCTCGCCGGCAAGAAGGTCGCGGTGCAGCGCGCGACCATCCACGAAAACTTCCTGCGCGACAACTTCCCCAAGGTCGACCTCAAGGTCTATGCCACCCAGGACGAGGCCAACGCCGACCTGGTGGCCGGCCGGGTCGACCTCGGCATGGCCGATTCCGTCGCCCTGCTCGAGGGCTTCCTCAAGACGCCGGAGGGCGCCGGCTTCGAGCTCGTCGGCCCCGGCTACAGCGATCCGAAATGGCACGGCGACGGCGCCGGCATCGCCATCCGCAAGGGCGAGGACGATCTGCGCGAGGCGCTCAACAAGGCGATCGACCAGATCCGCGCCGACGGCACCTACGCCAAGATCAACGCCAAGTACTTCGACTTCGACGTCTTCGGCACGCCCGGCATGTAAGCAGCCGGTTTGAGTCGGCCCGACGCGCCGCCGGCCCGATCGCGGGACGGCGGCGCGTGTCTTTCGCGGGTCCGCCATGATCGACCTTAAGGGATATGGCTGGATGCTGTGGGACGGCGTCCAGGTCACCATCCTGGTCGGCCTCAGCGCCATGGCGATGGCGCTGCTCTTCGGTCTGATCGGCGCCTGGGGCAAGCTGTCGAAGTCCAGGGCCGCGCGCGTCGCCGCCAATACCTATACCACCGTCATCCGCGGCGTGCCGGAGCTTGTCCTGATCCTACTCGTCTATTACGGCACGCCGACGCTGATTCAGAACGTGATGGAAGACCTCGGCACGGACGTGATCGTCGACATCAATCCGTTCCTCGCCGGCTTCCTGACCCTGGGCTTCATCTACGGCGCCTTCGCCACCGAGGTCTTCCGCGGCGCCTTCCTGGCGATCCCCAAGGGGCAGATCGAGGCGGCCAGGGCCTGCGGCATGAACCGGGGCCTGCTCCTCCGACGCATCCTGCTGCCGCAGGTCTGGCGGTTCGCGTTGCCCGGCCTCGGCAACGTCTGGATGGTCATGGTCAAGGCGACGGCGCTGATCTCGGTGATCCAACTGCCGGAGCTGATGCGCAACGCCGACATCGCCGCCCGCGCGGTGCGTCTGCCGTTCACCTTTTTCTTCGCCGCCTCGCTCATCTATCTCGGCATCACGGTCGTGTCCATGTGGGGGCAGCAGCACGCCGAGACCTGGGCCAACCGCGGCGTGCGGCGGGCCTGAGCCGATGGACAGGGCGGTCATCTGGCGCAGCCTGCCGCAGCTTCTCGAAGGCGCCCTGCTGACCGTCGAAATCACCGCGCTCAGCGTCGCCATCGGGCTCGCCCTCGCCCTCCCGCTTGGCCTGATGCGCGTCGCGCGCAATCCGCTGCTGCGCTGGCCCGTCTATGCCTACATCTTCTATTTCCGCGGCACGCCGCTGCTGGTGCAGATCTTCCTCATCTACTACGGCAGCGGCCAGTTCCGCGACGCCTTGGAGTCGGCGGGCCTGTGGGTCTTCTTCCGCGAGGCCTATTTCTGCGCGGTGTTGACGCTCACCCTCAACACGGCCGCCTACACGGCGGAAATCCTGCGCGGCGCCATCCAGGCCGTGCCGCACGGCGAGATCGAGGCGGCGCGCGCCTGCGGCATGTCCGGGGCGCTGCTCTACCGGCGCATCATCCTGCCGAAGGCGTGGCGCCTGGCGCTGCCGGCCTATGGCAACGAGGTCGTGTTCCTGTTCCAGGCGACCTCGCTGGTCAGCATCATCACGCTGATGGACCTGACCGGCGTCGCCCGCGTCATCGTCGCGCGCAGCTTCGCGGTCTACGAAATCTACATCGCCGCCGGGCTGATCTATCTGGCGGTGACCTACGGGATTCTCTGGGTGTTCCGCCGGGTCGAGTTCCGCCTCAGCGGCCACCTGCGCGAGCGGCCCGACGCGGCCGCCGCACGCGGCCCGGCCGTGACAGTGCTGCCCGGGCTGCGCTGACCGGCCGCCCGGCGGCGCTGGTGGAGCCGAGGGGGATCGAACCCCTGACCTCCTCATTGCGAACGAGGCGCTC
>JBBECF010000054.1:0-3633 GCA_040881945.1 Dongiaceae bacterium | reverse complement strand
TGGTGGAGCCGAGGGGGATCGAACCCCTGACCTCCTCATTGCGAACGAGGCGCTCTCCCAGCTGAGCTACGGCCCCAGGGGGGCGGACTATGTCGGCCGCCGCCGCCGCCTGTCAAGCTTGCCCGCTCACGGCCCCGTGGCGAGCGGCCGCGCCGGTTCGTCCGCGCGTGCGGCCGGCGCCGGGGCGGGCGCGGCCTCGAGCAGCTCGCGATAAACCGCAAGCGTGTCGGCGCACATGGCGTCCTTGGCGTAGCGCGCGCGCACCGCGGCGATCGCCTCGGGCGCCAGCCGTTTGCGCTCCGCCGGGCTGAGGTCGAGCGCCTGCCCGATCGCCGCGGCCAGCGCCGCCGCGTCGCCCGGCGGCGTCAGCCACACCATGCGGCCGACGACGGCCTGTTCGCGCGCGCCGCCGTGGTCGCTGGCGACGACCGGCCGGCCCATGGCCTGGGCCTCGGCGATCGTGCGCCCGAACGACTCGGGGCTGATCGAGGCCGAGACGACGACGTCGGCGAGCTTGTAGGCGGCCGGCATGTCGCGGCAGTCCTCGACGATGTGCACGCGCCCGCCCAGGCGGCGGCGCGCGATCAGGCCCTCGAGCTCGCGGCGATAGCCGGACCGCCCCGGCTCGGGCCCGATCAGCAGGCAGCGCAGGTCGCGTTCGCCGAGCCGCGCCACCGCCTCGATCAGCACATGCTGCCCCTTGAGGCGGGTAAAGCGCCCCGGCAGCATCACGACCGGCACCCCGTCCGGCAGGCGCCAGCGCGTGGCGAGCTGGATCACGCGCTCGGCGCTGACCCGCTCGGGGTCGAACAGCTCGAAGTCGACGCCGCGATGGATGACACGCAGCCGGTCCGCCTCCACGCCGTAGTCGGAACGCAGCAGCCCGGCGATGAAGTCGGATACCGCGATGACCCGGTCGCCCTTCGCCATCACGCCGTTGTAGCGGCGCTTCAGCCAGTTGCCGGCGGTGTAGGCGCCGTGAAAGGTGGTGACGAAGCGGCAGCCGGCGCGGCGCGCGGCGAGGTACGCGCTCCACGCCGGGGCGCGGCTGCGCGCGTGCACGATGTCCACGCCATGGCGTTCGATCAGCCGCAGCAGCCGTCCGACATTGGCGCGCATCACGATCGGGTTGCGGCTGTCGAGCGGCAACTCGACATGCTCGGCGCCCAGGCGCGCCAGCTCGCGCACCATCGGGCCGCCGCGCGAGGCGACGATGGCGATGCCGCCGGCGGCGGCGATCGCCCCGGCCACGTCGACGGCGCCGCGCTCGGCGCCGCCGGCGACCAGCCGCGGCAACACCTGGAGCACGACGGCCGCGCGGTCTGGCGGCGGCGACGCCGCGATGCTAGACATGACGGCGCGCTCGTCGCCGAGGCCCGATATCGCCCGTCCCCCGATCCATGACCCCGTCCGACAGCCTACCGCCCGAGATACTAGCACGGCCCGACGGCGCGACAATCGCCTACCGCCGCCGGCTCGATCGGTCGGGCGGCAAGCTGCCGGGCGTCGTCTTCCTCGGCGGCTTCACCTCGGACATGACCGGCACCAAGGCGAGCGCGCTCGACGGAGTCTGCGACCGAAGTGGGCAGGCGTTCCTGCGCTTCGACTATTTCGGCCATGGGACGTCGTCGGGCGCGTTCCGCGACGGCACGATCGGGCGCTGGGCCGACGACGCGCTGGCGGTCATCGACGCGCTCACGGCGGGGCCGCAAGTTCTGGTCGGGTCGAGCATGGGCGGCTGGATCATGCTGCTGGCGGCGCTGGCGCGGCCGCAGCGCGTCGCCGGGCTGGTCGGTGTCGCCGCCGCCCCCGATTTCACCGAGGACCTGATCTGGGCGAAAACGACGCCCGAGATCCGCGAGCGCCTGCGCCGCGACGGCGTCTGGCTGGAGCCGTCGGCCGATGCCGGGCAACCGACGCCGATCGCCTTGCGGCTGATCGAGGAGGCGCGGCGGCACCTGCTGCTGCGTGGGCGGATCGCGATCGACCGTCCGGTGCGCCTGCTGCACGGTATGGCCGACCCCGATGTGCCGTGGCAGACGGCGCTGCGCCTGGCCGAGCGGCTGCAAGGCGACGACGTCGTCGTGACCCTGATCAAGGACGGCGATCACCGCTTGTCGCGCGACGCCGATCTGGAGCGGCTGGGTGCGACGGTGGCGGCGCTGTCGGAAAGCAGCGCGCGCAAGCCGGTCCGGTAATCGGGATAGCGCAGCGTCACGCCGAGGTCGCGCTTGATGCGGTCGTTGCGCACGCGCTTGTTGTCGGCGTAGAAGCTGCGCGTCATGGGCGACAACGCGGCTTGCTCGAACGGCACCGGTGGCGGCGGCGCGACGCCGAGCAGTTCGCAGGCGAAGGCGACGACCGCGTCGGGCGGCGCCGGGTCGTCGTCGCACAGGTTGTAGGCGGCGCCGGGATCCGGCCGCGCCATCGAGGCGCGCAGCACGGCGACGATGTCGGCGACATGGATGCGGCTGAACACCTGGCCGGGCTTGACCACCCGGCGCGCGGAGCCGGCGCGCACCGAATCGAGGGCGCTGCGCCCCGGCCCATAGATGCCGGCGAGGCGGAACAGATGCACCGGCACGCCGTGGCGGGCGTGCAGCCCGAGCCAGCCGCGCTCGGCGGCGAGCCGGCGGCGGCCGCGCTCGCCGCTCGGCGCCGGCGGGCTCGATTCGTCGACCCAGCCGCCGCCGCGGTCGCCATAGACGCCGGTCGTGGACAGATAGCCGACCCAGGCGAGGCCGGGGACCCGGGCAATGTCGGCGCCATGACGGTCGAGCACCGGATCGCCGGCCTCGTCGGGCGGCACCGAGGACAGCAGGTGCGTGGTCCCGGCCAGGGCCGCCGCGGCGTCGTCGAGCGGACGGTCGCGGTCGAAAACATGCGCCTCGATGCCGCGGGCGGCGAGGGCGGCGCGCTTGGCCTCGGTGCGGCAGGTGCCGGCGGCCCGCCAGCCCTCGGCGCGCAGCGCCTCGACCAGCGCCAGCGCGCTGTAGCCGAGGCCGAAGCAGAACAGTCGGGAATCGGCCGCCATCAACCGCCGTGCGCGAAGGTCCAGTACAGCTCCCTGGCGCGGGCGTAGATCGGGCCGGGCTGCAAGTGCCGGTCCTCGATGCGCGTGATCGGCAACAGCTTGGCGTAGTTTCCGGTCGACCACAGCTCGTCGGCCTCGCGCAATTCCTGGAACGTGATCGTGCGCTCGTGCACGACGACGCCGGCGCCGCGCAGCAGCTTGATGACGCGCTGGCGGGTGATGCCGTTGAGGAAGGTGCCGTTCGGCACCGGCGTGTGCGCCGCCCCGTCCGCGGCCATCCACAGGTTCGCCGTGGACAGCTCGGCCACGTGCCCGAGCACGTCGAGCATGACCGCGTCATCGAAGCCGAGGCGCTTGGCCTCGCCGTTGGCGCGGCCGGCCTGGGCGTAATGGCACACCGCCTTGGCGTCGGTCGGCGCGGTCTCCGGCGTCGGCCGGCGGAAGCGCGACAGGCAGACGGCGGTCCCGCTCGGCTCCGGCAGCGGCGATTCGACGACCGAGATGGCGATCCGCGTGCTCGCCGGGTCGGGCGCCATCCAGCCGTCCTCGGACCACAGGAACGGCCGGATATAGAGCGGCGTGCCCTTCGGGAAGCGCGC
>JBBECF010000053.1:0-6674 GCA_040881945.1 Dongiaceae bacterium | reverse complement strand
GGTAGGACTGCGGCTCGTTGCGGTAGGTGAGCACGCTGTTGAACAGGTGGGCGCCGAAGCTGGTCTCGGCGGCATGGCCGCTCCGGCGGTCCTCGTAGCGGAACAGCCCGTGCAGCCAGCCGTCGGCCTCGCCGCCGTCCGTGAAATCGTAGACCAGCTCGACATGGCCGAAGGGAGCGTCGCCGGCCGCCGCCAGCAGGGCCCCGACATCGACGGCCTGGCCCGCGCCGCGCCGCACCCGGCCGAGGCGGTGGCGCGCCGCCTCGCGCCCGGCGGGGTCATAGACCAACATGGCCAGGGGCAGCTCGTCCTGACAGGTCGACATCGGCGTCGGCAGCGCCAGGCTGCGCCAGCGCGCCGGCGGCAGCACCGGCGCCGGCAGCACGAAGCCCTTGCCGATCAGCCCGGCCAGCTCCGGCAGGCGGGGATCGGGGGCGAGGTCGGTGCGCTCGACGTTGACATGGGCGATGCGCCGCCGGCCGCCGGCCGCGATCGCCTCGTAGCGCGGCCGCACGACATGCTTGCCGGCGCGCAGTTCGAGCTGCTGCGGCCAGCGCGCCTCGGGCAGCAGCGCGCCGACGTCGAGCGCGCAGGTGGCGAAGGGCGGCACGGCGCGCTCGAACGGGCGGGCGTCGGCGTTCCCCATGATGTTGACGTACATGGCCCCGGCCGGGATCGGGCAGGGGTGACTGTTCTGCAGCCACAGCACCACCCGTTCGCCGGGCGCCGGGGCCGGCAGGCCGGCATAGAGCTCGGCCGGCCAGGCATTGGCGTCGTGCGTGCAGGACAGCACCGTCGGCGCGTCGCCATAGGTGTCGAGGGCGTACTTCACCACGTCATGTCCGGCGATCCCGACGGCATGGAGGAAGAGTTGGCCGGTGAACGCCGGCAGGTCGAACCGGCGGCGCAGCTCGCCGCTGTCGATGGTGATGCCGCCGATCCCGGCCGGCAGCGCCTGGCGCCACTCGGCGATCGCCGCGCCGGCGTCGTCGAACAGGCAGGCCCACAGGGCCGCGGCGCCGGCCCCGTAGCCGGCCCAGTAATTGGCCGTCGCCAGGCGGGTATGGTGCCCGTCGGCGTCGCGGAAGAAGGCGAAATTGGTGGCGAAGTTGAGCGGGTCCAGATAGCGCTTCCGGTTGCTCAGCATGTCGTCGGGAAGACGGATCGCGTCGAGACTGACCGCCTCCGCCCCTTGCGGCAGCAGATGGCGGATCTGCTCGATCTGGCGGTCGGCGTCGAAGGCCACCACCAGCAGCCGCGCGACGCCGCGCAGCTCCGGCAGGGCGGTCACCGGCCGGGTCCGGCGACCCAGCACGACTCGGCCGACGGACTCGACGTCCTGCACCAGCACGGCGGCGAGGTCGAGGCGCGAGAGATCGTAGAGGGCAGCGAAGCCCTCCGCCAAGCTGTAGGGATCGTAGATCGCCGTCCGTCCGGCCGCCGCCAGCCCATCGAGCAACGGCCCGGCGCGCCGCGCCGCCAGGGGATGGGCGATGGCCTTGTAGAAGCTGTTGCCGCCGGTGACGTTGCTGAAGGTCTCGATGCGCAGGGTCATGGCCTCGCCACCGCCTTCGCGCTCGTTCAGGCGAAGGGATTGAGGCGCTTCAGCCGGGCCGAGAGGCGGTGTCGCGCCTGCTCGCGCCGGGCCACGCCGGCGTCGGTCATCCAATTGACCTGGATGCTGCGCCGCTCGCCGCTGAACGGCCGATGGCCGTGGAAGGAGTTGGCGGAACGACGGAAGGCGAGCAGCGTCCCGGCGTCGGGCGGCACCTCGACGATATAGTCGTCGAGATCCTGCGCCGAGCGCAGCAGGCGCAGCCGCCCGCCGGGCGCCTCCCAGGCCGGGTTCAGATAGATCAACGCGGTGACCACCTTGCTCTCGCTGTCGGTGTGGATGCGGCCGTCGCGCGGCGCGGCGCGGCCGCGAACCGTGACCAGCGTCGGCCGGCCGGACAGGTCCACGGCGAATTTCTCGCCCAGGCAGGCGGTCACCTCCGGGCCGCGCAGCTCGTCGAGCAGGCGCGCGAAGGCGGGCCCGAATTCGAGCTCCTCGGGCGGGAAGCTGCCCGGCTTGGCGATGCGCGGGAAATCGGCGGCGACGGCGGCCACGGCGTCGCCGCGCACGAAGCCGGGGACGACGATGAACGCGAACGGCGAGGCCGTCACCGGGGCGGCGCGGACGGCATCGAGGTCGAGGCTATGCATGGCAAAGATGGGCCTTCCGCGACGGCGGCCGGGATCGAGGCGACCCTACGAGCGGCGAGCGAATTGTCAACTCCGGCCGCCGCCGTCGCGCCGCCAGGCGGCCAGGCGCCGGCGCACCTCCACCGCCGCCCGCGCGGTCTCGTCGAGCGGCGTATAGGACCAGCTCTCGATCGCCCCGGCGAAGGGGCGGGTCATGCCGGCGGCGGCAAGCCGCGCGTGGAAGCGGCGGAACTTGGCCGATCCGCCCTCGAGCGGGACGATGTAAACCGGCTTGCCGGTGGCGCAGGCCTCGGACGCCATGTTGACCGAATCGGCGGTGACGAGGATCGCGTCGGCCAGCGCCAGATAGCCGAAATAGGGGTTCGGGCCTGCGCCGCCCCACCAGACGGCGGGACACCCGGCGAGCCGCGCGCGCAGCCGCGCGAAGGCGGCCGGGTCGGTGCGGCGCGAGGCGGAGATCGCGAAGCCGCAGCCGCGGCGGTCGGCCAGTGTCGCCAGCTCCGCGCCCAAACGGTCGATGACCCGGTCGGTCAGGCGGTACGCCTTGTTCGATCCCCCGAGCATGACCGCGACCAACGGCCGCTTCAGGCCGGCCAGGGCGGGGGCGAATTCGCCGGCGGCCGCGGCGAGGCGGGCCGGCGTCACCCGGTTGAGCGCGCCCAGGGTGACGACGACGTTGCGACCGGCCAGTCGATCGTGCTCCGGCGCAATGACGAGATCGAAGCGGGACGGATCGATGCCGGGATCCTGCAATTGCACCGTGAAGCTGCGCCCGCGATTCGCGCGCCGCAGGGCAAGCACCGGCGCCACGGTCTGGCGACCGGTGGCGATAACGAGGTCCGGCCACGGCGGCGCCAAACGGTCGCCGGCGGGATCGAGGGCGTCGAGCGGGTTTATCCACAGCTGCGGCGGCAGCCACCGCCATGGCGCGCGCGCGCGCAGGCGCTTGACCTCGGGCGCCAGCCCGAGCGCCTCGGCGAGCCCGAGGCACTGCGTCTCCATGCCGGCCGTGCCGTCGTTCACCACCCAGCAACGCAGCGGGCCGAGGGCATCCATCGCGGTCATCGAACCGTTCCCGAGGCTTGGCGCGACAAATCGGCGCGGCGGCCACCCTTGGCGCGTCCGCCGCCGTGCAATATAGTTGCGTTGCGGCAACGCCGGCGGGAGGAAAATCGATGCGGCGGGTGAGGCTGGATCGGATCGACCGGCGAATTCTGCGCGACCTGCAAGACGACGGACGCATGACCAATGTCGGGTTGGCCAGTCGCGCCGGTATCTCGGCGCCGCCGTGCCTGCGGCGCGTGCGCGCGCTCGAACGGGCCGGCTTCATCCGCGGCTATCACGCCGACCTCAATCCCGAGGCGCTCGGCTACGGCGTCACCGTGTTCGCCCAGGTCGGCCTTGCGTCGCAGGCCGAGGCCGACCTGAGCGCCTTCGAGACCCTGATGCAGTCGTGGCCGGAGGTGCGGGAGTGCCACATGCTGGCCGGCGAGACGGACTTCCTGCTGCGTGTCGTGGCCGTCGACTGGGACGCCTATCAGCGATTCCTTACCTCGAAGTTGACGACCGCGCCGAACGTCAGCCATGTCAAGTCGGCGCTAGCCATCCGCAGCTGCAAGGCGCAGCCGGGGGTGCCGATCGACGTCGACGGGAACGACGGCGCGCCAACGGGTTAGCCCCGCCGAAGGGGTCGGGTCCGCTATTTGAACGCCAGGCGGACGATTTCGTAGGATTTGGAGCCGCTCGGCGTCGTCACCTCGACGCTGTCGCCGACCTTTTTGCCGATGAGCGCCCGCGCCAGCGGCGATGAGATCGACAACCGGCCGGCCCGGACATCCGATTCGTCCTGGCCGACGATCTGGTACTTGGTTTTTGCGTCGGTGTCCTCGTCGAGCAGCGTGACGGTCGCCCCGAACATCACCTGTTTGCCGGAAAGCTTTTTCACGTCAATGACTTCGGCGCGGGCGACCTTGTCCTCCAGGTCGGCGACGCGGCCCTCGATGAAACCCTGGCGCTCGCGCGCGGCATGGTATTCCGCGTTCTCCGACAGGTCGCCGTGATCGCGCGCCTCGGAGATCGACCGGATCACCGCCGGCCGCTCGACATGCTTCAGGTGGCGCAGCTCGTCCACGAGCCGGGCCAGGCCTTCCGCGGTCATCGGTATCTTCGACTTCATGCCCCAATCCAGGCGCCACGAGACGCAACGCGCTCGCCGCATCCGCAAAAAAACCAACCGCCCGCCGCGATCGATATCGGGTCGGTTGCTAGAACGACCCCTTAAAGTACGATTGGAGCGGGGCGACTTCAAGATCGCCGCTGGCCAGCGCGGCGATGGCGGCGACGGCGGCCCGGGCCCCGGCGACGGTGGTGTAATAGGGGATGCTGTCGGTCAGCGCGGTCTGGCGCAGGCTGAAGCTGTCGGCGATCGCCTGCGCCCCTTCGGTGGTATTGAAGACCAGCTGTACGTCGCCGTTCTTCATGGCGTCGACGATGTGCGGCCGGCCTTCCAGGACCTTGTTCACCCGGCCGACCGGCAGGCCCTGGCCGGCCAGATAGGCGGCGGTCCCCTCCGTGGCGATCAGCCGGAACCCCATCGCGACGAGCTCGCGGCCGGGCGCCACCATGGCCGGCTTGTCCTTGTCCTTGACCGAGATGAACACCGTGCCCTGGAGCGGCAGCCGGGTGCCGGCGCCGAGTTGGGACTTGGCGAAGGCCCGGGCGAAGTCGCGGTCGATGCCCATGACCTCGCCGGTCGACTTCATTTCGGGCCCCAGGATGAGGTCCACCCCGGGAAAGCGGTCGAACGGGAACACCGCCTCCTTGACCGCGACGTGGTTGCGCCGGCTGCCTGGGCGGGCGAGGCCCGCCAGTTTCTCCCCGACCATGACGCGGGCGGCGATCTTGGCGATGGGTACCCCCGTCGCCTTGGCCACGAAGGGGACCGTGCGGCTCGCCCGCGGGTTGACCTCGAGGATGTAAATGTCCTCGCCCTTGATCGCCATCTGCGTGTTCATCAGGCCGACGACGTCGAGCGCGCGCGCGAGCGCGGCGGTCTGCCGCTCGATTTCCGCGACCAGGGCCGGAGTCAGCGTATGGGGCGGCAGCGAACAGGCCGAATCGCCGGAATGGATGCCGGCCTCCTCGATATGCTCCATGACGCCGGCGATGTACACGGTGGCATTGTCGGCAACGGCGTCGATATCGACCTCGATGGCGTCCTGCAGGTAGGAATCGATCAGCACCGGGCTCTTGCCCGAAACCTTGACCGCCTGGCTCACGTAGCGGCGCAGCGCCTCCACGTCGTGGACGATCTCCATGGCGCGGCCGCCGAGCACGTAGGAGGGCCGGATCACAACCGGATAGCCGACCTCGGCGGCGACCCGCTCGGCCTCGGCGGCCGAGCGGGCGACGCCGTTGGCCGGCTGCCGCAACCCGAGCCGGGCGAGCAGCGACTGGAATCGCTCGCGGTCCTCGGCCAGGTCGATGGCGTCGGGCGAGGTGCCGAGGATCGGCACGGCGGCGGCGTCGAGCGCGGCAGCGAGCTTCAGCGGCGTCTGCCCGCCGAGTTGCACGATGGCGCCGAGCAGGGTGCCGCGCCGCTGTTCGACCCGCGCCAGCTCGATCACGTCCTCGGCGGTCAGCGGCTCGAAATACAGCCGGTCCGCGGTGTCGTAGTCGGTCGACACCGTCTCCGGGTTGCAGTTGACCATGATCGTCTCGTACCCCGCCTCCTTGAGCGCGTAGGCGGCGTGGACGCAGCAATAGTCGAACTCGATGCCCTGGCCGATGCGGTTCGGGCCGCCGCCGAGGATGATGACCTTGCGTCGGTCGCTCGGTTCGGCCTCGCACTCTGCCGGCGTGACGCCGTCGCCCTCGTAGCACGAGTACATGTACGGGGTCAGCGAGGCGAACTCGGCGGCGCAGGTATCGACACGCTTGTAGACGGGCGTGACGCCGGCGGCGCGGCGGCGGCCGGCGACGGCGTCCTCGTCGAGCCCGGCGAGCTCGCCCAGGCGGGCGTCGGAGAACCCCAGCTTCTTCAACCGCAGCAGCCCGGCCGCGTCGGTCGGCAAGCCGTTCGCGCGCACCGCGGCCTCGGTCTCGACGACGCGCCGGATTTCCCGCAGGAACCACGGGTCGTACTTGCACACCGCGTGGATATCCTCGACGCTCATGCCCAGGCGCAGCGCCTGGGCGATGACCAGCAGACGGTCGGGCGTCGGGCGCGCCAGCGCCGCCCGCACCGCGTTCGCTTCGGTGCCGCCGGGGATGTCGACCTCGTTGAAGCCGGTCAGGCCGGTTTCCATCGAGCGCAGCGCCTTCTGCATCGATTCGGCGAAGCTGCGGCCGATCGCCATCGCCTCGCCGACCGACTTCATCGAGGTGGTCAGCAGTGCCTCGGCTCCCGGGAACTTCTCGAAGGTGAAGCGCGGCATCTTGGTGACGACGTAGTCGATGGTCGGCTCGAA
>JBBECF010000052.1:0-6686 GCA_040881945.1 Dongiaceae bacterium | reverse complement strand
GGTCGCGGCGCTCGCCGACGTCTGGGCCCGGCTGCGCCTGCACCGCGCGGCGTGACAACGACCGGTAAACAGTCGTCAGTCGTCAGTTATCAGTTATCAGTTATCAGTTATCAGTTATCGTTCACCAAAGTACTGGGAATCGATGACTGACGACTGACGACTGATGACTGATGACTGACGACCGACGACTCGCTACACGATCCGGCGCAAATATTGGGCGACGAAGTCGCAGTCGACCAGCTTCGCGTAGGCCTCGGTCAGGCGCTTCGTCAGCGGCCCGGGAATCGCGCCCGCCGCCGTCTGCCGGCCGTTGATCGTCCGCACCGGGCAGATGCACAGGCTGGTCGAGGTCAGGAAAGCCTCGTCGGCGGTATAGGCGTCGTAGAGGTCGACGGCGGTCTCGGTCACCGGCACGCCCGCCGCCCGCGCCAGCTCGATGACGGTCTGGCGGCTGACGCCGGGCAGCACGGCGCGGTCCGCGGGGGTGAGCAGGGCGCCGTCGCGCACCAGGAAGATGTTGCTGCCCATGCCTTCCGTCAGGTTGCCGTCGGCGTCGAGCAGCACCGCCCAGGCCGCCGGGTTCGCCGCCTTCGCCTCGAGGTCGCCGACGATCAGGTTCAGGTAATTGTGCGTCTTGGCGCGCGGGCTCAGGACGTCGGGCGCGGCGCGGCGCACCGAAGGCACGACCACGTCGATGCCGTCGCGGAACAGCCGCGCCCGCGCCGCGAGCGGCAGCGGCGTGCATTCCACGATCACGGTCGGGTGGGGTGGCCCCGCCGCCGAATCGATTTCGAGCGCGCCGCGCGAGACGCGCTGCGTCACCCAATAGTCGTCGTCCGCGTCGAGCAGGTGCAGGTTGCGCGTCAGCACCCGCTCGGTGATCTCGACCGTCTCCGCCGGCGCCAGCCCGGGATCGATGCGCAGGTAGCGCAGCGATCGGTACAGGCGATCGACATGCTCCTTCAGCCGGAACGGGCGGTGCCGAAACGTGCGCGCGGTGTCGAAGGCCGCGTCGCCGAACAGGAAGCCGCGGTCGCGGAACGGGATCAGCACGTCGCTTTCCGGGACGATGCGGCCGTTGAAATAGGCCACCCGCTCGTTCGCCAAGGCCACCATCCGCTTCCTCCCGGTTCCCGCGCCGGCGATGATAGGGGCGGGCGCGGCGCCCCGGCAAGCGGCCGCTCAGTCCGGGCGGAAAAAGGGGACAGTCCCCTTTATTAATATGTGTATTTGCTTGGGTTTTGCAGTAATAAAGGGGACTGTCCCCTTTTTCCACCTGCCGGGACGGGGGTTAGAGCGGCCGCAGCGGGCGCCGCGCGACGGCGTGGAACCGCGCGCCAAGCAGCAGGCCCGCCGCGAGCAGCCCGGCGAACAGGCTCCACATCAGCCCGGGCACGCCGTATCCGGCGACGACGCCCAGACCATAGCCCATCGGCACGCTGATCGCCCAGAACGACAGGGCGTAGATGGCGGTGGGGACCGCCACGTCGGCAGCGCCGCGCGTGGCGCCGATCAGCACGCCCTGGGCGCCGTCGACGACGACGATCCAGGCGACGACGTGCAGGGCCGCCGTCGCCACCGCCCGCACGGCGGCGTCGCCGCTGTACAGTGCGGCGATGCCGTCGGCGCCGAGCGCGACCCCGGCCGCGACCGCGAGCATCAGGACAATGGCGACCCCGGTCCCGACCCAGCCGGCCCAGGCCAGTCCGGCGCGGTCCTGCCGCCCGATCGCATTGGCGACGCGCACCGCCGTGGCGGTCGACAGGCCGATCGCCAGCATGTAAATGAGCGCGGTCGCGTTGAGCGCGACCTGATAGCCGGCGAGCGGCACGGCGCCGAGCCAGCCGGCGAAGGTGGCGGTGGCGGCGAAGGCGGAGGTTTCCAGACCGATGCCGGCGGCGAACGGCGCGCCCAGGGCGAGCAGCCGGCGCAGGTCGCCGAACCGGCCGGCGAGCGGCGCCCGCACGCCGTAGCGGGCACGGTCGCCCATGGTCAGGACATAGCCCACCAGCGCCGCCACCATCGCCCAGCGGGTCAGCGTCGTGGCGAGCACGGCGCCGGCCGCGCCCATCGCCGGCGCTCCGAGATGGCCGAAAATGAAGACCCAGTTCAGGCCGGCATTGAGCAGGTTGGCGCCGAGCGCCACCACCATGCCGGGGCGCGGCCGGCCGATCCCCTCGAGGAACGAGGTGGTGGCGACGAACATCAGAATCGCCGGCATGCCCGGGCCCCACAGGGCCAAGGCGCGGCCGCCGCCGGCTGTTATCTCGGGTCCCTGGCCGAGCAGCGACAGGATCGCGTTGCCCCGGCTCAACGCCAAGGCATAGACGAGGCCCAGCCCGCCGCCGAGCGCGAGACCGAGGTGCCAGATGCGCCCGCATTGCTCCGGGCGGCCGGCGCCGTCGGCCTGGGCGGCCAGCACGATGACGCCGACCAGAAGGCCGATGCCGACGGTCAGCATGACGATCTGCGGCGCGAAGCTGATGCCGTAATAGGCGAGCTCGGCGGCGCCGACCCGGCCGGTCATTACCGTGTCCACGGTCACCATGATCACCAGGCCGGCCCGCGCCACCATCACCGGCAGCGCGAAGCCCAATGTCCGGCGCACATGCTGCGCGAGTGTCGGCCAGGCGGCGGCGGTCGTCATGGCGGCGCCGACACTACAGCATTGCCGGCCGCCGGCCAGCGAAGTCATTGCGCCCGCGCCCCCCTTCCGGCAACATCGCGCCCTGGTCCCGAAGCGCCGCCGTTCGCCGGCGCGCCCCCTGCGATCGGAGCATTGTCATGCGGTCCGCGAGAAGGCTGAAGCTGCGCGGTCGCGGGTTGGCCTTGGGCGCGGCGTGCCTGTCCCTTGCCATCGCCGGCCCGGCGCCGGCGCGGGCGGGCGCCGCGACGCCGATCGAGCACCTCATCGTCATCGTGCAGGAGAACGTCTCCTTCGATCACTACTTCGCGACCTATCCGCGCGCCTTGAATCCGGAAGGGTCGCCGCCGTTCGTGGCGGCGCCCGATACGCCGTCCGTCGACGGCCTGACCGCGGACCTGCTGCGGCGCAATCCGAACGCCGCCAATCCGTTCCGGCTCGACCGCTCGCAGGCGACGGCGTGCAGCCCGTACCACGACTACGCGTTGCAGCTAGAGGCCTATCGCGGCGGCCTCATGGACCGGTTCGTCGAGGCGCTCGGTCCCACCGGCCAAGGATGCGATCCCAGGCGGGTGATGGGCTACTACGACGGCAACACCGTGACGGCGCTGTGGACCTATGCCCAGAATTTCGCCTCGAGCGACCGCTTCTTCGCCACCGCCTTCGGACCATCCACGCCGGGGGCGCTCAACATGATCTCGGGGCGAACGGACGGCGCCGCGCCCGCCGACCTGACCGTCGGCGGCAGGCCGGCGACGGTGGCGGGCGTCGTGATCGGCGATCCCGATCCGGTGCTCGACGACTGCGCCCGATCCGAGAGCGGGCTGATTGCCGTGAGCGGCCGGAACGTCGGCGATCTGTTGAACGCCAAGGGCGTCACCTGGGGCTGGTTCCAGGGCGGTTTCCGGCCGAGCGCGCGCGCCGGCACTGGCAAGGCCGTGTGCGGCTCGACCAGCCGGAATCTGGCCGGCGCGCGCGTCGTCGACTACAACGCCCACCGTCAGCCGTTCCAATACTTCGCGTCCACCGCCAACCCGCACCACCTGCCGCCGACCGCGGCCGCCATGATCGGACGCTCCGACCGGGCGAATCACCAATACGACCTGGCTGATTTCTGGGATGCCGTTGGCGCCGGTAACCTGCCGGCGGTCAGCTTTCTCAAGGCCGCGCAGTACCGGGATGGGCACGCGGGGCACTCCAGTCCGCTCGACGAGCAGCGCTTCATCGTCGAAACCGTCAATCGGCTGCAACGCACGCCGCAATGGCGGGACATGGCGGTGATCGTCACCTACGACGATTCCGGCGGCTGGTACGACCACGCGATGCCGCCGACCGCCGCCGATCCGACGCCGTCCGGGACCTGCGGCAAGCCGCTCGGCGGCGCTCGCCTCGGCGAAGCCTCCGGCGAAGCCAGGGCCGTCGCCCCGCACTGCGGCTATGGGCCCCGCCTGCCGCTGCTGGTCGTGTCGCCCTATGCGAAGAAGAATTTCGTGGATCACACGTTTACCGACCAATCCTCGATCCTGCGCTTCATCGAAGACAACTGGGGCCTCGGCCGGATCGGCGGCGGCTCGCTCGACGAACGGGCGGGTACTCTGGCGAACCTCTTCGACTTCGCCGGCGCCGGGGGCGGAGGGCCCGTGTTCCTCGATCCGAAGACAGGGCTCATCGAATAGCCCCGCGGCCGGCCGTGTGCTACCAAAAGTCGCATTTCATCTCGTTAATTCCCCTTTAAGTAGCAATCCGCCAAAATCCGACCACCGGGAGTAGGAGGTCGGCGATTTGGTTCCCTTGGCCGCGCGCAGTCCGGCCCGGCCGGCCGGGCTTCGGCGAAGATTCCGCTTGGCCTGCGTCTGCAGGCATGGTGGGACGGCAACGATCTTTTCCTGAAGCGGCGCGAAGGCGACGCGGGCGAGGACGATGCCCCACCGGTCGGCAGCGAGCGCGATCCGACGCTGGTTTGGCAAACGGCGCGGGTGCGGCTGCTCCAGGAGGTCTGGGGCGAAGGCTTTTGGGTCCCTGGCGGACGCGCCGAGAGCCTGCGCCAGGTCAGCCTGTTCGGCCTCAACTCGAAGATGAGCATGCTCGACCTCGGCGCCGGCCTGGGCGGGCTGGCGCGCACCTGCGTCGAAGAATACGGCGTCTGGGTCAGCGGCCTCGAGCGTGACCTCGAACTGGCGGCCGCCGGCGCGGCGCTGTCGACCCTGGCCGGGCTGGCCAAGAAGGCCGAGATCGTCGGGTTCGACCCCGACGGCTTCGAGGGCTCGACGCGCGGCTTCGACTGCGTGCTCGCCCGCGACGTCCTGTTCGCCGTGGCGGACAAGGCCCGGTTCTTGAAGCTCGTCGACGGCGCCCTGAAGCCGCGCGGGCAGCTCCTCATAACGGACTACGTGCTGAGCGACGGCGGCAGCCCGGACAGCGCGGCGATCCGGTCCTGGATCGAGGGCGAACCCATGCGCCCCGATCCCTGGCGGGCCGACGACTATACCGCTTGTTTGCGCGATCTGAAGCTGGACATTCAGCTCGTTCAGGACACGACGGCGACCGGCCGCGAGCAGTTCGTGAGCGGCTGGGCGGCTTACGCCGCCGCCGCGTCGAAGGCCCGGCTCGACGCGGACATGGCTCGGTGCCTGGTCGAGGAGGTCGAACTATGGAGCCGGCGCGTTGCCGCGATCGACAGCGGCGATCTCCGACTGTGTCGCGTCTATGCGGTGAAGAGCGACCGCAAGGTTACGTCGTCCTTTTGGTGAGCGGGGCGCCGCGAAACAAGGTTAACGGTCGCTTAATCGGTCGTTCGCTACAATGGGTGCCGCGGAAGGAGGCGCTGCGACATTGGGCCTGTTGGCGACAAACAAGCCGTCGACGCCGGGCCCGGCGCGGGCGAAGATCCCGGTCAACCTGCGCCTGAAGGCCTGGTGGGATGGCAACGAACTCGTCCTGAAGGCGCGTGCGGGCGAAGCGCCGCCCGAGCCGGAGCCGCGCAAGGTCGTCGGCTATCGCGATCCGGCGCGGCCCTGGGAGACGCACCGCGTCCAGATGCTCCAGGCCATATGGGGACAGGGATTCTGGGCGCCGGGCGGGCGCGAATACAGCCAGCGTCTGGCCAAGCCGTTCGGCCTCACCCCGGCGATGAGCCTGCTCGACCTCGGCGCCGGGCTGGGCGGGCCGGCGCGCGCCTGCGTCGAGGAGTTCGGCGTCTGGGTCAGCGGCGTCGAGCGCGACCCCGAGCTCGCCGTCGCCGGCAAGGAAATCTCGACACTGGCCGGGCTCGCCAAGAAGGCCGAGATCGCGCCCTACGACCCCGACCAGTTCGAGATTCCGGCGCGCAGCTTCGACTGCATCATCGCCCGCGAGATCCTCTTCACGGTCGCCGACAAGGCGCGGCTGCTGCGCGTTATCGAGCACGGGCTCAAGCCGCATGGGCAGCTCGTGTTCACCGACTATGTGCTGAGCGGGCCCGGCCGCGAGAACAGCCCGACCATCAGCGCCTGGACGCAGCACGAGCCGACAGCGCCGCATCCATGGGCCATGGACGACTACACCCGCAGCCTCAAGGAGCTGAAATTCGACATCCGCGTCGCCGAGGACGAGACGGCGGCGTTCCGCGACCTCATCCTGTCCGGCTGGGCGAATTATACCCTGGCCGCCGCAAGCGCCAGCCTCGACCCGGACATGGCGCGCTGCCTGTTCCAGGAGGTCGAGCTGTGGACGCGCCGGGTGGCCGCCATCGACGCCGGCGATCTGCGCCTCTACCGCGTCTATGCCTTGAAAACCAAGAACGATCGACTGCTCTAGGACTGGTGACGGCGCGGCGTTGACAGCCGGGGCCGGCCTCCCTATGTTGCGGCCTTCGCGCGGCCCGACCAGTGGTTTCCGGAGCGGACGATGAAAGTGGTCAACTCATTGAAGTCGGCGAAGGCGCGGCACAAGAATTGCCGGTTGATCCGCCGCAAGGGCCGCGTCTACATCATCAACAAGACCAATCCGCGGTTCAAGGCGCGCCAGGGCTGAGCCGCCGCGCCGGCATGCCCGTTGACGAAAC
>JBBECF010000051.1:0-6719 GCA_040881945.1 Dongiaceae bacterium | reverse complement strand
TGCTGGCCGACCTCTTCCAGCGTGTGGTCGGTGTTCATGCCGATGCCGAAGCGCATGCGCAGCACGCGTTCCTCGCGCGGCGTCAGGCTGGCCAGCACGCGCGTCGTGGTTTCGCGCAAGTTCGCCTGGATCGCCGCGTCCAAGGGCAGGATGGCGTTCTTGTCCTCGATGAAGTCGCCGAGGTGGCTGTCCTCCTCGTCGCCGATCGGGGTCTCGAGGCTGATCGGCTCCTTGGCGATCTTGAGCACCTTGCGCACCTTTTCGAGCGGCATGATCAGCTTCTCGGCGAGCTCCTCGGGCGTCGGCTCGCGGCCGATCTCGTGCAGCATCTGGCGGCTGGTGCGGACCAGCTTGTTGATCGTCTCGATCATGTGCACCGGGATGCGGATGGTGCGCGCCTGGTCGGCGATCGAGCGCGTGATCGCCTGGCGGATCCACCAGGTGGCGTAGGTCGAGAACTTGTAGCCGCGGCGGTATTCGAACTTGTCCACCGCCTTCATCAGGCCGATGTTGCCTTCCTGGATCAGGTCGAGGAATTGCAGCCCGCGGTTCGTGTATTTCTTGGCGATCGAAATGACCAGGCGCAAATTGGCCTCGACCATTTCCTTCTTCGCCCGGCCGGCCTCGCGTTCGCCCTTCTGGATGGTGTTGACGATGCGGCGGAAGTCGGCGATCGGCAGGCTGGTCGTCTGCGCGACCTCGGCAACCTCGCCGCGGATCGCCTTGACCTCGTCGCGGTGGCGGGTGGCGAGGTTCTTCCAGCCCTTGCCGGTCAGCCGCCCGACCCTTCCGATCCAGCGCGGGTCGAGCTCGACGCCGTAATACCGGGCGAGGAAGTCCTCGCGCTTCACGCCGCTGCGCTGGGCGAGCCGCAGCAGCCGGCCCTCGAGGTTGGTCAGCCGGCGGTTCAGGCCGTAGATCTCGTCGACCAGGGCCTCGATCCGCGCGTTGTGCAGGCGCACGCCGCGCATTTGTTCGACCAGCTCGATCTTCAGCTTCTCGTAGCGGCGCTCCGACTGCGTGGACACCTTCTCGTGGCCCTGCAAGGCCGCAAGCCGCCGCTGCTGCAGCCGGTCGAGCCGCTTGAAGGTCGCCGCGATGCCGTGAAAGGTGTCGAGCACCTTGGGCAGCAGCTCCAGCTCCATGGCGGCGAGCGAAATGTTGCTTTCGGCGTCGGCGTCGTCGCCCTCCTCGGTCTCCTCGGCGTCGCCGACCGCGACCGCGCCGTCCGCGGCGTTGGCCGCGCCGCCGGCCGCGGCGTTGGGCGCGCCGCCGGCCGCGGCGTTGGGCGCGCCGGCGGCGGCCGCGGCGGCGCCGGGACCGCCGCCGTAGGTCGCGTCGAGGTCGATGATGTCGCGCAACAACAGCTGGCTGGCGACCAGCTTGTCGCGCCAGCCGATGACGGCGCGCACCGCGATCGGCATCTCGCAGATGCCGCCGATCATCATGTCGCGGCCGGCCTCGATGCGCTTGGCGATGGCGATCTCGCCCTCGCGCGACAGCAGCTCGACGCTGCCCATCTCGCGCAGGTACATGCGCACCGGGTCGTCGGTGCGGCCGATATCGTCGTCGTCCAGGTTGCCGGCGCTGCGCCCCTCGGTCTCGGTCTCTTCCGCGGCCTCTCCCGGGGTCGCCGGGGCGTCCTCGGTTTCTTCGCTCTCGACGACGTTGACGCCCATTTCGTTGAGCATCGCCAGGGTGTCCTCGATCTGTTCCGAGGACATCTGGTCGGGGGGCAGCGCGGCGTTCAGCTCGTCGTAGGTGACGTAGCCGCGCTCCTTGCTGCGCGCGAGCATCTTCTTCACGGCGACGCTGACGCCGTCCATCAACGGACCCTCGGCGTGCTCGTCGCGCGTCTCGCCGACTTCCGCTTTGTTAGAGGTCTTGGCCGCCATGCCGCACCTGCCCAGAAAATTCGTCCGTCGTCCGACAAGAACCGCGCGCGCCCCGGGGGTCCGGCCCCCTACGGCGACGCCGGTCGCTAACTCTTAACCCGTACCGAAGGCGCCTCGTCGCGATCGAGGTCTTGCCGGCGGCTTTCGCCGTCCTGAAGCGCCCGCAACTGCTCCTGCAACCGGTGTTGCGTCTCGTCCGTCGGGTCCTCGCCCAGCCGGCGCGCGGTCGTATGCGCCTCGCGCCAGGCTTCGCGCTCCCGCATCAGGCCGAGCACATGCGCCAGCCCGGCCCCGGCCTCCTCGGCCGGCGCCTCCAGGCCCGCGAAACGCGTGCTCTTGGCGTTGATCAATAGGATGTCCAGAACCCGCGAGAAGCCGTGCCGCGTCAAGTGGTCTTTGAGCGTTGCCGTGTCAAGGTCCGGATGGCCGGCGGCGAGGTCTATTATGGCCCGCCGCAGATCGTCGAGCTCGGCCGCCGGCAGGGTTATCCCGGCCAGCGCCTCGGCGTGGCCGGTCAGCAGACCCGGATGGTTGATCACCGTCGCCAGCAGGATTTCCTGCTGCAGCCGCCCGCGCCCCGCCGTGCCGAGCCGGGCGGCCTGGCCGCCGGCCGGGCCGGCGGCGGCCGGGCGGTAGCGGGCGCCGGGGCGCGCCGGGCCGCGGCCGAACGCCTCGTCCAGCCGCCGGTCCATCTCGATCCGATAGGCCTGCTCGACCGACCTGTCGGCGATCCGCCGCAGCCGCTCGTACAGACGCTGGCGCAGGCCGGCACGGCGTTCCGGCGTGTCGAAGGCGCGGCCCGCGGTCTCCAGCTCCCACAACAGGGCGACCAACGGCTCCGCCCGCTCGACGATCTCGCGCATCGCCTCGCGGCCGTGCGCCCGGATCAGGCTGTCGGGGTCGTCGCCCGGCGGCAGCAGCGCGAAGCGCAGGGACCGCCCCGGCGCCAACAGGGGCAGGGCGCGATCGGCCGCGCGCGCCGCGGCGCGTTGCCCGGCGGCATCGCCGTCGAAGCACAGCACGGGCTCCGGCGCGAGCCGCCAGAGCTGCGCGATCTGCTCCTCGGTGAGCGCCGTGCCGAGCGGCGCCACCGCCCGTCCGGCACCCGACTGGACCAGGGCGATCACGTCCATGTACCCCTCGGCAACGACGATCTCGTCCGCGTCCGCCGCCGCCGGCGGGCGCGTCGCCTGGGCAAGGCCGTAGAGCACGCGCCCCTTGTGAAACAGGGGCGTCTCCGGCGAATTCAGGTATTTCGGCTCGCCGTCGCCGAGAGTCCGCCCGCCGAAGGCGATGACCCGGCCGCGGCGATCGGCGATCGGGAACATGACGCGGCCGCGGAAGCGGTCGTAGCTGGCGCCGCCGCCCTCGGGCCGGATCAGCAGCCCGGCTTCGACCGCCAGCGGCTCGGGGAAGCCGGCGCCGGCGAGCGCCGCCTTCAACGCACCGCGGCTGTCCGGCGCGTAGCCCAGGCGAAACCGGCCGACGGTTTGCTCCTCGATGCCGCGCCCCCGGAGGTAGTCGAGGGCAACGCGGCCGCCGGCGCCGCGCAACTGACCCTCGAACCAGGCCGCCGCCGCCTCGTTGACGGCATGAAGCGTCGCCTGTCGCTGGGCCTGGCCGCGCTCCTCGGGCGAGCTCGCCGGCACCGGCAGACCGGCCTGTTCGGCCAGCCGTTCGACCGCCTCGGGGAAGGCGAGACCGTCGCTGCGCATGACGAAGCCGACCACGTCGCCGTGCGCGCCGCAGCCGAAGCAGTGGAAGAACCCCTTCTCCTCGCTGACCGTGAAGGACGGCGTCTTCTCGTTGTGGAACGGGCACAGGCCGACATGCTCGCGCCCGCGCTTCTGCAGGCGGACCCGGCGGCCGACCACCTCGGCGATCGACAGCCGGTTGCGGAGCTCGTCGAGGAATTGCGCCGGAAACGCCATGGGCGGAGGGTCCGATGAAAGCCGCCGACACTCTAGTGTCCTGCCCCAGAAATTCGTATTCGAATTTCTGGGACCCGCTGCGCCGGAGCGCCAGCGAGGCGAGTAAGCAGGCCACTAAATTCAAATAGTGGCCCGTTCACCCCGAAATTCGCTACACGAATTTCGGGGACGGGACACTAGCAGGTCGCGCCGCGCCGGCGTAGGGCCGCCAGGCCACGGGCTTCGTCAGCCGAGCTTGCGCTTGACCAGGGCCCCGGCCTTGGCGAAATCCATGCGGCCGACGAAGCTTTGCTTGAGGCCCGCCATCACCCGGCCCATGTCCTTGAGGCCGACGGCCCCGACCTCGTCGATCGCCTGGTCGACCGCGACCGTCATCTCGGCTTCGTCCATCTGCTTGGGCAGGAAGCGCTCGATGATGACGATCTCCTCGGCTTCCTGCTTCGCCAGTTCGGGGCGGCCGCCGCCCTCGTAGGCTTCGATGCTCTCGTGGCGCTGGCGCACCATCTTCTGCATCATGTCGAAGATTTCGGTGTCGTCGATGCCATCGGTCTTGCCCTTGCCGCGGGCGGCGATGTCACGGTCCTTGAGGGCCGCGAGGATCAGGCGCAGGGTCGAGGTGGTCCTCGTCTCCTTGGCCTTCATCGCGGCCTTCAATTCCTCACTGAGGCGCGCACGCAGCATGGCGTCGATCTCCCGGATTGTCGGGCGAGGCGCCGACGTTACAGGATTTCCGGCCCCGAGGCAATTTCCGGCCTCGTTCTCTAACGCTCTGAAATAAAAAGACAAAGAGCGCAGAAGCAGGCTTGACGGCAGGGCGCTCTTCGCTTAAGTAGGCGCGCGGCCCGCGCCGCCGCATCGTCGCCGCCTGCGGCCCCGCCCCGCTTCGGCAGCGCCCTCAGGATCCGCCGCCCATGAGCGAAAGCCGCCCGACGCCCGCCGCGAGCTTCGCCGCCGAGAGTCGCGCCGACGAGCGGCCGAGCGGCGTGCTGGTGCTCGGCGACGGCACGGTCTTCCGCGGCCGCGGGCTGGGCGCCGCCGGCCGCGCCGTCGGCGAGGTCTGCTTCAACACCTCGATGACCGGCTATCAGGAGATTCTGACCGATCCGTCCTATGCCGGCCAGATCATCGCCTTCACCTTCCCGCATATCGGCAATGTCGGCGCCAACCCGGAGGACATCGAGACGGCGACCCCGGCGGCGCGCGGCTGCGTGCTCGCCGCGGACATCGCCGAGCCGTCGAACTGGCGGGCGACGCGCCATCTCGACGACTGGCTGAAATCGCACGGGTTGGTCGGCCTCGGCGGCGTCGACACGCGCCGGCTCACGCGCCGCATCCGCGACGGCGGCGCCCCCGCCGGCGTCGTCGCCCATGCCCCGGACGGCGCCTTCGATCTCGACGCCCTCGCCGCCGAGGCCGCCGCCTGGCCCGGGCTCGAGGGCATGGACCTGGCCAAGGAGGTGACCTGCCGCCAGACCTACGACTGGGACGAGACCGGCTGGCGACTCGGCCGCGGCTACGGCCGCCTGACCGCGCCCCGTTACCGCGTCGTCGCCGTCGATTACGGCGCCAAGCGGAACATCCTGCGCTGTCTCGCCGATCTCGGCTGCGGCGTCACCGTGGTGCCGGCGACGGCAACCGCCGAGGACATCCTGCGCCACCGGCCGGACGGCGTCTTCCTGTCGAACGGACCCGGCGACCCGGCGGCCACGGGCGAATACGCGGTGCCGGCGATCCGCGCGCTGCTGGCGTCGGGCATCCCGATCTTCGGCATCTGCCTCGGCCACCAGCTCCTGGCGCTGGCGCTCGGCGGCCGCACCGAGAAGATGCACCGCGGCCACCGCGGCGCCAACCACCCGGTCAAGGAACTCGCCACCGGCCGCGTCGAGATCACCAGCCAGAACCACGGCTTCGTGGTCGTGCCCGACTCGCTTCCGGTGAGCGTGACGGTCACCCACCTGTCGCTGTTCGACGGGAGCGTCGAGGGCCTGAAGGTCGAAGGCAAGCCGGTGTTCTCGGTGCAATACCACCCCGAAGCCTCCCCCGGCCCCCAGGATAGCCAGCACCTGTTCCAAAGGTTCGTTGCGATGATGGAACGCCATGCCCACGCGTGAATTCTACGACGTTGAGAAAAAGCTGCTATGTGTGCTGTTGAAAATGAACAGGCAGAATCCCGAAAAATTTTGGATTATGGAAGAGATAGGGGCTCACGCCAGCCTACACCTCAGCAACAACACAATGCAGATTGTTGCAGAGCATTGGCGAGAAGAAGGTTCGGTCAGCCTGCACCAGATGGCGGGGCTTCTTCATGTGGAAATTTTGCCAACTGGTATAGACAGGGCTCGCAATCTCCTGAAACAACGGCGGCGCAAGGTGGCGAAAAGCGCGGTAAGAAAATCAACTGGCTCATACCAGCCAGCCCGACTCAGAAAGGAAAAGAGAGCAGTAAGAAGGCCGGAATCAACGCTCTCGATACCATTGGGATCGCCGAAACATCGATCTGCGGTAGCTAAGATTGAAGCCGTTATTGAAGACATCAGTGGCTATAATATGCCTTGGCCTAAAGGACTTTCTAGTAAGGAGCAAGTTATCGCTGAACTTTCTGCTGGACGGCAGCTACTTAATAGTTCAACCGTTAGACGCGACTACCTTAAGAGATTTTTGCTCAATCTCCTCAAGCGGATAGCGGACAAATTCCTGGATCATGCGATTGGAATAGCTGCGGCCGCAGCACTAACGGCATTGGCAGCACTCTTTGGAGGTTTCCTGGAGTAACCCATAAGGTCGATGCTGAACATGGAGCGTTTACTTGGTAGAGTCGAAGCGGACGGCGGCACATATCCTGAGCAACCGGGAACATGGGTAACAGATCTGACCGGCGACATGGGTAACAGTT
>JBBECF010000050.1:0-6733 GCA_040881945.1 Dongiaceae bacterium | reverse complement strand
TAGACCTCCGCCGCCGGGACGCCGTCGGCGATCAGCGCCCATTCGAGATTGACGAACGGGCTCTTCTGCAGGGCCCGCTTGCCCGGGAACTTCGCGAGATCGAACAGGTCGCCGATCTTGGTCGGGCCATCCGTCAGCTTGTCGGCGTCATAGGCGAAGATCGTCGCATAGACGATCGTGCCGACGGCGCAATCGGTGGCCGAGGGCACGACGAACTTCGACCGGTCGCCGATCTTGCCGTAGTCGAGGGTCTCGAAGATGCCCTCGTCGCAGCCCTGGAGCGCGGTGTCCATGTCGACGTCGATCACGTCCCAGGTGATGTCCTTGGCCTCGACCATGGCGCGGATCTTGGCGATTTCGTCGTTGTACTCCTCTTCGACGATCTTGACTCCGAACTCCTTCGCGAAGGGCTTGTAGTAGGCCTCGCGCTGGCTGTCGGAATAGGCGCCGCCCCAGGACACGATGGTCAACGATTCCTCGGCCGCCGCCGGCGCGGCGGCACCCAGCGTCATGGCCGCGGCGCCCGCCGCGACCAAGCCGGTCAATGCCAGCTTCGTTTTCATTGCTCGTCTTCTCCCTGCTGTGCCGGCCTTACGCCGGCGGTTGCACGTCATTCTCGTCGTTCGTCCCGATCTTGGCGCGCGGGCCGGGACGGCGCCCTTCGAGCCTGCCTCACTTGGCGTCGAGCGCCCGGCAATCCTCCCGCTTCCAGCCGACCGAGATCGTCGCGCCGGCGCTCAGTCGCGGCGTGCCCTCCGAGTTCGGCACCTTGATCACGAAGTCGCTGCACCCGCAGACCGACAAGCGCGCGCGGATGTGGTCGCCGAGATAGATCAGCTCCTCGACGCGGGCCGGAAAGACGTTGGGGCAGCTCCCGTTCGCGGGGTCGATGCGGACCCGTTCGGGCCGCAGCGACAGGGTCGTCGGCTCGCCCACGGTCTCGACGTTGACAGCCAGCGCCTCGATGACGGCGCCGCCGGCGATCTCGACCCGGCAGCCCGACCCGTTCATCGCCACGACCCGGCCGGGCAGCCTGTTGTTCTCGCCGATGAACTGGGCGACGAACGAATTCTGCGGTCGCTCGTACAGGTCGCCGGGCAGGGCGAGCTGCTGGATCGACCCGTCGTTGAACACGGCGATGCGGTCCGACATGGTCAACGCCTCGCTCTGGTCGTGCGTGACGTAGACCACGGTGACGCCGAGGTTCTGGTGGATGTGCTTGATCTCGAGCTGCATCTGCTCGCGGAGCTGCTTGTCGAGCGCGCCGAGCGGCTCGTCCATCAGCACCAGCTTGGGCTCGAAGACGAGCGCGCGCGCCAGCGCGACGCGCTGCTGCTGTCCGCCGGACAGCTGCGCCGGCCGGCGTTTGGCGAAATCGGTAAGCTGCACCATGTCGAGGGCGCGGCGGATCTTGGCCTCGATCTCCGCCTTCGGCAGCTTGCGCACCTGCAACGGGAAGGCGAGGTTCTCGTCGACCGTCATGTGCGGGAACAGGGCGTAGTTCTGGAACACCATGCCGATCTCGCGCCGGTGCGGCGGCACGTTGTCGATCGGCCGGCCGTCGAGCTGGATGCGCCCGTGCGTCGGCACCTCGAATCCGGCGAGCATCATCAGGGTCGTCGTCTTGCCCGATCCGGACGGCCCGAGAAGGGTAAGAAACTCGCCGCGCCGGATGGCGAGATTCAAGTCTTTGACGACGAGGGTCTCGCCGTCATAGCTCTTCTGGACTTCGCTGAATCGAACGAATGCGTCTTCCGCCGTCGCCATGCCCGCGCCGTGACTCCGCCGCCTCCGCCGCCGTCGCGGTTCTTCGCCGCGATCGGTGCCGATGCTATGACGCCGCGCCCAAAAAAGGGAGTCAATAATGCCGGCCGCCGGCGTCAGGCGACCGCGGCCAGACCCTGTTCCCCGACCCAGGCCATGGTGTCGTCGAGGGCGCGGCCGAAGCGGGCCGTCAGGTCGGAGATCTGTTCCTCGGTGATGATCAGCGGCGGGCAGAAGGCGATGCTGTCGGCCAGCGGGCGGACGAGCAGGCCGTGCTCCTGGGCGCGGCGGACCAGGTAGGGGCCGACGCCGAGCTTCGGGTCGAAGGACGCCCTGGTCGCCTTGTCGCGCACCAGCTCGACCGCGGCCACCAGGCCGACGCCGCGCACCTCGCCGACCAGCGGGTGGCCGGCGAACTGGCGCAAGCCCCGCTGCAGGTCCGGCGCCACGCGCCGGACATGGGCGACGATGTCGCGTTCCTCGTAGATGTTCAGCGTCTCGAGCGCGACCGCGGCGCTGACCGGGTGGCCGCTGTAGGTATAGCCGTGCCCGAAGGTGCCGATGCGGCCGCTGTTGTCGCGGATCGCCTCGTACAACTTCTGGTTGATGAGCACGGCGGAGATCGGCAGATAGGCCGCGGACAGCGCCTTGGCCACGGTGATGATGTCGGGCTGCAGCCGGTAGGTCTCGGTGCCGAACATGTTGCCGGTGCGCCCGAAGCCGCAGATCACCTCGTCGGCGATGAACAGGATGTCGTATTTCTTCAAGATCGGCTGGATCTTCTCGAAGTAGGTGCGCGGCGGCACGATGACGCCGCCGGCGCCCTGCACCGGCTCGGCGATGAAGGCGGCGATCGTGTCCGGCCCCTCGTCGCGGATCAGCTTCTCCAGGCTGGCGGCCAGGCGGCTGGCGAAGTCCTCCTCGCTCTCGCCGGGTTGGCCGAACCGGTAATGATGCGGGCAGTCGGCGTGCAGGATGTTGGCGATCGGCAGGTCGAAATCGCGGTGGTTGTTGGGCAGGCCGGTCAGGCTGGCCGACGCCACGGTGACGCCGTGATAGCCCTTGAGGCGCGAGATGATCTTCTTCTTGCCCGGCCGGCCCAGCGCGTTGTTGTAGTACCAGACCATCTTGACGACGGTGTCGTTGGCCTCGGAGCCCGAGTTGGCGAAGAACGCGTGCGACATCGGCACCGGCGCCATCTTGATCAGCCGCTCGGCGAGGTCGATGACCACGCTCGGCGTCTTGTGCGCGAAGCTGTGGTAATAGGGCAGCTTGCGCATCTGGGCGGCGGCGGCCTGGACCAGCCGCTCCTCGCCGAAGCCGAGCGAGGCGCACCACAGTCCGGCCAGGCCCTCGATATAGGACTTGCCGCTTTCGTCGATGACGTGGATGCCCTTGCCGCCGGTGATGATCAGCGGCCCCTCGGCTTCGTGCTTCACGAGGTCGGTGTAGGGATGCAAATGATAGGCGATGTCGCGGGCGGCGGCGGAATTGGGCAGCACGGTCATGGTCCGACCTCCTCGTGGATTTGCCGCCACTATCTTCCGCGCCGACGGGGAAGTCAAAGGCCGGGCTATCGCATTCGATCGCTCTGCGGCCGCCCAGGGAGACCCGGATCGACGTTCGTGCGTGCTTCGACAAGCAGAGCCATGAAGGTTTTTCTTTGTGCCACGAAGATTTCCCCTCATCCTGAGCCTGTCGAAGGACGCAAGGGCAATGATGCAGCTCCCATATGCGAGAGCGCGGACGTCAAAGGCTAGGCCGGCTTCCCAAGACCCGCGGCGGTCCATAGGCTGGGCCGGCCGGCGAGGGGAGAAACGGACATGACCCTCAGGATCTGCGCGGCCTCGACACGCTGTTGTTCGGCTGATCGCTTGCGGGGACGGACGATGACGCGCCGCTTCTTCGTCCTGGTGCTCGCGGTCCTCGTCCTCTGGCCGCCGGCCGGCGTCCGGTCGCCAAGCGCAGCGCCCACGGTCGGCGACGAAGGCGCGGGCGCGGGCCTGGCCGGGCGGCTGCTCGTGGCGACCGAGCGCATGGGCGATCCCCGTTTCGCCCGCACCGTGGTCTTCATGGCGCTGCACGATACCGACGGCGCGCTCGGCCTGGTCGTCAACCGGCCGATCGGCGAGCTGACCTTCGCCAAGCTGTTCGAAGGGCTGCGGCTGGAGCCGGCGCCGGCCGAAGGCAGCGGGACCTTGCGCGCCTTCTACGGCGGACCGGTCGAGCCCGAACGCGGCTTCGTCCTGCACAGCCGCGATGTCGTCCTCGAAGGCAGCCTCGTCGCCGGCGAGCTGGCGCTGACCACCGAGCCCGCCATGCTGCGCGCGCTGGCCGCCCGCAACGGTCCCGAGCATAGCCTGTTCGCCCTCGGCTATGCCGGCTGGAGCGGCGGCCAGCTCGAATCGGAGATCGCGCGCGGCGACTGGATCGTCGTCCCGGCCGATGCCACGCTCGTCTTCGCCGACGACCCGGCGATGACCTGGGCGCGCGCCATCGCCCGCCGCGCCATCGAGCTTTAGTTATAGTTCCGCTATTTCGCGACCGGTGGCCTTGAACCACGAAGGCACCAAGACACGAAGAAACAGGAATGCGACCGCAGGCCGCAAGAATTAACCTTCATGCCTTTGTGCCTTTGTGGTTCAAGGCAACTTTGGCGCCCGCCGCGCCATCGAGCTTTAGCGCCGCCCCCCGATCGCCCGCGGGTCGAGGGCGTCTTGCAGCCCGTCGCCGAGGAAGTTGAAGGCGATCACGGTGGCGAAGATCAGCAGCCCCGGCCACACGGCCAGCGCCGGCGCCGTCCAGATCAACTCCTGGGCGTTGGTCAGCATGTTGCCCCAGCTCGGGATCGGCGGCTGGATGCCGAGGCCGAGGAAGCTCAACACCGATTCGAGCAGGATGATGTTGCCGACCGACAGCGTCGTTGCGACGACGATCGGCGACACCACGTTGGGCAGAATGTGGACGGCCATGATGCGCGCCGGCCCGGCGCCGAGCGCGATCGCGGCGCGCACGAACTCGCGCTCGCGGACGGACAGCGTCGCGCCGCGCACCAGCCGCGCCACCGTCGTCCAGCCGACGAGCGCGATGATCGCCGCCATGCGGTAGAAGCTGAACTCCGGCGCCTGCGCCAGCGCCGCCGGCAGCCCCAGCTTGGCCGGGTCGATCGCCGCCAGCACGATCAGCAGCGGCAGCAGCGGCAGCGCGATCACCCCGTCGGTGAGCCGCATCAGCAGGGCGTCGAGGCGGCCGCCGAAGTAGCCCGCGGCGAGGCCGACGGCGGTGCCGATGCCGGCGGCGGCGGCGGCCACGAGCAGGCCGAGGCCGAGCGACACGCGCCCGCCCTGGAGCAGCCGCAGCGCCAGGTCGCGCCCGAGCTCGTCGGTGCCGAGCGGATGGGCAAGCGAGGGCGGTTGATAACGGGCCAGCAGGTCGACGGCGGCGGCGTCGAGGCCGAGCGCCGCCGCGATCAGCGGCGCCGCCAGGGTCAGCGCCGCCAGCGCCAGCAGCAACACCCCGCCCGCCACCGCCAGACGATGGCGCAGGAAGCGCCGCCACAACAGCCGACCCACGGGCAGCGCGGCACCCGCCGCCCGGCGCGCCCCCGCCGCCAGCGCGGCGTCATCTCGCATCGTCATCGGTAGGCTATGCGCGGATCGAGCCACGCATAGGCGAGGTCCGCCGCGAGGTTGCTGAGCAGCACCACGGCGGTGGCGAGCAGCAGGCCGATCAAGGCCAGGTTGTAGTCGTTGCCCATGATCGCGTCGAAGATCGTCTTGCCCATGCCCAGATACGCGAACATGGTCTCGGTGACGAGGGCGCCGGAGAACAGCCCGCCGAAATCGAGCGCCAGGATGGTGACGACGGGGATCATGGCGTTGCGCAGCGCGTGGCCGACCACCAGCCGCGCCGGCCCGACCCCCTTCGCCCGCGCCGTCCGCACATAGTCCTGGCGCAGCGCCTCGATCATCGCCGCGCGCACGTAGCGCACCAGCGCCCCGGCGCTGACCAGCGTCAGCGTCGCGACCGGCAACGCCAGATGGCGCGCCCGGTCGATCAACCCGCCGTCGCCGACCGTCGCCGTGCCGCCCGCCGGCAGCACGCCGAGCACGACCGCGAACAGGATGATGAGCAGGATGGCGAGCCAGAACGGCGGCATCGAGATGCCGGCGAAGGCGGCGAGGTTGACGAGATGGTCGGCCGGCGAATGCGGCCGCAGCGCCGCGAACACGCCGGCCGGCAGCGCCAGCGCCAAGGCCAATACGAAGCTCGTCCCCATCAGCAGCGCCGTGTTGCCCAGGCGCGGCCACAGCACCTCGAGCACCGGCCGCGCATGCAGGCGCGAATAGCCGAAATCGCCCCCGAACGCCGCCCCGGCCCAGGCGAGATAGCGCTCGTGCAACGGCCGGTCGAGGCCATAGACGGCCTTCAGCCGCAGGGCGTCGGCCGAGGTCAGCTTCGGGTCCGACGCGATCATCAGGTCGATCGGGTCCCCCGGCATCAACCCGATCAGCCCGTAGATCACGTAGGACATCAGCAGCAGCACCGCCGCCGTCTCGCCCAACCGCCGCAAGATGAACCGCGTCATCGCAACCGACCCTCTCCCCTTGTGGGAGAGGGTGCCGAGCGAGAGCGAGGCGGGTGAGGGGTCGCCCGCATCACGAACCTACGAGATCGACTATTGTGTCCACCGGTCGGGAAGTTGCGCACGGACCGCAATCCACCGCAAGCCCGCGCGATCCCGAACGGACCCCAAGAACTTCCCTCCCCCGCGAAGCGGGGGAGGGCGGGGTGGGGGTCCGGCGGATCGCGCGATCGTGCCGGCGAATTACGCCGGCTCTCTCCGCGACGGACCACCGGACTCCGGCTTGTGTCGGTTCGGGCCGGAAGAACCGGTTAGTGGTCTGACCGAAACAGTTGATTCCCGATGAGGCATGCTACCTGATTTGTCATGCCCGGCCTTGAGCCG
>JBBECF010000049.1:0-1202 GCA_040881945.1 Dongiaceae bacterium | reverse complement strand
GTGTAGTAGCGCAGGTCCTTGGCGGCGTTGTCGATGACGAAGCGCAAGGAGCTGTCGTCGCCTTCCAGGAAGTATTTCGCGAAGCGGCGGAACATGACGCTGTCGCCGCCGCCGCCGGTCACGACCTCGGCCAACGCCTTCAGATCGACCCCGACCTTGATCGCGGCGCACACCCCCTCGGCGATCACCGCCGCCCCGGCGAGCGCGATGAAATTGTTGATCAGCTTCACCTTGTGCCCGGCGCCGACGGGCCCGGCATGGATCACGGTCTCGGCGAAGGTGCCGAGCAGCGGGCGGATCTCGTCGAGCGTGGCCGCGTCGCCGCCGGCCATGACGACGAGGCGCCCTTCCTCCGCCTCCTTCGGGGTGCGGTTCAGCGGCGTATCGACGAAACGGCCGCCCTTCTCCGCCACCGCCCCGGCCACTTTCAGCGTCGAGGTCGGGTCGGCGGTCGAGCAGTCGGCGACGATCGTTCCCGGCCGTAGGCCGCCGAGCAGGCCATCGGCGCGGAACATCGCATCCTCGACCTGCGGCGAGCCGGTGACGCACAGGAAGATCACGTCGGATTTGCCCGCCAGCTCGGCGGCGCTGCGTGCCTCCGTGGCGCCGCGCGCCATCAGGTCTTCGACCGGCTTGCGGTTGCGGTGGGCGAGGACCATCAAGGGATAGCCCTTCGTCACCAGGTTCTTGGCCACGCCGTGGCCCATCATGCCGACGCCGATGAAGCCGACGCGCTGCTTTCCGTCCTTGGCCATGCGTTTGTCTCCCCGATCCCTTGTCGCGCCGATCGGCGCATCCCCGCGCCCGGCGGACACGTTCGCGAACAGCGGGCCGCCTGACAACCGAAATCGTCGGGGTGTGCCGGGGGCGGCGCTCGTTAACCATTCGCTAAGTAATTCTTTTCATGGTGATACAAACGCCCGCCCTGCGGCGGCCGCGCCCGGGACGCCGCCTGAAGGGGGCGCTGCCCCATGAGGTGCCGGCATGCCGTTATTCCAGGTTCTGATTCTGCTGTGCGCGATCGAGCTGTCGCCGCCGTACTGCCAGCCGCACACGGCGCTCGAGGTCATTACCGGCCCCGCGGCGCAGAACGAAGTGATGTGCGGGCTCTACGGCCAGGTGTTCGCCGCCGGCGACGCGGTTTCGCGTCGCGTGCATGAAGGCGAGTACCTGAAGTTCACCTGCACGCGCACGACCATCGG
>JBBECF010000048.1:25067-39624 GCA_040881945.1 Dongiaceae bacterium | reverse complement strand
CCCGAAGGGGCGCGTCTCGAAGGACGCACCGGCGCCGATGCAATTCTTTCACAACCTCTGAGCCGGGCGGCGGAGCGCGATCGATCGTGCGTCGAGAGGGCGGCGTCAAGGCCTGGGCGATCTGGCCGGCCGTCCTCTGGACGCTCGTGTTCTTCGTGCTGCCGCTTGGCGCCATGCTGGCGCTCAGCTTCGCCGAGCGGATCGGCGACCGGATCGTCGCCTGGGGGTCGCTGGCGAATTACCGCGCCTTCGCGACGCTTGGCGACGGCACGCTGGTCAAGGCGCTGGTCAATTCGATCGAGGTGACGATCGCGGTCACCGTGCTCAGCGTCGTCATCGCCTATCCGCTGGCCTACATCCTGGCCTACCGGGTGCCCGCGCGTTGGCGGCGCGCGCTTCTCGTGCTCATCGTGCTGCCGTTCTGGACGTCCTATGTCGTGCGCTCCTACAGCTGGCTGCTGGTGCTGTCGGAGAACGGCGTCCTCAACGCCGGCCTGATCGGGCTTGGCCTGATCGACACGCCGATCGGCATGGGCAACACGCGCGGCGCCACGGTGCTCGGCTTCGTCCACTTCTTCGTCATGTTGCTGACGCTCACCATCTTTGCCAATCTCGTGCAGATCAAGGACTCCTATCGGCGGGCGGCAGCCGATCTCGGCGCCTCGCCGCTCCAGGTCTTCCGGCACGTGACGCTGCCGCTCAGCCTGCCCGGCGTGGCGACCGGCGCCTTTCTCACCTTCGTGCTGGCGATCGGCGACTACATCACGCCGCAGATCCTCGGCGGCAGCCGCGAGCTGCTGCTGCCGCAGGCGATCATGTTGCAGGTTTCCCGCCAGGCGAATTTCCCGATGGCGTCGGCGCTCAGCATGGTCCTCATGCTGGTGGTCACGGCGGCGTTCCTCGTGGCCGCGAAGCGCCTGCGGATGGAGCGGGTGTGATGCGGCCGCGCGACCTGCCGGCCGTGCTGTACGTCGCCGCGGTCCTTGCCTTCGTCTTCCTGCCGGTGGTCACGCTGGTGCAGTTCTCGTTCCAGGACGGCCTCCTGCCCGTGCCGCCGTTCCGCGGCGTTTCCCTGCGCTGGTACGAAGCGATGTTCGCGGACCGGCGGCTCATGGCGGCGCTGCGTAACTCGGTTGCGGTGGCCGGGCTGTCCTCGGCGGCGGCGACCGTGCTCGGCTTCCTCGCCGCCTACGGCCTGGCGCGGCGCCGGCCGCGGTTCGCCTACGCCATCCAGTTCCTGCTGATGGCGCCGATCGCGGTCTCCTACCTCATCATCGGCATGGGCCTGCTGATCGTGTTCAATTGGCTCGCCTTGCCGAAGTCGCTGCTCGCCGTCGGCGTCGGCCACGTCGTCATCAACCTGCCGCTTGCCTTCGCCATCCTGTATTCGCAGATGGGCGAGCATCAGGCCAACGTCGAGCGCGCCGCCCTCGATCTCGGCGCCAGCGAGGCGAAGGCCATGCTTTACGTCACGGTGCCGATGCTGTGGCCGGCGCTGCTGGCCGCCTTCTTCATCGCCTTCACGCTGTCCTGGGACGAATTCGTGATCGCGTTCCTCCTGAGCCGCTTCGACGCGACCCTGCCGGTCATCATCTGGAGCATGCTGCGCTCGGGCCTGAGCCCGGAGCTGAACGCCGTCGGGACATTCGTGTTCGGCACCTCGATCGTGCTGGTGCTGTGCGTCGAGCTGCTGCTGTGGCGGGGCCGGGGCAGGAATGGCTGAAGCGCTGGTCGAGCTGATCGGTCTCGGCAAGCGTTACGACGGCGCCGTCGCGGTCGAGGGCGTCGACCTTTCGATCGCGCCCGGCGAGTACGTCGTGCTGCTCGGCCCCTCGGGCAGCGGCAAGACGACGATCCTGTCGATGCTCGGCGGCTTCGTGCCCCCCAGCGCGGGCCGCGTGCGGATCGGCGGCGTCGACGTGACCGCGCTGCCGCCGGCGCGGCGCCCGACCGCGACCGTGTTCCAGGACTACGCCCTGTTCCCGCATATGAGCGTCGGCGCCAATGTCGGCTTCGGCCTGAGGATGCGCAAGGTGGCGAAGGCCGAACGCAGGCGCCGCGCCGAGGACGTACTGCGCCTGGTCGGACTCGAAGGATTCGGCGCGCGCGCCGTCCATAACCTTTCCGGCGGCCAGCGTCAGCGCGTCGCGCTGGCCCGCGCCATCGCCGTGGCCCCGGCCGTCCTGCTGCTCGACGAGCCCCTGGGGGCGCTCGACCTGACGCTGCGGCGGCAGATGCAAGGTGAGCTGGTGCGCATCCAGAAACGCCTCGGCACCAGCTTCGTCCACGTCACCCACGACCAGGAGGAGGCGATGAGCATCGCCGACACCATCGTCCTGCTCAACCGCGGTCGGATCGAGGACAGCGGCCCGCCCGACCGGATCTACCTCAGGCCGGCAAGCGTGTTCGCGGCGACCTTCATGGGCGAAAGCAACATCCTCGCCGGCCGCGTCGTCGCGGCCGCCGCCGGCCGATGCCGCGTCGAGACGCCGCTCGGGCCCCTGCCGGCGGCGGGCGCGGGCCGCGTCGGCGACGACGTGCATCTGCTGGTGCGCCCGGAACGGCTGCTGCTCGGGTCCGCCGCCGACGACGACGCGGTGCCGCTCGGCCGTGGCGGCGTCGTCGAGCTGTCGTTCCAGGGCACGCATCTGCGCTGCCGCGTCGAGGCCGGTGGCCTGCCGCTGCTGCTGCGCCTGGCCGTCGATGCGCCGGTCGCCGTCGGTGCCGCGGTCGAGCTGCGCGTCCGCCCGGGCGACCTCGTGCTGCTCAGGGATTGAGCCGTTGTCGGGCGCCGGGACGCCGCTATACTGGACCCACGTGGAATTGCCGGCCGCACGGAGGGAGGCGCGTATGACATGGTCATGGCTGCGCGGCGCGTTGCTGACGCTGCTCGGGCTGGGCATGGCCGGCTGCGTCCCGTCGGCGAAGATCCCGGAGGTCGCCGACAAGACCGCCATCGTGGCGGCCAGCCCGGAGGGCAGCCGGCCGGTACAGCTCCGCGCCGTCGTCGTCAAAATCCGCCGCGGCGAAACCATCGGCGCACTCGAGTGGGGCGTTTTCTGCACTCCGGACTCGGCGCTCGTCTACGGCGGCGGCCGGCTGCGAATCGACGACGACGAGCTGACCGAAGTCTTTCGCGACGAGCTGAAGGCGGCGAACTACCGGGTCGTCGGCGACCCGGACGCGTTGTTCGAGGACCCCGAGGACTGGAAGGCCGAGTATCTGATCGCCGGTAGCGTGGAAAAGATGCTCGCCAATGTCTGCTTCCCGTATCTTGGCTGGGGAAACACTACCGACGGCCGGGGCGAGGGCTACATGGAGGTAGCCTGGCAGGTTTATAGTCGTCTCGATCGCAAGGTGGTTTACGAGCTGCGAACGGAAGGCCGCGGCAAGATCGCCGAAAACCGGCCTTTCCCCATCGACGAGGTGGTGACCATGGCCTTCGCGCAGGCGACCCGGCATATGCTCGCGGACCAGGGCCTCCACGACCTGCTGACTGGCGGCGGGCCGGCGGCGGTCGCCGCGGCGCCCAAACTCGGCCTGGTCATAGGCTCGCCGCGCCTCTACTCGACGGCCATGGCGGAGCATTTGGACGAGGTCCGCCTGAACGTCGTTACCGTCTTCGCCGGCGATGGGCATGGCTCTGGCTTCTTCATCGACGACCGCGGCCACTTGCTGACCAATGAGCACGTCGTCCGGGGCGCCAACTATGTCAAGGTGAGGCTCCTCACCGGGCGTGAGGTCGTGGGCGAGGTGCTGGCCGCCGACGCCCGCCGCGACGTGGCGCTCGTCAGGACCGAACCGGTGCATACCACGGGCCTGCCCCTCAACCTACGGACGCCGGCGCAGGGCACCGAGGTCTACGTCCTTGGCTCGCCACTCGATAAGGAATATCAGGGCACGCTCACCCGTGGCATCGTCAGCGCCAACCGCCCGCTGGACGGCCAGGCGTTCATCCAGGGCGATGTCGGCGTTCTGCCCGGCAATAGCGGCGGCCCCCTGCTCGATGCCCAGGGTAACGTCCTGGGCATCGCCGACCTCACGGTCGCCCTCGGCGACGCCGCCTCCCATCTGAACTTCTTCATCCCGATCGGCGAAGCCCTCGACAGACTCGGCATCACGGCGCAGCCGGGCACCTGAATCCCGCGCCAGCGTTCAGCCGCGCGCCGCCTCCGCCGGGCAGCCAGGACGCCGCTTGCCGGCGACGTAGTCGTCGATCAGGCGCAGGAACCGGTCGCGGCCGAAGCTCGGGAAGTGGCCGCCATGGACACCGCGCACCGGCAGGCGGCGGAGCCGCTCCATGCTGGCGAGGTAATCGGCGACGTCGGAATGGTAGCAGTCGTCGATCAGCGGCCCGTCATAGACCGCGTCGCCGGAGAACAAGATGCCGGTCGCCGCCTCCCAGAGCGCGATCGAGCCGGGCGAATGGCCGGGCAGGTGCAGCACCTCGAGCCGGCGGTCGCCGAGGTCGATCGCGTCGCCGTCGCCGAGCAGCCGGGTCGCCGGCGCGGCGGCCACGCGATACGCGCGCGAGTCGTAGCCGCCCGGGGGCAGGGCCGTAAAAATGTCGTCCGTGACGTAGCGTTCGGCAAGCGTGCTGTCCCGGCTGGGCGCGGCCAGGATGTCGGCCTCGGCGCGATGCACGGCGCGCTCGGCGAATTCGTGGTGCGAGCCGATGTGGTCGAAATGCGTGTGGCTGGCGACCGCGAGCAGCGGCCGCCCGGCGAGCGCCGCCACCCGCGCGCGCAAGGACACGACGCCCATGCCCGAATCGAGCAGGAGATCCCGGTCACGCCCGCGCACATGCCAGATGTTGCAGCGGTAGAACGGCTTGATGTGCGGTTCCCAGATATGGGTCACGCCGTCGTCGAGGGCCTTGGTCTCGTACCAGGTCTCGGGCGTCGCCACGCGCATGAGGGCGAGCATAGCACGGCCGACGAAACCGCAGTATAAGGGGATCGCGCGCGAACGAGGCCGCCCCATGCTCAGGCTTTACGACTACCTGCCGTCGGGCAACGGCTACAAGGTGCGGTTGTTGCTGTGCCAGCTCGGGCTTGTTTTCGAGCTGGTCGAGCGGGACATCCTGAAGGGCGAGACCCGCACGCCGGAGTTCCTCGCGATCAACCCCAACGGTAAGATCCCGGTGCTCGAATTCGAGGACGGCCGGCGCCTCGTCGAATCGAATGCCATCCTGTTCTATCTTGCGGAAGGGACGCGGTTCCTCGCCGACGACCGCTGGGGCCGAGCCGAGACGCTGCAATGGCTGTTCTTCGAGCAGTACAGCCACGAGCCCTACATCGCGGTGGCGCGTTTCTGGATCCATTCGCTGAACAAGCGGCGGGAATGGCAGGAGCGGCTGAAGGAGAAGTGGGAGCGCGGCCACCAGGCGTTGGCCGTCATGGACCGCCACCTCGACGGCCGCAAGTTCCTCGCCGGCGACCGCTACGGCATCGCCGACATCGCGCTCTATGCCTACACCCATGTCGCCGAGGAGGGCGATTTCGACCTGTCCGGCTATCGCAACCTGCGCGCCTGGCTCGACCGCGTGGCCGACCAGCCCGGCCACGTGCCGATCACCCAGGGCGTCTTCGACTGATCGGCCTCAGGCCGACAGAATCGCCACGCCGGTGAAGATGACGGCGATGCCCAGCCACTGCAACAGGCTCATGGGTTCGCGCAGCAGCAGGCGGGCGAGGAGGGTGGTGACCGCCCCGAAGGCCGAGGCCGTGACCGCGGCGATCTCCGAGCTCGGACCCACGCTGCCCGCATAGAGCGCGAGGTAGCCGCCGGAATCGAGCGTGCCCTGCATGGCGATGATCGGCCACCAGCGCGCGGGCACCGCCGGCGGCCGGCGGCGGCCGGCGAACAGGGCACAGACGGCGAGGAGGCTCACGAGCCGCGTCGCCCACAGCGTCTGCAGCGTGCCGTATATCGGCACGGCGCGCTGGGCGACGAACACCGCGGCCGCGAAGGCCAGCGAGGACACCAGCGCAATGACCAGTGTCGTCCGCAGGTTGCCGCGCGCGATCCGGCCGTCCACCTCGAAGTTGTCGGCGCAACGCGCGACGATGCCGACGCCGATCAGCGTCAGGGCCATGCCCCCCCATTGCAAGGCCGTCGGCCGGGCGCCGGCGAGCACGGTAAAGGCCACGACCAGCGCGGGGTAGCTCCCGACGATGGGCGAGACAATGGAAACCGGCCCCCGCGCGAGCGCCTGGTAAAGCCACAACGTCGCCAGCATCGTGGCCAGCCCGGCCACCCCCAGCAGCCACAGGGTGGCGGGAGGCCAGGAAAGCGGTGTCCCGGCGAGCCAGACCCATAGCGTGAGGATGACGGAACCGGCCGCCAGCATCCCGAACAGGGCGCTCTCGTGGCCCATCGCGCGGCCACTGAAGCGGGCGGCGAAATCGGCCGCACCCCAGCTCACCGCGCCGACCGCGCCCCACAGGCCGGGCGTCATCGCGGCGGCGCGCTCACACGCCGTCGGCGCCGAGCAACTGCCGGCGGGCGTAGTGCAGGTGGTTGGTGACGATCGCCACCGCCGCCTCGACGTCGCGGCTGCGCAGCGCCTCGAACAGGGCGCGGTGCTGGCGGTTGTACTCGGCGATCCGCGCCGCGGTCAGCACCTTGTCCTTCATCGAATCCCACTGGGCGTGGGCGCGGACCTCGTTGATCTGGCGATAGATCCAGACCATCAGCGGGTTGCGCGTGCTTTCCGCGATCAGCAGGTGGAACTGCTCGTCCCAGCGGGTGAAGCCCTCGGCGTCGATGCACTCGGCGTCTATGCGCTGGATCGCCTCGGCCAGCCGGTCGATGTCGCGGGCGGCGGCGTTCAGTACCGCCAGACGGACCATGTGCGGCTCGACGCCCAGCCGCACGTCGATCAACTCGATCGGGCTGGTCTGTTCGGCGATGTCCTCGGAGTCGCCGGGCGGGCGGTAGTTGACGAAGGTGCCGCTGCCGACGCGCCGCCTGACCAGGCGATCCGCCTCGAGCTGGCCGAGGGCGATGCGCACCGTGGTGCGCGAGGCGCCGAAGGCTTCGGCGAGCTGGCGTTCGGCCGGCAGCTTCTCGCCGTGGGCATAGCCCCCCTCCCGAATTGCCTGGCGAAGCTGCGCGGTGATCCAGGCCGAGCCGCGCACCGGGTCGGCGATCACGCGCGACCCGGGGTCGCCGTTCCGGTCCGGCGCGCCGCGGACACCAATTTTCGCCATTCCTGTGCCTTTGCAAAAAATTGGTTTGAAAACGGACCGGCTTATGATTGTATTGCGGCTCGTTCCCGTCAAGCCCATGCGCCGCCGCCGCGCCGGGCGCACGAGGGAATGACGGACCGGGAAGGGGCGCGACATGGCTTTACCTACGCATGTCAAGTACTTGGTCATCGGGGCCGGCGTCCACGGCCTGAGCTCGGCTTGGCATCTCGCCGAGAATCTGCGGAAATCGGGCAGGGGCGGCGGCAAGGATATCCTGGTCGTGGACAAGACCGGGATCGCCGCCGGGGCCTCGGGCATCGCCTGCGGCGTGGTGCGCAACAACTATTTCCAGCCGGCGATGCGCCGCCTGATGGCGCACAGCGTCTCGGTCTGGGAGAGCGACGCCGAGGCGTTCAGCTACCATCCGGTCGGCTACATGCAGATCAGCCCGGAGACGATGCACGCCGACGTCGCCAGCATCTACGAACAGCAGCGCGAGATCGGCTACGAATCGGTGTTCATCGAGGGCGAGAAGGACAGCCTGAACTACATGCGCGGCCTGCTCGACGACTGGCAGGCCCAGGGCATCACCTCGGTGCTGCACGAAAAGCGCGGCGGCTACGCCAACAACACCGCTTCGATCTACGGCCTGGCGCGCAAGGCCGAGGCCGAGGGCGTGCGCATCGTCACCGGCCTCAAGGTCGTCGGCTTCCGCAAGGATGGCGCGGGCGCCGTGACGGCGGTCGAGACCGAGCGCGGGCCGATTTCCTGCGATGCGGTGGTCGTCGGCGTCGGGCCGTGGGTCAAGCAGATCTGGGACATGCTGGAGCTGCCGGCGGCCATCGAGGTCAAGGGCCGCGACGGCCAGTTGCATCGCGGCGTGCCGATGTGGGTGTACTGGAGCCTGCAGGAAGGCACGCTCGGCGTCGACCCGAACCACCAGAAGACCAACGACGGCAAGATGCCGCCGGTCATCCATGTCGACACCGACGCGCCGCTGTATTCCGACGTCGACGGCTCGCTCATCACCGACCGGATGTGGGGCATCTACTACAAGCCGGATTTCAACTTCGGCGGCGTCCAGGGCGGCGCCATGCCGTACAAGATCGCGACCGATCCCGCCGAGGTCGCCGTCGATCCCTATGGGCCGGAATCGCCCGACTTCATCGTCGGCGACGACTTCGCGCATATGTGGTGCTCGGCGCTCGCCTTCTGCCAGAAGCGCTTCGAAGGGCAGATCGCCCGCTACAAGAAGGAGCCGTCGGGCGGCATCGGCTGCTTTACCGCCGACAGCTTCCCCGTGTTCGACCGGTTCTGCGAGAACGTCTACGTCATTGCCGATTCCAACCACGGCTATAAGATGATCGGGGTCGGCAAGCTGGTCGCCGACGACATCGTCGGCGCGGGCAGCGAGCTCCTGGAGCCCTTCCGCTTCTCGCGCTTCGCCGCGGGCCGGCTGCATCCGACCTCGCACAGCCCGTTCCCGTGGAGCTGACGGGCGCGATCGAGGCAGGGGATTGGTCTGAAATTGGTAGGTCGCGGCGGGACCGAAGCTCCGCAAGCGGCCGGCCGTCGAGACAAACAAGACCGTGAAACAGGGAGACTCCCATGACCGACCTAGAGGCCCATGTTGATGCTCCGGGGCGCAAGGACCTCGTCAAGCAGGTGCGCGCCAAGATCAAGGAGCTCGGCATCGGCTACATCTACTACCAGTTCGTTTCGGTCACCGGGCGCATCGTCGGCAAGGGCGTGCCGGCCGACCATTGGGAGAGCATCGCCGAACGCGGCTTCCAGCTCGTCTACGGCTCGACCGCCAACCTGTTCGTCGACCGCCACCGCAATTACATTGGCTATGGCCCCGAGGCGTCGGAACTGGTCGGCATTCCGGACCCCGAGACCTTCATGCAGCTCCCCTGGGACAAGCGGGTGGCGCGGGTGTTCTGCACCTGCTTCCGCAACCGCGAGGAGAAGGTCAATCCGGGCGGCCATCTGACGTCGGACTGCCGCGGCAACCTGCGCATCCTGCACGAGCAGTTCAAGAAGGAGCACAAGGGCCTGCATCTGCGCTACGGCGCCGAGCCGGAGATGATGTGGCTGAAGAAGGGCGAGGACGGCCTGCCGGCGGGCGGCTGGTCGAAGCCCAACTGCTATCACATCGACCAGTTCGAATCGCTGCGGCCGGTGTTCATGCGGGTGATCGATTACGCGCGCGCCATGGGCTTCGACATGATCCAGGGCGACCACGAGGACGCGCCCGGCCAGCTCGAGCTCAACTTCATGTACGACGACGCGCTCCGGACCAGCGACCGGCTGACCACCTACCGGCAGATCTGCGCCCAGGTGGCGCGCGAGCACAACCTGATCGCCTGCTTCATGACCAAGCCGTACATGGGCGTTTCCGCCAATGGCTGCCACCACAATCTGTCGCTGTGGCGCGGCGGCGAGGACAAGTTTGTCGGCCTCGACCAGGACCCGGTGCCGGGCATGGAGCAGAACTTTCACTATCAGAAGGGCGGCGAGAACACCTTCCTGCCGCTCAAGGGCGAAGCCAAGCCGGGGCCGATCGGCCTGCACTGCATCGGCGGCGTCATCAAGCATCTGGGGGCGCTGACGGCGATCGGCTCGCCGACGGTCAATTCCTATCGCCGGCTGTGGGACACCGGCTTCTGGGCGCCGGTCTACGCCGACTGGGGCTATCAGAACCGCACCTGCGCGCTGCGCATCTCGGCGCCCGGCCGGTTCGAGTACCGCTCGGTCGATTCGACCGTCAATCCCTACCTGATGGCCGGCGCCCTGCTGCAGGCCTTCGACGACGGCATCAGGAACAAGCTCGATCCGGGCGAGCCCGAGGAGCGCAACATCTATCAGGCGCTGGCCGCCGGCAAGAAGGTCAAGAAGCTGCCGATGTCGCTGGGCGATGCGCTCATCGAGCTGGACAACGACGAGGTGATCAAGAAGGCGATGCCCGACGACATGTATCGGGTATTCACGCATTACAAGCGGGACGAGTGGGAGAAGTTCATGTCCACCGTCACCCGCTGGGACCTGGAAACCTATTGGGACTATCTGCCCTAACGCGAAGGGAGTGCGATCCGATGTGCGGAATAGCTGGACTGATTCATCGCGGCAAGTCCGGGGATATCGGCCGCGAGATGACCGCGATGTTGCAATCGCTGAAGCATCGCGGTCCCGATTCGACCGGTTTCGCCCTTTACGGGCGGCCCGAGGGCGACGAGCTCGTCATGCGCTTCAAGCTCGCCGAGCAGGAGGACATGACCAAGGGCTTCGACATCCACGACAAGATCAAGAAGCGCAAGACCGAGGTCGACCGGCGCATCGACGAGCTGGGCGGGCGCATCCTGCACGAGGACATCGCGACGGAATACGCCTACCGCTACCGGCTCGCCTATGACGGCGACCGGCGCAAGTTCGCCGACTACATCGAGGACGTGGAGGGCGCCGAGATCCTGTCGCTCGGTCATGGACTGGAGCTGATCAAGGACCTCGGCGACGCGGCGCGCGTCGCCGGCCAGTACCACCTGCCCGGGTTTCAGGGCACGCACGCAATCGGCCACACCCGGATGGCGACCGAATCGGACGTCGATATCCGCTCGGCCCATCCCTATTGGGCCTATCCGTTCGCCGATGTCGCGGTGGTTCATAACGGCCAGCTCACCAACTACTGGACGGGCCGGCGCGAGCTGGAACGCTGCGGCCACCGCTTCGTGTCGAACTGCGATTCGGAGTTGATCGCGGTCTATCTCGCCGACAAGATGCAGGACGGCGCCGCGCTCGAGGACGCGATGCGCGATTCGATCGACGAGCTGGACGGCGTCTTCACCTATCTGGTGGCGACCGCCGACAGTCTCGGCATGGCCAAGGACGTGATGGCGGCCAAGCCGATGGTGCTCTACGAAAGCGACCAGTTCATCGGGCTCGCCTCCGAGGAAGTGGCGATCCGCGCCGTCTTTCCCCACGAGATCGATACGTCCGACCCTTACGAGGGCGAAGTCCGCGTTTGGAAGAGCTAGCCATGGCACAGATATCCCGATCCCACGAAATGGGCATGCACACCGAGCAACTCGCCGGGCGCACCCAGCGACGGTTCTTTTCGGCCGAGGAGGCCGAGCACTTCGTCTATCCAAGCGCCTTCGACGTCGACTTCAACAAGCGCACGGAACTCGACGCCGGGCCGCTGACCGCCAAGGAGATCAACGTCAAGCTGCGCGCGCTGATGGCCCAGGGTTACGGCACCATCGTGCTGCGCAACCCCGGCGCCAAGCACGCGGTCGGCGTCGGCATCCTCAATCGGCTGCAGCTCTATATCGAGGGCAGCCTCGGCTATTTCGGGGTCGGGTTGATCGACGGCCCCAACGTCCGCATCAAGGGACGGGTCGGCTGGTCCTGCGCCGAGAACATGCTGGCCGGCACCGTGGTGATCGAGAAGAACGCCGGCTCGACCTTCGGCGCCGCGCTGCGCGGCGGCGACCTCGTGTGCATGGGCGACGTCGGCGCCCGCACCGGCATCGACATGAAGGGCGGCAACATCGTCGTCGGTGGCCGCACCGGCGCCTTCTCCGGCTTCATGATGCAGCGCGGCCGCATGGTCGTGCTCGGCGACGCCGGCAAGAACCTCGGCGATTCCATGTACGACGGCACGATCTACGTCGGCGGCAAGATCGCCGGCCTCGGCGTCGACGCCGTGCCGGGCGAGATGACCGAGCTCGACGTCGCCTGGCTGACGCGCAAGCTGAAGCTCTATGGCCTGGCGGCGCCGAACGGCGTCGACAACATGACCAAGATCGTCGCCGGCAAGCAGCTCTGGAACTACGACAATCTCGAGCCGACCGAGAAGAAGCTCATCCTTTAAGACCGACAGCGACGAGGGTTCAGAACATGGCGAAGGAAAAGAAGGCGCCCAGGCCGGCGCCGGCGGCGAAGAAGCCGAAGCGTAACGTCAATCTCCTTGGGCACAGCCGCATCTTCACGCCCCAGGTGATCGACGACATCCACATCAAGGCCGAGCTCGGCCGCTATCGCATGCGCGGCTTCTCCATCTTCAAGAAGATTCCGCATTGGGACGATCTGACGTTCCTGCCGGGAACCCTGACGCGGTTCGTGATCGAGGGCTACCGCGAGAAGTGCCTGACCAAGACGGTCATCGGCCCGCGGGCGAAGCGGCCGCTCGAGCTCGACATCCCGATCTACATCACGGGCATGAGCTTCGGGGCGCTGAGCTACGAGGCCAAGATGGCGCTGGCGCGCGGCGCCACCATGGCCGGAACGGCGACCTGCTCGGGCGAGGGCGGCATGATCCCCGACGAGCGGCGCTATTCGTCGAAGTGGCTCTATCAGTGCATCCAGTCGCGCTACGGCTTCAATCCGCACCACCTGCGGCTCGCCGACGTCTGCGAATTCTTCATCGGCCAGGGCTGCAAGGTCGGCCTCGGCGGCCACCTCATGGGCCAGAAGGTGACCGACCAGGTAGCCGAGATGCGCTCGCTGCCGGCCGGCATCGACCAACGTTCGCCGGCGCGTCACCCGGATTGGCTCGGCCCGGACGACCTCGCCCTCAAGATCGAGGAGATCCGCGAGGCGACCAACGGGGAAATCCCGATCCAGCTCAAGCTCGGCGCGGCGCGCGTCTACGACGACGTGCGCATGGCGATCAAGACCGGCCCCGACAGCATCTATCTCGACGGCATGGAGGGCTCGACCGGCGCCGGGCCGCATCTCGCCACCGAGGACACCGGCGTCCCCGGCATCGCCGCCATCCGCCAGGCGCGCAAGGCGCTCGACGAGCTCGGCAAGTCGGGCGAAATCTCGCTGATCTACGCCGGCGGCATCCGCAACGGCAGCGACGTGGCCAAGGCGCTGGCGCTCGGCGCCGACGGCGTGGCGATCGGCCATTCGGCGATGATGGCGCTCAACTGCAACAAGGATATCCCCGAGGCCGACTACGAGGCCGAGGTCGGGGTCGAGGCCGGCTATTGCTACCACTGCCACACCGGCCGCTGCCCGGTCGGCGTCGCCACCCAGGACCCGATGCTGCGCAAGCGGCTCGACCCCGACGAGGCGGCCGAGCGCGTCTACAACTTCCTGCACTGCCTGACCATCGAATGCCAGATGATGGCGCGGGCCTGCGGCAAGACCAACGTGCATTCGCTCGAACCCGAGGACCTGGCGGCGCTGACCATGGAAGCCTCGGCGCTCGCCATGGTGCCGCTCGCCGGCACGCAGCACACGGTCGGGCGGCCCGACATGACGCGCTATTGAGAGGGAGGCGAGGGATGGCCACGAAGGCGAAGGACCGCGGCGGCGAAGACGTCGACCGCTTCCTCAAGGGCGCCGGTATCGACACCGCGCGCGAGAAGGAGATCGGCCAGCATATCGGCTACCGCTACGACGTGAACCTGGTGCCCGATTACGACCGGCTGACGCCGTTCCTGCGGAAATACATGGAGACGATGGGCTGGGACGACCTCAACTGGCTCGAGGACGTTCACATGGGCTACGAGGAAGGCCGGGCCGCCGTGTTCGACCGCAACATCAACGGTTGGGTCACCGTGCCGGAGAACGTGAAGTTGCCGGACAACCAGCAGGACCGGGACATGATCGCGCGCGAGCTGCTGATCAAGTTCCAGATGTCGCCGAACCACCCGCTGGTCGACTTGCGCAACGCGTACAAGAAATTCTGAAATGCCTTGGGCAAGGGCGGTAGGGGCGGGTCTGAAACCCGCCCCGTGCCGTCAGCGGCCCTTGTAGCGGTCGGCCCGCGTCCAGTCGGGGGTAAAGGCGAGGATCCGGATGCCGGGCGGCAGGTTGGGATTGTACAGGCTGTTATGCCAGTAGGTCGCCTGATAGAAGGGGTCGGCAACGGCCAGCTCGTCGACCGTGCAGGAAAGCCGGTAGCCCTGGCCGTACTGGGCGAAGTCGAGCCCGCAGCGGCCGAGCCCGAGCAGCCGGTCGGGCAGCGCCGACGCCGGCCCGAACAGGGCGGGCATGACGTCGCTGAACTCGCGCGGGTGCTGGAAATGGCTCGCGGCGAGGATCTCGAGCGCCTTGTCGTAGCGCTCGATCGGATCGGGGGTCTTCTGCACCTGGTGGCGGAACAGCCGCGTGCTGTGGTCCGGATCCTGGTGCACGATCAGGACGACGATGCCGGCCGCGACTTCCGCGCCGGCCACGGTCGTGACCCGCGGCCGCATGCCCGCCGACGGCCGCCCGCCCGCCTCGCGCACCGCCAGTTGACGCAGCCGGCACTGCCAGCCGACGAACTCGTCGCGCAAGGCCGCGGCGGCCGGCTCCAGCCGGACCACGTTGTCGGAATTGTCGTCGGTCATGTCCCGTGCCATTGGGTTGGC
>JBBECF010000048.1:22612-24967 GCA_040881945.1 Dongiaceae bacterium | reverse complement strand
GAAAAACACGCAGACGTCGCCGGACGGAGCCCGGCGAACGCGCCGCACGAGGGCAAGGCTGGCGGGGCACGAGTCGGTTCCGGCCGCCGGCACGACGGCATCGAATCGACTCGGAACCGGCACGGCAACGACAAGCCCTGCAAAGAAGGGGGAAAATATGGGTACGGATATTGGCGCGCTGACGGTGATATTCACCGAATTCTACTACTGGGTGACTGTCTTTCTGATGTTCCTGATCCATGTCGGCTTCTGCATGTACGAGGTCGGCGCCTCGCGCGTGAAGAACCACATGCACACTCTGATGAAGAACACCATGCTGATCCCGCTGGTGACGGTGACGTTTTACTATTTCGGCTGGTGGATCTACTTCGCCTTGCCGAACGGACCGGGCATCACCGGCGGTGTCCTGGCCGCGCCGTGGGCCACGCCCTGGAGCGAGCTGATGGGCACTCACATGGGCGGCGCGCCGCTGCAGGGCACGCTGACGGCGGACGACACGATGCTATGGGCGCGGATTAACGGCGTATTCTGGGCGGCGTTCCTGCTGTTCTCCTGGACCGCGGCGTCGATCGTCTCCGGCGCCGTGATCGAGCGCATCCGCTCCTTCGCTTTCTGGCTCTTGGCGGTCCTTCTCGGGTCGTTCACCTGGATCATCGACGCGGCCTGGGGCTGGTCCCCGAACGGCTGGATGGTGCAGCTGCTCGGCTACCATGACGCCTATGCTTCGGGCGTCATCCACGCGATCGCCGGCGGCTTCGCGCTCGGCGTGCTGGTGCATCTCGGGCCCCGGATCGGCAAGTTCAAGGCCGACGGCACACCGCGCAACATCGTGCCGCACAATCCCTGGTTGGTGACCATCGGCCTGTTCCTCATCTACACGGGGTTCTGGGGATTCTACGTGGCCTGCAACATCCCGATCCTGGACATCGGCCCGTCGGCCGGGATGCAGACCTCGTTCTTCTCGACGACCAACATTTATCTCGCGCCGACCTCGACATCGGCGATCACGTTGAACTTCCTGATGTCGCTGTCGGGCGGCCTGCTCGTCGGCTACATCATCTCGCACGGCGACGCCTTCTGGACCTATTCGAGCGGTCTGGCCGGCGTCATCTCGGCCTCGGCCGGCAACGATCTCTACCACCCGATCCAGGCCATGATCATCGGCGGCGTCGGTGTCGTGATCGCCTATAAGATGCACCATTGGGTGGAGCGCCGGTTCAAGCTGGACGATGCCGTCGGCGCGGTCGCGGTGCATGGCTACGCCGGATTCTACGGCGTCGTCATCGCCGGGTTCGTGTTGTGGGGCTACCCGTCGTCGATGAACCCCGATTATGCGGTCATCACGCCGTGGGGCCAGTTCATCGGCGCGGTCATCATGTTCTTCGTGCTCGGGTTCGTCCCGGCGTGGATCTTGGCCGCCATCCTGAAGGCCTTTGGCGTGCTGCGCATTCCGCGCGAGATCGAGCTGGTCGGGCTCGACCTCTCGGAATATGCCGGCCGTTACGTCAGCGAGGCCGAAATGGTTGTGGCGGAGCTGGAGGAAGCTCGCCGGTCCGGCTTGATCAAGGGTTAGGAAAAGGAGCGACAAGCAATGTCTACTGGAATCGAAACCTGGAACGTCGACCTCCTGACCATCGGTCCAATGTACCCGTTCCCGGGCTCGGAGGTCCTGATGGTCGTCATCGGCTTCGCGACATGGATCGTCTGGCATATCTGGCAGTTTCGATTGGAGAACAGTAACTTCGAGGACGATCTGAAGATCCTGAAGCAGGGCGACAACATGAGCAAGGCGCTGAAGGGCGAGCGGATTCTTCGCCCGATGTAGCCTTCCGGCCTAGGGCAGCGCGGCGGGCTTCGGATATTTCTCCCGAAGCCCGCCGCCTCTCTCCTCCGGCATCCACATGGCGCTGAGCGACTCATGCCTTTCGGGTTGCTGAAATACGGGCTTCGGCGCAGGTATCCGGCCCGCCGGCAGTTCCCGCCGGCGCGCGACCTGCGGCGCAAGTACGACGTCGTCATCATCGGGGCCGGCGGCCACGGCCTGGCCGCCGCCTACTATCTCGCCCGCGATTACGGGATCACCGATGTCGCGGTGCTCGACAAGGGCTATCTGGCCGGCGGCAACACGGCGCGCAATACGGCGATCATCCGCTCCAACTATCTGACGCCCGAAGGCGTGCGCTTTTACGAGGAATCGGTTCGGCTCTTCCGCGATCTCAGCAGCGAGCTCGATTTCAACATCCTTTACTCGACCCGCGGCCACTTCACCTTGGCCCATACGGACGCCGCGCTGCGCACCAGCCGCTGGCGCGCCGAGGTCAACAAGCATCTCGGCGTCGACTCCGAACTCATCTA
>JBBECF010000048.1:0-22512 GCA_040881945.1 Dongiaceae bacterium | reverse complement strand
GCTCGCCGGCTTCCGCCTGCCGATCCGCACCATCCCGCTGCAGGCCTGCGTCTCGGTGCCGGTGAAACCGTTCCTCGACCAGGTCGTCGTCTCCGGCAGCCTGCACGTCTATGTCTCGCAGTCGGCGCGCGGCGAGCTGGTGATGGGCGGGTCGACCGACCCCTACGCGCTCTATTCGACGCGCTCGACCCTCGATTTCAAGGAATCGCTGCTCGCCGACATGATCGAGTTGTTCCCGTTTCTCGGCGAGGTCGAGGTGATGCGGCAATGGGCCGGGATGGCCGACATGACGCCGGATTTCAGCCCGGTGATGGGGCTGACGCCGGTCGTGGACTACTTTATCGACGCCGGCTGGGGCACCTGGGGCTTCAAGGCCACGCCGGTCTGCGGCAAGCGCATGGCCGAGACGGTGGCGACCGGCGCGGTTCCCGACATGATCGCGCCGTTCCGCCTCGAGCGCTTCGCCGAATTCGCCCAGGTCGGTGAAAAGGGCGCGGCGTCGGTCGGGCATTAGGAATATGAAACACACGATTGATTCCGCTTTTGGTACGGCTGTCATCGCCGGGCTTGACCCGGCGATCCATGGTGCAACGGCACGATGGATGCCCGGCTCAAGGCCGAGCATGACAATCGCGGGGGGTACGATGATGTCGGAACCGCTACGACAGCGCACGGAAATGCTGCAATGAAGATCATGAATTGCCCGCTCAACGGGCCGCGCAACATCTCCGAATTCGTCTGGGGCGGCGAGGTCAAGGCGATGCCCGACCCGAACCGTTGTTCGGCGCGCGACTGGGCGGACTACGTGTTCCTCGAGAACAACAGGGCCGGCCGCGTGCGCGAATGGTGGTGCCACGTGCCGACGTCGTTCTGGTTCATCGCCGAACGCGACACCGTGACCGACGAGATTCTCCGCACCTATCGCGCCGCCGAGCTGTTCCGGACGCGCGTCGCCTTCGCACCGCGCCCGGCCGGCGCGGACGAAAAGGAACGTCGATGAGCGGCGTCAACCGGCTGCCGGCGCCCGCCGGGCGGCTCGTCGACCGCGGCCGGCCGGTCTCGTTCAGCTTCCAGGGGCGGCCGTACCCGGGCTTCGCCGGCGACACCGTCGCCAGCGCGCTGGCGGCGAACGATGTGTGGCTGCTGTCGCGCTCGTTCAAGTATCACCGGCCGCGCGGCGTGCTGACCATGGCCGGCCAGGACGGCAACACGATCGTGCAGGTCGGCGACGCCCCGACGGTCCTGGCCGACCGCCGCGCGATCGACGACGGGCTCGCGGTGCGCGCCGTCAACTACGACGGCAGCCTCGAGCGCGACTGGGGCAACCTGATCGAGCCGTTCGCGCGCTTCATGCCGGTCGGCTTCTACTACAAGGCGTTCTACAAGCCGAAGGGGGCCTGGCGATTCTGGGAACCGATCGTGCGCAGCCGGGCCGGCCTCGGCCGCGTCGACCCGAAGGCGCATCACCGCTATTACGACAAGCAGTATTTGTTCGCCGACGTGGCGGTGATCGGCGCCGGCCCGGCCGGGCTGACGGCGGCGCTGCAGGCGGCCGCGGCCGGCGCCGAGGTCGTGCTGGTCGACGAGACTCCGCGGCTCGGCGGCTCGCTCGGCTATGCGCGGTTCGACGCCGAGGGGGCGCGCGGCGCGGGACTCGCCGCCGAGCTGACGTCGGCGGTGGCGGCGGCCGCCAACATCCGCGTGCTGACGGACGCCACCTGCACCGGCTGGTTCGCCGACAATTGGCTGCCGGTGATCGCCGGCAACCGGCTCTACAAGATGCGGGCCAAGGCGAGCGTCGTGGCGACCGGCTCGATCGAGCAGCCGGCGGTGTTCCGCAACAACGACCTGCCCGGAATCATGCTCGGCTCGGCGGCGCAACGGCTGATCCGCCTCTACGGCGTGCGCCCGGGCCGCCGCGCCGTGGTGTTGACCGCAAACGCCGACGGCTACGGCCTCGCGCTCGACCTGGCCGAGGCGGGCGTCGCGGTGGCGGCGGTGGTCGATCTGCGCGCGGCGCCGCCGCCTTTGGCCCAGGCTGGTGCCGTGATCGCGCGCGGCATCGCGGTGCTTGCCGGCCATGCGGTCGCGGTGGCGCTGCCGGGGCCGGGCAAGCGGCACGTCGCCGGCGTCAGGGTCGCGGCGGTACTGGGCGAGGGGCGGCTCGGACCGCCGGGGGAGACCATTGCCTGCGACCTCCTCTGTATGACGGTCGGCTACAGCCCGGCCGGGCAGTTGCTGCACCATGCCGGCGCCGGCTTCGCCTACGACGCCGCGGCGCACATGTTCGCGCCGAGCGCCCTGCCGGCCCATGTCTTCGCCGCCGGCTCGGTCAACGGCGCCTACGACCTCGACGCGGTGCTCGCCGAGGGCCGCCGCGCCGGCTGGGCGGCGGCGGCCGACGCCGGCTTTTCGGGACCGCCGCCGCCCGCGCCCGGCGCCAAGGGGGCCGAGGGCCAGACGCATCCCTGGCCGATCTTCCCGCATCCCGACGGCAAGGACTTCGTCGATTTCGACGAGGACCTCCAGGTCGCCGATCTGGTCAACGGAATCGCCGACGGCTACGACGACATCGAGCTGCTGAAGCGCTATTCGACCGTCGCCATGGGCCCGTCCCAGGGCCGCCACTCGGCCGTCGCGGCGGCGCGCATCGCGGCGCGCGAGACCGGCCGCGACTCGGCGACGATGCACGTCACCACCCAGCGCCCGCCCTACCGGCCGGAGAAGTTCGGCCACCTCGCCGGCCGCATCTTCTCGCCGGAGCGCCATACCGCCATGCACCACCGCCACCTGGCGGCCGGCGCCAGGATGATGGTGGCGGGGCTGTGGTACCGGCCCGCCTATTACGGCCGGCCGGACGCGCGCGCGGCGGCGATCCGCGAGGAGGTGCTGAACGTCCGCCGCAACGTCGGGCTGATCGACGTCTCGACGCTGGGCGGGCTCGACGTCCGCGGCCCGGACGCCGCCGAGTTCCTCAACCGGATGTACACTTTCGCCTACGTCAAGCAGCCGGTTGGCCGGTCGCGCTACGTGCTGATGACGGAACAGGCCGGCGCCATCGTCGATGACGGCGTCGCCTGCCGCCTGCACGAGGAGCATTTCTACGTCACCGCGACCACCGGCGGCGTCGATGCGGTGTACCGGCAGATGCTGTTCTGGAACGCGCAGTGGCGGCTCGACGTGGACGTGGCCAATGTCACCGCCGCCTATGCCGGCGTCAACATCGCCGGCCCGCGCTCGCGTGAGGTGCTGGGCCAACTGTGCGACGACCCGGACCTGTCGGCCGCGGCGTTCCCCTATATGGGCGTGCGCACCGGGACCGTCGCGGGGATACCGGCGCGGCTGCTGCGGGTCGGCTTCGTTGGCGAGCTCGGCTACGAGATCCACGTCCCGGCGAGCCGGGGCGAGGCCCTGTGGGACGCGCTGATGGAGGCCGGCCGGGCCGCCGGTATCCGCCCCTTCGGGGTCGAGGCCCAGCGCGTGCTGCGGCTCGAAAAGGGGCACATCATCATCGGCCAGGACAGCGACGGCCTGACTCACCCCTACGAGGCCGACATGGCCTGGGCGATCGCCCGCGCCAAGCCGTTCTTCATCGGCGGCCGGTCGATCGAGATCCAGGCGGCGCGGCCGCTGACCCGCAAGCTGGTCGGCTTCACGATCGACGACGCGGACGCGCCGGTGCCCGAGGAATGCCATCTCGTGCTGCGCGGGGCGGAGATCGTCGGCCGCGTCACCTCGGCCGTCCGCTCGCCGTCGCTCGACAGGACGATCGGCCTCGCCTACGTGGCGCCCGATCAGGCAGAGCCGGACAGGACCTTCGACATCAAGGTCGCGGGCGGCCGCATCCTCCGCGGGCGGGTCGTGCCGATCCCGTTCTACGATCCGCAGAACCAGCGCCAGGAGATGTAGCCCCCATGGCTGCGCTCGAAACCTCCGTCCGCCCCGACGCCCTGCCGCGCCGCAGCTTCGTCTACCGCGTCCTGCAGGCGGCCGGGGCCGAGTTCGCGGCGCTCGGCGACGCCGCCGTGGCGATCGGTTTCGGGCGGACGGTCGAAGCCGAGATCGAACAGGCCCGCGTCCTCGGCCTCGCCGACCTGTCGCCGCTGCCGCGCACCGGGTTCAAGGGCGCGGGCGCGGTCGAATGGCTGGTCGGGCAGGGCGTCGAAATCGGCCCCGACAGCAACCGCGCCTACGCGCAACCGGGCGAGGAACTCGCCGCTCGCCTGGCGCCGACCGAGGTGCTGCTGCTCGACGGGCTCGCCGGGACCGGCGCGCTGGTCGGGCGGCTCGACAAGGCATGGGCCTGGGGCACCGAGACGCCGCGCCAGCCGATCGGCTATCCGGTGCCGCGCGCCGACAGCCACGCCTGGTTCGCCGTGACCGGCCGGCACGCGCCGGCGATGTTCGCCAAGCTCTGCGGCGTCGACCTGCGGCCGGCCAAGTTCGCCGAGGGCGCGATCGCGCAGACCTCGATCGCCAAGATGAGCGGCATCGTCATCCGTCGCGACCTGGGCGCCGTCCCGGCGTTCTACCTGCTCGCCGACAGCGCCTCGGCGGCGTATCTGTGGGGCTGCGTCGCCGACGCCATGGCGGAATTCGCCGGCGCGCCGGTCGGACTGGCGGCGCTGCGCCGCCTCGCGGGCGATGGCTGAGCCGACCGCGAAGCGGCGCGCCGCCGCGGGCCGGAAGGGCCGGACGTCCAAGGAGCAGGTCGCCTTCCAGGACCCGCATGGCCTCGCCGGCCCGCGCGATGGGCAGCTCGAAGGGGCTATCGGCCGCGAGGTCCGCGAATTCCGCCGCAAGCTCGACATGACCGTGGCGGAATTGGCCCGGCTCGCGAGCCTGTCCGCCGGCATGTTGTCCAAGATCGAGAACGGCATGACCTCGCCGTCGCTGGCCACGCTCCAGGCGCTGTCGCGGGCGCTACAGGTCCCGGTCACCGCCTTCTTCCGCAAGTTCGAGGAGGAGCGGGACGCCAGCTTCGTGCGCGCCGGCCAGGGCCTGACCATCGAGCGGCGCGGCACCCGCGCCGGCCACCAGTACCAGCTCCTCGGCCATACCCTGCGCAAGAGCATCGCGGTCGAGCCCTACCTGATCACGCTGACCGCGCGGTCGGACGTGTTTCCGATCTTTCAGCATGCCGGCGTCGAGTTCCTCTATATGCTGGAGGGCGAAGTCGGCTACCGCCACGGCGACAAGACCTATACGCTCACCCCCGGCGATTCCCTGTTCTTCGACGCCGACGCGCCGCACGGCCCCGAGGAGCTGCGCAAGCTGCCGATCCGCTTCATCTCGGTGATCGCCTACGCGCGCGAGAGCGAGACGTAAGTACTTCCTCGATCCGACGGTCGCACGACGGCCGCTGGCGTGTCCGAGCGGTGGATATCGCATATTTTTCAATAACTTGTTCAGGACGAGGTGAGCGGCCGTCCGGCGGGCGGCCGGCAACGAAGTTCGTTGCAGGAAAAAATCTTTCCGAGCATTATCAGGCTGGGTTACATGGGCCATACGCCTGCGCTCCGCGGTCGCGCGGCCGAGGCGGTCATGGCAGACCGCCTAAGGAGAGGGTGCCATGTGCGGGATCGCCGGGATTCTCTATAAGGGCATGCTGGGCGGCCATATCGGCAAGGCCCTGATCGACATGCTGGATGGCTGTCAGCACCGCGGGCCGGATTCGACCGGCTTCGCGCTCTACAACCCTGTCGAGGAAGGCAGTCTCGTGCTGCGCTTCCTGGTTGGGCAGGGCGAGGAGGCGGAGCGGGCCATCCATCACATCAAGGCTACGCTCCACCATCAGGGCGCCGAGCTCATCGACGAGGAGACGATCTGTAACAACTACCGCGTCCGGGTGCGCTTCGGCGGCGACCTGCAGAAGTTCGCCTACGCGATGGAGGATGCCGCCAAGCTGATTTCGGTCGGCGCCAGCCTCGAAATCATCAAGGACATCGGCGGGGCGCACGACGTCGACGATCTCTATCACGTGAGTGGCTTCGACGGCTCGCACGGCATCGGCCATGTCCGCCTCGCCACCGAGTCCGACGTCAAGCCGGAGGCGGCGCACCCCTTCTGGGCAACCGGCTTCGCCGACGTGGCCATCGTCCATAACGGACAGATCACCAACTACTGGAAGATGCGCCGCCGGTTGGAGCGGCGCGATTTCGAGTTCCATACCGACAACGACAGCGAACTGATCGCCGTCTATCTGGCCGACAAGCTGGAGCAGGGCGCCACCCTGAAGGACGCGCTACGCGACTGTATCGACGACCTCGACGGCACCTTCTCGTTCCTTGTCTCCACCAAGGACGAGATCGGCTTCGCCAAGGACCGCCTGGCGGCCAAGCCGATGGTCCTGTACGAGGACGACACCCTGATCGCCATCGCGTCGGAGGAGGTGTCGCTCAACCGGCTCTTCCCCGGCCGCGCCCTCAACACCAAGGAACCTCTGCCGGGGACGTACGCAACGTGGTCAAGATCGATCTATCCAGGACTCCCGTCCGCCGGGCCAACGAGCTGATCCGCGATTGCGGGGCGCGGGGCGAGGACGTCGAGGTCCTGAACCCCGACGCGCGCCATCACATCGGCGTCGGTCTCGTTCATCCGATCACCGTCAGGATCCAAGGCTCGGCCGGCTATTTCTGCGCCGGGCTGACCGACGGCGCGCGCTTCGAAATCGAGAACAACGTAGGCTGGGGCCTGGCCGACAACATGTACAAGGGCTCGGTCGTCGTCGGCGGCAACGCCAGCGCCATCGCCGGTGTCGCCATCCGCGGCGCCGAGGTGGTGGTGAAGGGCAACATCGGATCGCGGGCCGGGCAGGTGATGAAGGCGGGCACGCTGTGCTGCGCCGGAAACGCCAACTTCATGGCCGGGTACATGATGTATGGCGGCCGCATCGTCATCCTCGGCGATTCCGGCGAGAAGGTTGGCGAGGACATGACCGGCGGCGAGATTTTCGTCGGCGGAAAGGTGCAGTCGCTCGGCTCGGACGCCATGCTGGTCGATCCGGGCGAGGCCGACATCGCCGCGGTGCGGGAGTTCCTCGAGCGCTACGACCTTGAGCTCATGGGCGAGTTCAAGAAGGTCGTCAACGCCGGCAAGAAGCTGCGCTACGCAACGGCCGAGCCGCCGCGGCGCAGTATTCCCTTCTTCACCTTCACGGACGGCTCGTCCTACTGGAACGAGAAGGTGCAGGAGGACATCTACATCAAGTCGCAGATCGGCCGGTATCGCATCCGCGGCTACGGCGCGGCACGACCCATGCCGCACCTGACCGACCTCGCCTTCAAGCGCGACCTGTCGCAGGCGGCCTTCGATCCGGAGGCGCTGAAGAAGGTCAACCTCTATACCGAGGTCGGCGGCAAGCACGGCGCCAACCCGATTAGATTGAGCATGCCGGTGATGATCGCGCCGATGAGCTATGGGGCACTTTCGAAATCGGCCAAGCTCGCCCTCGCGATCGCCTCGCGCCTTTCCGGCATCGCCGAGAATACGGGCGAGGGCGGCATGATGGACGAACAGCGCAAGCAGGCCGAGCAGCTCATCTTCCAGTGCCTCGCCGGCCGGCTCGGTTGGAACGTCCACGACATGCAGCGGGCGAACGGCCTGGAGATCTACATCTCGCAGGGCGCGAAGCCCGGCCTCGGCGGCCAACTCATGGCCAAGAAGGTGACCAAGGAACTGGCGCGCGTGCGCGGCATCCCCGAGGGGATCGACCTGCGCTCGCCGTCGCGGCACCCGGATGTCCTCGGCGCCGACGACCTGGTCATCAAGGTCGAAGAGTTCCGCGAGGCGACGGGTTATCGCATTCCGGTGTCGGTGAAGCTCGGCGCCGGTCGCGTGCGCGACGACATCAAGATCGCCCTCAAGGACGGTTTCGACTACGTCCAGCTCGACGGCATGCAGGGCTCGACCGGCGCCGCCGGCAACGAGGTGCTGGAGTATGTCGGCATCCCGACGCTGGCGGCGATCCAGGAGGCGCTCGATGCCCTGGCCGAGATCGGCGCCAGCGGCCAGCTTCCGATCGTGCTCATGGGCGGTATCAAGGACGGTGTCGACGCGGCGAAGGCGATCGCGCTCGGCGCCCATGCGGTGTCGGTCGGAACCTCGGCGATCATCGCCGGCGGCTGCATCGCCTGCATGCAGTGCCACATCGGCAACTGCGTGGTCGGCATCGCCACCCAGGACCCGGAGCACGAGAAGCGCTACGACACCCAGCGCGAGGCGCAGAACATCCACCGCTTTTTGGAGATCATGCGCTGGCAGTTGGCGGCGATCGCCGACGCGCATGGCTATGACGATATTCACAAGCTGTCGCGCGATGACTTGGTGGCGACGACGCCGGAGGCGGCGGCCATCACCGGTCTGCCCTATATGCCCGAGTATCGGGAGCGGGCCGAGCCGCTTGCCGTCGCATCGTCGAGGTGATCCGAGATGAACCGGATTGTGAAGGGCGGTGCGGCGGCGCTTGAAATGCGGTTTCGCGACGACACCGACGACCTGCACTTCGTTCCGGCCCCGTGCCAGCGGGCCTGCCCGATCGGCACCGATGCGCCGTCCTATATCGGGCTCATCTGGGAAGGAAGGCTCGATGAGGCGTTCGCGGCGATCACCGCCACCAACCCGCTGCCCTCGGTCTGCGGCCGGGTCTGCGACGCGCCCTGCGAGCCGGCCTGCCGGCGGGTCGACAGCGACGGTCCGCTCGCCATCCGCAATCTCAAGCGGTTCGTCATGGATCGGCTGGGGACCAAGATCCGCCTGCCGCCCGTGCCGGTCAGCCGCACGGAGACGGTCGGCATCGTCGGCGGCGGCCCGGCCAGCCTGACGGCCGCGCAGGATCTCGCGCTCGCCGGTTTCGAGGTCCACATCTACGAGATGTCGGATCGCCTCGGCGGCATGATGGCCTGGGGCATCCCGGCGTTTCGCCTGCCGCCGCGCATCCTTCAGGAGGACATCGACCGCGTGCTGGCCCGCTGCTCGGGCATCAAGGTTCACCTGAATTGCGCGCTCGGCGAGCATGTGACACTGGACGAGCTCAAGGTGCGGCACGACGCGCTGCTGCTCGCCATCGGCGCCTCCTGGGGCAAGCGCATGGACGTGCCGGGTGACGACCACCCGATGGTCGTGGACGGCGTCGGCTTCCTGCGCCGGGTGAATCGGGACGAGCGGCCGCAGATGCCCGAGACCGTGCTGGTCGTCGGCGGCGGCGATGTCGCCATGGACGCCTGCCGGGTTGCCAAGCGGCTGCCCGGCTGCGAACGGGTCAAGGTCGTTTACCGGCGCGGCCCCGGCGAGATTCCGGCGCGGCGCGACGAGCTCGAGGGTGCGCTCAAGGAAGGCATCGAGATCGTCTATCACGAACAGCCGGTGGCGATGGTCGCCGAGGGCAACCGCCTGGCGCTGCGCTGCGTGAAGACCGAGCTCGCCGAGGCCGGGGCCGACGGTCGGCGCCGGTTCCGCGCCATCGCCGGCTCGGAGCACGACATCCCCTGCGGCATGGTCATCGCCGCCGTCGGCCAGATCGCGGACAGCGTCGATCTGCGCGAGCGCGGCATGATGAAATCGGATCGGGTCGAGGCCGACTTCGCGACCATGCGCACCGGCGATGCCAAGGTGTTCGCGGCGGGCGACGGTGCGTTCGGCGGCTCGACCGTCGTCATGGCCATGCATCACGGCCACAAGGCGGCCTACTACATTCTGGCCTTCCTCGACGGCATCGTCGATCCACTGCCCTACCGGACGCCCTATCGCACGCGCCGCGTCGCGGTCGCGCAGGACATCATGTGGGAGATGTTCCCGCGCCAGGAACAGGCGTTCCACGGCCTAGGCCGGAGCCCCGTGGAGTTCCCGGAGATCGAGTCCGACTACGACCCCGGGACGGCGAAGGTCGAGGCGGCCCGCTGCTATCGCTGCGATGCGGAGACCGGATCGGCCGATTATTCGGTGCGCACCCGGGAAGACATCTTCGAGATGGCGCGCACCGGCCTCGCCGACACGGCGCGGCTGGAGACCCTGTTGCGCAAGCGGCTGAGGCCGCGGCCGGCGCCGTTCGCGGCCGACCATCCGGCGACCCTCGACGATCTGGTCTTTCTGCCGGCCAACCTGTCGCGCCTCGTCATTGACCCCTATCGCGAGGCGTGCCGCACCGACGTGGCGCTCGGCGGCCGCCTGACCCTGCCGCTGCCGGTGCTCGTCGCCGGCTTCGACGACGCGCCCGAGCAGGTGCGAGCCGGGCTTGCCAGCGGCGCGGCGGCGAGCGGCTGCGCCTATGTCGGCAGCCGGCCTCTCGATTCCTCGGTTCCCTGGCTACAGGTGCTGAAGCCCGGCGCCGATCCGGATCCGATCGCCGCCGGCGCCGTCTATCTGGTCGACGGCTCCTTTGCTCCGTTCCGCCCGCAACGGACCCGCCCCGACCAGCTTCTCGGGATCGGCGTCGCTCGCGCCGCCCTCGAGAACGTGGTTCCCTTTGCTCTCGATCACGGCTTCGATCTGCTGCTCCTCGATGCCAGCGGCGGATTCGGTTCGCTCCGGTCGGAGGCGGCGGGTCGGCCCGATCTGGCGATCCTGCGCGATGCGGTGCGCATCTTGCGGCGGCTCAACAAGGAAGAGTCGATCGACCTCGTCTATTTTGGCGGCGTCCGCTCCGGCACCGATATCGCAAAGCTGGTGGGGCTCGGCGCCAAGGCGGCGGTCGTCGGCGTCGCGATGGGCTTGGCGATCGGCGGCCGGATCGTCGATGGCGCGTTCGCCTTCGACGGCGACCGCCGCGTGGAGGATCGCGCCCATGCGGTCGAGAATCTGATTAGGAGCATGGCCGCCGAGTCTTCGATCATGGCGCGCTGTACGGGCAAGACCCGGCTCGAGAACTTGGAGCCGGAGGATCTGCGCAGCATCACGCTGGCGACGGCCGAGGCGACCGGCATTCCGATGCCCGGGAGGCACTAGCAGATTTCGCGCGATTTGCGGGGCGAGGCGGGTGGCTCGCGCACGTTGTTTTCCTGACAGGAAATAATGTTTCCTACCCGTTGACAGCGTCGCCACGCTCCGTTATCTTTGGGTCCGCTACTGTCACGTGGCGAAAGGATGCCTCCTATGTGCGGAATCGTCGGACTCTTCCTCAAGAACCCGGATCTGCGGCCGCAGCTCGGCGCCCATGTCGCGACCATGTTGATCGGCATGACCGAACGCGGGCCGGACAGCGCCGGCATCGCGGTCTATCACCGGCCGGTGGCCGCCGGGCAGTGCAAGTTGACGGTTTTCCACGCCGATCCGCTCTACCACTGGCGCGAAATCGGGGGCGCGCTCGGCGAGGCGTTCGACGCCGAGGTCGATGTCGAGCACAAGAGCAATCACGCCGTCATCACGGTCGCCGCCGATGAGGCCGCGGCGCGCGCCTGGATCGCGCGCCACCACCCGGAGGTCCGGGTCATGGGCTACGGGCAGCTCATGGAAGTGTACAAGGACATGGGGCTGCCGGCCGAGGTCGCGCGCAAATACGGCGTCGCGGCCATGGAAGGCTCGCACGCCATCGGCCACACCCGCATGGCGACGGAAAGCGCGGTGACGACCGAGCACTCGCACCCCTTCACGGCCGCGCCCGACATGTGCCTGGTGCACAACGGCAGTTTGAGCAACCACAACAACCTGCGCAGATGGCTGCGCCGGCGCGGGTTGGAGTTCGAGACCGACAACGACAGCGAGGTCGCGGCCCGCTATTTCGCCTATCGCCTGGGCGAGGGCGCCAGCCTGGCCGAGGCCCTGGAGGCCGGCCTGCGCGATCTCGACGGCTTCTACACCTTCACCATGGGCACGCGCGACGGCTTCGCGGTGTTGCGCGACGGCATCGCCTGCAAGCCGGCGGTGCTGGCCGAAACCGACGACTGGGTGGCGATGGCCTCGGAGTTCCGCAGCCTCGCCGAGCTGCCCGGCGTCGAAAAGGCTGTCATCTGGGAGCCGGTCCCGGCGGTCGTCTACACCTGGAGCGTGCAGGGAACGGCATGATCGCGGTCGATCTGTCCGAGACGCCCGTGCGCGAGCTGAACGGACGCCTGCACGCCTTGCCGCCGGACACCAACAAGCGGCACTGGCGCATCCTCAACCCGAAGGGCCGGCACGCGCTCGCCGTCGGCCTGAGCGCGCCGATCGAGGTCGAGATCGACGGCCATGCCGGCTACTACTGCGCCGGGATGAACAAGGAGGCGACGGTCGTGGTCAACGGCCACTGCGGCGTCGGCGTCGCCGAGAACATCATGTCCGGCGAGGTGCGCGTGAAGGGCAACGCCTCGCAGTCGGCCGCCGCCTCCGGCCAGGGCGGGCTGGTGGTGATCGAGGGCGACGCCAGCGCGCGCTGCGGCATTTCGATGAAAGGCGTCGACATCGTGGTCGGCGGCTCGGTCGGCCACATGAGCGCCTTCATGGCGCAGAGCGGCCATCTGGTGGTGTGCGGCGACGCCGGCGCCAGCCTAGGCGATTCCATTTACGAGGCGATCCTCTACGTCCAGGGCATGGTGGAAAGCCTGGGCGCCGACTGCATCGAGAAGGAAATGACGCCGGCGCACCGCGAAACGCTCGCCGGCCTGCTCGCCCGCGCCGGCATCGCCGCCGACCCGAAGCGCTTCCGCCGCTACGGCTCGGCGCGCAAGCTGTACAACTTCCACATCGACCATGCCGACGCCTATTAGGCCGGTCGAGGAGACCTTGTCATGAGCGTCGATCGCCGCGACCTGCGGCCGTCCGCGACCTTTCCGCAGCACGTCTTGGCGGAAATCCACCGCGCCGCCGACCAGGGGCTCTACGAGATCCGCGGGTTCGGCGCCAAGCGGCGGCTGCCGAGCTTCGACGACCTCGTCTTCCTCGGCGCCTCGATATCGCGCTATCCGCTCGAGGGCTACCGCGAGAAATGCGCGACCGACGTCGTGCTCGGCACGCGCTTCGCGAAGCAGCCGATCCACCTCAAGATCCCCATCACCATCGCCGGGATGAGCTTCGGGGCGCTCGGGGCCAATGCCAAGGAGGCGCTGGGCCGGGCCGCCACCGCCATGGGCACGAGCACGACGACGGGCGACGGCGGCATGACCGAGGAGGAGCGCCGGAGCTCGAAGACCCTGGTCTATCAGGTGCTGCCGTCGCGCTACGGCCTCAATCCGGACGACCTGCGCCGCGCCGACGCCATCGAGGTCGTGGTCGGCCAGGGCGCCAAGCCGGGCGGCGGCGGCATGCTGCTCGGCATGAAGATCACCGAGCGGGTGGCGAAGATGCGCAACCTGCCCGTCGGCATCGACCAGCGCAGCGCCTGCCGCCATCCCGACTGGACCGGCCCCGACGACCTGACCATCAAGATCCAGGAGATCCGCGAGATCACCGATTGGGAAAAGCCGATCTACGTCAAGATCGGGGCGACGCGCCCGACCTACGACGTGGCGCTGGCGGTGAAGGCCGGCGCCGACGTGGTCGTGCTCGACGGCATGCAAGGCGGCACCGCGGCCACCCAGGACGTGTTCATCGAGCATGTCGGCATCCCGACGCTGCCGGCGGTGCGGCTCGCCGTCGCATCGCTGCAGGAGCTCGACATGCACCGCAAGGTGCAGCTCATCGTGTCGGGCGGCATCCGCAGCGGCGCCGACGTGGCCAAGGCGCTGGCGCTCGGCGCCGATGCGGTGGCGATCGGCTCGGCGGCGATGGTCGCGCTCGGCTGCAACAAGCCGGTCTATGTCGAGGACTACCACGCGCTCGGCACCGAGCCCGGCTTCTGCCACCATTGCCACACCGGCAAATGCCCGGTCGGCGTCACCACGCAGATCCCGGAGTTGCAGCAGCGGCTGCAGCCGGAGCAGGGCGCGCGCTGGCTGCGCAACTACCTGACCGTCATGGTGCTGGAAATGCAGACCGTGGCGCGGGCCTGCGGCAAGAGCCACGTGCACAACCTCGAGCCGGACGACCTGGTGGCGCTGACCGTCGAGGCGGCCGCCATGGCCGGCGTGCCGCTCGCCGGGACCGACTGGATACCGGGACGGAAGTAGGATAAAAAACGGCCCCTGGCCGGTGCGGCGGGGATGGGGGCGAAGGGTCGAAACAAGGGGGAACCATGACCATCGATCTGCAAAAGGTCGCCAAGGAAAAAAACATCAAGTATTTCCTGATCAGTTTCGTCGACCTGTTCGGCGTGCTGCGGGCGAAACTCGCGCCGGCGGCGGCGATCGGCGCGATGCAACGCGACGGCGCCGGCTTCGCCGGCTTCGCCACCTGGCTCGACATGACCCCGGCGTTCCCGGACCTGTTCGCGAAGCCCGATCCGGACAGCCTGATGCAGCTTCCCTGGAAGCCCGAGGTCGGCTGGCTCGCTGGCGATTTGTGGATGGACGGCAAGGAGGTCGAAGATTCGCCGCGCGTCATGCTGAAGCGGCAGATCGCCAAGGCCGCCAAGCAGGGCCATCGCCTGAAAACCGGCGTCGAATGCGAATTCCACCTGATCACGCCCGACGGCAAATCCATCGCCGACGCGCTCGATACCCAGGAAAAGCCGTGCTACGACCAGGCGGCGCTGATGCGGCGCTACGACGTCATCACCGAAATCTGCGACGGCATGCTCGATCTCGGCTGGAATCCCTACCAGAACGACCACGAGGATTCGAACGGCCAGTGGGAGATGAACTGGCACTACGACGACTGCCTGCGCACCGCGGACCGCCACGTGTTCTTCAAATACATGGCCAAGACGATCGCCGAAAAGCACGGGCTGCGCGCGACCTTCATGCCGAAGCCGTTCATGCACCTGACCGGCAACGGCTGCCACGCGCATCTGTCGCTGTGGGACAAGACCGGCAAGACCAACCTGTTCCACGACCCCAAGGGCGAGCTTGGGCTGTCCAGGCTCGCCTATCACTTCCTCGGCGGCCTTTTGCATTCGGCCGAGGCGCTGTGCTCGATCTTCACCCCGACGGTCAACAGCTACAAGCGGCTGAACGCGCAGCGCACGCTGTCCGGCTCCACCTGGTCGCCCAATACCGTGACCTACGGCGGCAACAACCGCACCCACATGATCCGCATCCCCGATGCCGGCCGGTTCGAGCTCCGCCTGCCGGACGGGGCGACCAACCCGTATCTGTTGCAGGCGGCGGCGCTGGCGGCCGGCCTCGACGGCATCGCCAACAAGCGCGATCCGGGCAAGCGGCTCGACATCAACATGTACACCGACGGGCAAAAGCTGAAGAACGTCCGCCGCCTGCCGCTCAATCTGCTCGACGCCATCCGTTCCACCGACAAGAGCAAGGTCCTGCGCGCCGCCCTCGGCGACTCCTTCGTCGACAGCTATGTCAAGATGAAGAACGAGGAGTGGTCGGGCTTCACGCGGCATCTGACCGCCTGGGAAACCGCGAACGCAATGGATTGCTGACGTCCCGCAGTTTGGTGACTCCGTGGTTCGGTTCTCATCCTTCGACAGGCTCAGGATGAGGACCTCATGTTGAGCTTGTCGAAACATGAGGTCCGGCAACAGGCTCAGGATGAGGACCTCATGTTGAGCTTGTCGAAACATGAGGTCCGACGCGTCGTATCGCCGATCTGTGATACGGCGCGAAGCGAGTAGGGATGACAAAACCGATGGCGAAGAAGTTCCTCAGCGATCTCGAAATCGCGCGGGCGGCGCGGATGAAGCCGATCGACGAGGTGGCGGCGGGTCTCGGCATTCCCGACCGGCATCTCTACCGCTACGGCCCGCACAAGGCGAAGATTTCGCTGGAGTTCATCGAAGGCCTGAACTCCCGGCCGGACGGCAGGCTGATCCTGGTCACGGCGGTGAACCCGACCCCGGCCGGCGAGGGCAAGACGACGGCGACGGTCGGCCTCGGCGACGCCCTCAACCGCATCGGCCGCAAGGCGGTGATCTGCCTGCGCGAGCCGAGCCTGGGGCCGTGCTTCGGGGTCAAGGGCGGGGCGGCGGGCGGCGGCTACGCCCAGGTCGTGCCGATGGAAGACATCAACCTGCACTTCACCGGCGACTTCCATGCCATCGGCGCCGCGCACAACCTGCTCGCCGCGATGCTCGACAACCACATCTATTGGGGCAACGAGCTGGGCATCGACCCGCGGCGCGTCGCCTGGCGCCGCGTCATGGACATGAACGACCGGGCGTTGCGCAGCACCGTTTCGTCGCTCGGCGGCGTCGCCAACGGCTTCCCGCGCGAAGACGGCTTCGACATCACCGTCGCCTCCGAAGTGATGGCGATCTTCTGCCTGGCCACCGACCTTGCCGACCTGTCGAAGCGGCTCGCCAACATCGTCGTCGCCTACACGCGCGACCGCAAGCCGATCCGGGCGAGCGACCTCAAGGCCGCGGGCGCGATGGCGGTGCTGCTCAAGGACGCGCTGGCGCCGAACCTGGTGCAGACGTTGGAGAACAATCCGGCGTTCATTCACGGCGGCCCGTTCGCCAACATCGCGCATGGCTGCAATTCGGCCATCGCCACCCGGACGGCGCTTAAGCTGGCCGATTACGTGGTGACCGAGGCCGGCTTCGGCGCCGACCTCGGGGCCGAGAAATTCTTCGACATCAAGTGCCGGAAGACCGGCCTGAAACCGAGCGCCGCGGTCATCGTCGTGACCGTCCGGGCGCTGAAGATGCACGGCGGCGTGACCAAGGACGCGCTCGGCGTCGAGAACATCGACGCCCTGAAGAAAGGCATCGACAACCTGGCCCGTCACATCGAGAACGTCCGCGCCTTCGGCGTGCCCGTCGCTGTCGCCGTCAACCGCTTCACGGCCGACACGGACGCGGAGCTCGCCGCCGTCCGGCAGGCCTGCGCCGAGCACGAGACGGAAGCCGTCGAATGCACCCACTGGGGCGATGGCGGCGCCGGGGCGGAGGCGCTCGCGCAGGTCGTCGTGCGCCTTGCCGAGTCGGGGGCGTCGAGCTTCCGGCTTCTCTATCCCGACGACATGCCGCTGTGGGACAAGGTGCGCACCATCGCGCAGCGGCTCTATGGCGCGCAGGGAATCATCGCCGACAAGAAGGTTCGCGAACAATTCACCGAACTGGAAAAATCCGGATTCGGCCATTATCCGGTCTGCATCGCGAAGACCCAGTACAGCTTTTCGACCGACCCCAATCTCAAGGGCGCGCCGAGCAACCACGTCGTGCCGGTGCGCGAGATCAAGCTGTCGGCCGGCGCCGAGTTCGTGGTCGTGATCTGCGGCGAAATCATGACGATGCCGGGCCTGCCGCGGGTGCCGGCGGCAAACAGCATCTACGTCAACGCCGCCGGCCAGGTCGAAGGGCTGTTCTAGGACGCGGGCTCATGAACGCGCGGCCGCGGTCGAACCGCGGCCGGTTTCCGGAAGGCCGGGAGGTTGGCGGGGCGAAAGACCGACCGGGATCCGTTCGGCGTCGGATCAGACGACCAGGACGCCGGGATCGCCCGGTTCACTCAGAAGCCGCGCAACGATCTCCAACCCTCTGGCCACGCGCTCACGTGTCGTCTCGTGACTAAGGCATAACCGAATGGCGTGCGGCGCATCGGCCCGCTCGACAGCAAATGTCTCGCCGGTCAAGACCTTCACACCTTGTCTCTCGGCTGCGACCCGAAACGCCTCCGCCCGCCAATGCGCCGGCAACGGAAGCCACAGATGGAATCCGAAGGGGTCCGCCCGTGGAGCATACGCCCCCAAAATGCGCTGCGCCATCAGTTGGCGGGTCTGCGCTTCGGATCTCTGAAAGTCGTTGAGGCGATGGGCGGTTCCCTCATTGATCCATATGCTGGCAATCTCGGCCATCAGCGGCGGCGGCATCCAGCATGACAAGTTGACCACAGCACGCACGGATCGATAAAACCGGCTCGGGACATGAAGATAGCCGACGCGAAGGCCGGGCGCGAGGCTCTTGGAAACGCTGGTGACGAACAGGACGCGCTCTGGCGCGAAGCAAGCCAGCGGCGGCGGCCGATCTATCGGCAAGTACCCGAAGACATCATCCTCGATGATCAATAGTTCATGCCGTCGGGCGATTTCGGCAATGTCCCGCCGCCGCTCCGCGGTCATCGTGATCGTTGTCGGCGTATGCAGCGTCGGAAGGCAGTACAGTGTCTTCGCGGCGGTGGTCCTGCAGGCGGCGTCCAGCCCGTCGGGCGACAGACCTCCTTCATCCATGGCCACGGGAAAGAGCTTCAAGCCAAGATGCTGCGCCATCGCCTTGATGGGCGCGTAGGTCATCGACTCGGTCAGTAGGACATCGCCTGGACGCATCACGGCCAGCATCGCCACCATCAAACCATGCTGCGCGCCGTTGGTCAGAACCACGTCGTCGCCGGAAGCATCGAGACCAAGCTGCCGTATCCATGCTGCGGCGGCTTCGGCATGGCGCCCCAGATCACCGTCGGTCTGATAGTCGAGATATGAAGCGAGAGCGGCCGACCCCTTCAAAGAACCGAGCGTCTCTGCGAGAGCGGCGGCGCTTTCGCCGGCGGCAGGGAGGTTCAACGCAAAATCGATTGGGCCGTCCTTCGGCCGGATCATCCGGGCCTGCGAAGCCGGCGCCGGCAACGGGCCGCCAGTTCGTACGTAGGTTCCCCGCCCTACTTCACCGTAGAGAAAACCTCTCCTGATCGCCTCCGCATAGGCGCGGCTTACGGTGTTGAGCGAAATGCCGAGTCGATATGCGAGATCCCGCTGCGTCGGCAACCGATCCCGCTCCGTGAGGCTGCCATCGGCAATGCTCTCGCCGATCGCCTGGGCGATCAGCTTGTATGTGGGGCCTGACTTACCGGCAAGGTTCGGGCGCCATATTGTCATGATGGCAATGTTTAGATTGACTCGATGGATCAGTCAATAATATCGATACAATATCATGATCCTTCAAGGCAATTTGCCTTGATGATTGGGAGGATCCGATGGTCGATACGATTGTCGCGCGTGAGGCCAGACAGGACTTCGGCGGTGGACAGACCGCCTTCTATGCAAGGTCGAACATCGTACCGCTGCCGCTGATCGAAAAAGCGTCGGGCATTCATATGTGGGACCGTGAGGGCAACCGTTACATCGACGTTTCTTCGGGGCCCGTGGTGAGCAATATCGGCCACGGTAACTGCTTCGTAGCCGATGCTATGGCCGCCCAAGCCAAGAAGATGGAATATGCCTTCGCGCGTCTGGCGAGAAACCATCCCAACATCGAATACTCTGAACGGCTGTCGCGGCTTGCCGGCCCTGGATTCGAACGCGTTTGCCTGACGTCTGGCGGCAGCGAGGCGATGGAAAACGCCATCAAGCTCCTCCGTCAATACGCTGTTGCGACGGGGAAACCAACGAAAACCAAGATCATCACCTGCCAGCCATCGTATCACGGCGCCACAATCGCCACGCTGGCAATGAACGGCGAAGTCTTGATGGCGCCCTTTCTTGAGGGCTTTGCCGACCCTTCTCCGAAGGTGCCGGCCCCCTTCAGCTATCGAACCCCGCCCGGACACGATGCCGTCAGCTACGCCCGACATTGCGCGGATTGCCTGGAGGCCAAGATCGATGAACTTGGCGCCGAAAACGTCCTCGCCTTCGTTTTCGAGCCGGTCGGCGGGCTTTCAACGGGGTGTGTCGTGCCGCCAGACGAGTACTTTCATCGCATCCGCGAAATCTGCACGTGCAGCAATGTCCATCTCGTCTTCGACGAGATCCTCTGCGGCATGGGGCGGACGGGGAAGTTCTTGGCCGCACACCACTGGCCAGAGGCACTGCCGGATATCGTCACCATGGCCAAGGGACTGGCGTCCGGTTACAGCCCACTGGGCGCGGTTCTCGCGCCTGCCGCGATGGTCGATGAATTGGCCGATCTTTCGGGGTTCGAGTTCCAATACTCCTACAATGCCAATCCGGTTTCATCGGCTGCCGGGTTGGCGGTTCTTGATGAATACGAGCGCTTGGACCTCATCGACAAGGCGGCCGAAGTGGGAGCGAAGCTCCGCGACGGGCTGGAACACCTGAAGACGAGGTTTCCGATCGTCGGCGACGTCCGGGGGATGGGGATGCTGTTTGCCGTCGAGCTCGTGGCCAATCAACAAACGAAGGCGTCGTTGCCCAGTGAGTTCCGGCCAGCCGACGCGATCCGCATCCACGGCCTGAACAACGGCTTGATCATCTATTCACGCCCGACTTCGGGCGGGAGATACGGCCATTGGTTTCTTGTCTCACCGCCCCTCACGATCACTCACGAAGAGGCCATCGAACTTCTCGAGCGTCTTGCGGCCACTTTAGGCGATCTATATGCGGACCTGGTCGAGTCCGGTGTTCTGTCGGGAAAAACGGCGAGCAGATGACGTTCTCCCCTGACGAGGTCCGGACAAAAAAATGAGTGTTGCGGCTTCTAGCATGGTCTCGGTGGTGACGGCGCGCGAGATCAAGCTGTCGGCCGGCGCCGAGTTCGTGGTCGTGATCTGCGGCGAAATCATGACGATGCCGGGCCTGCCGCGGGTGCCGGCGGCAAACAGCATCTACGTCAACGCCGCCGGCCAGGTCGAAAGGCTGTTCTAGCGGTACAAGTCCGCCCGTAGATCCGCCATGTTGTCATTGCCGGGCTTGACCCGGCAATCCATCGTGCGGTTCGGCGATGGATGCCCGTGTCAAGCACGGGCATGACAACAAAGCGGAACGATGGGTTAGAGCCGGAATCCTAGGCGCGCCCTTGGACCACGCGTTCGGCCGGGAACTGCACCGTCACGGTCGTGCCCTGGCCGGGGGCGCTCGTGATATCGAGACGGCCGCCATGCGCCTCGGCGAGCGACTTCGCGAGCGGTAACCCGAGGCCGGTGCCTTCGAACTTCCGGCTGAACGAATTGTCGATCTGCTGGAATGGCAGGAGCACCCGCGGGATATCCGCGGCGTCGATGCCGATGCCCGTGTCGGCCACGGCCACCGATAGGCCGCCGTCGGGTTGGATCGCCGCGTCGACCTTGACCCAGCCGCCGCTCGGCGTGAACTTGACGGCGTTCGACAGCAGGTTGAGCACGATCTGCTTCAGGGCGCGCTCGTCGGCGCGGACACAAAGCTCTTGCCGCTGGATGGCGGTGCTCAGGGTCAGGCCTCCGGCCTCGATGCGCGGCTGCAGCAGACGGACGCAACTCTCGACGACCGAAGACACGCTGACCTCGTCGTCGCGCGGCTCATAGCGGCCGGCCTCGATCTTGGCGACGTCGAGGATGTCGTTGATGAGCTCGAGCAGGTGTTCGCCGCTTGTGTGGATGTCCCGGGCGTATTCGCGGTATCGCGGCCCGCCGAGCGGTCCGAACATCTCGTTCGTCATCACCTCGGAAAAACCGAGAATGGCGTTGAGCGGAGTCCGCAGTTCGTGGCTGACATTGGCCAGGAACTCGCTCTTGGCGCGGTTGGCGGCGTCCGAGGCCAGTTTCGCCTCGAGCAGCTCCGCCTCGCGCCGCTTGATGTCCGTGATGTCGCGGGCGATGCCGCGGTAGCCGGTGAAGCGCCCCTCGGCATCGAAGATCGGCGTCCCGCTGACGCTGATGTCGCGGATCTTGCCCTGTGGGTTGATCCGCTGGAACTGAAAGTCGCGGAACGGCCGGCGGGCGTCGAGATCGGCCTGGTGCCGCTGCCACTGCTCGTCGGTGACGCCCAGCGTAACGACCTCCTGCCGGGTCTTGCCGATATGCGCCGCGGCGGACAATCCCGATTTCAAATTGACGGCGTTCGACAGGTAACGGAATCGCAGGTTCTCGTCCTGCTCCCACAGCCAGTCCGACGAAGCCTCGGCGAAGTGCCGAAAGCGCTCTTCGCTCTTGCGCCGCACCTCTTCGTGCCGCTTTGCCTCGGTCACGTCGGATACGATGACCGCCAGGCCCCCGGACCCGGCGCGCCGCGCCTTGACCCGGATCCAGCGGTCGTCGGGCGCTTGGTGATCGACGGGACCGTTCGGCCCGCGCAGCTCGGCCAAGCGGTCGCGCAGCCAGCCGTCGATGCGGGCGCTCGCCTCGGCGAAGCCTCCGGCGAAGCCAGGGCCGGCGCCGACGACCAGGCCGCGCTCGGCACAGGCGCGCAGGAAGTCCTCGAGACCCGCGCCGCGGACCAGGAGATCGGCCGCCGGCGCGAACAGGGCGCGAAAGACGCCGTTGCACAGGACCAGGCGTTCCTCGGAGTCGTAGAGCGCCAGCCCGTCGACGAGGCTTTCGACGGCCTCGTGCAGGATGCCCAGTGGGTCGGCGGCGGGCGTGGGTCCGGCGCGTGTCTTCATTGCTGCATCCAACGGAGGCGGGATCCGGCGGGTCGATTTTCCGACCGAAACGTCTACTTATCGCTAACGATTCCGTGGGTTTTTCGATAAGCAGGCTTTCCGCCACCGCCGGGGCGAACTGGCAATTCGTCTCGAAAGTGTCGTATGTTAGGGGCGACATCGCATCGCTCTGCCAGCGGGAGGACCCCCCATGTCTGCTGCGCTTTCCATCGACGCCTGGAAGTCCCGGGCCGCCGGCCTCGCTTACCGCAACCAGGCCTTCATCGACGGCAAGTACGTCGCCGCCGCCTCGGGCGAGA
>JBBECF010000047.1:12104-39912 GCA_040881945.1 Dongiaceae bacterium | reverse complement strand
GCCGCAACAACAGCAGCGATGGGTAGCTTGATGATTCTAGGAGATCGGAACGGCCAAGAATCCAACTAAGAAACCGGCAAAAGTGGTCCCACGGACGGGGTCCACTTCAGGCGTATAGCCGGATCAACGCGACTAACATCAACCTGTCTAAGCTACCGAATGCCGCCGTGCTGAGCGAATAGCCATTCTCAGGTTCTGGCTTCTGATCGTCCAAGGTGCCGCCGACAACGTAGGACAGATTGCTCCTCTCACCAGTGATGTATGGAAGGCAGATCGGGCGAAAGTCGCCTGGATCAAGCGCCGTTAGTACCTGGCCATAACCGATCTTCGCGAGCAATCGGCCAAAGGCATCCGGAACATGCCGAAACTTGATCACCAGCTTTCCGGGATTCTTTTCTAAGAAATTCCGTCGTCGTTCGTCGTCGTCGATCACTGCCATCTGCCAAGCGCCCGACAAGTCGATCGTTTCAGGCAGCCCCTGAAGCAACCCTGCCTTGCTCATTTTGTAGAACACTAGCCCAGCTGGATACTCGCTTGCCGGAATAGTCAGGCTTTTGGTCCGGTCATGCGCATCGGTAATGACTATGTGGCTTTCCCGCTCTCGTTTGCGCCGCGTCGGTGCGTTGAAGCTGGTTCGAGCGTCACCCCACAAATCCCGTGCAACCTTCTGCTCGAACTTCTTCGTCATGTCTGCGCAACGGAGGCAACTTGCATTCCGAAGGACGTGCAATCCGCCGAGTGAGTATGGCACGATGTGCTCGTCGGTCAGTTTGACATTAGTCGCCCCGCAATAGATGCAGGCGCCCTTCGATTCAAAATGGGCTGGACCACGTGGCATACGGCGAAAATAGCCTAATCACGCCCACGATCATCCACTTTATTGGTAACTCTAGCCCGACCTGTTCACGAGCGTAGCGTGCGCAGCCACGGCATCTCGACCAGCCCGTGATCGATGCGCCCGATCGCGCCGCTCCGGCAGACGGGCCGCCAGCCGTTCGGCGATGACGAGATTGCGTTTGAACTCGCGCAGCAACAAAACCCCGCCCTCCGCGGACAGCCGCCCCCCGTCGAAGGCAAGCGTCACTTTGTTGCGGCGAACCGCTCGCAGATCGAAGGGAAGACGGCTATCCTCATCCATGGCGGGTGTGGCGCTCCGTGATCGCGTGAACGACTCTGTTTCAACATAAGAATCATGCGCGCAATCAACAAGTTACCCTACATCTGCCTCGCCAAAGTCGCGCCCATGACGAATAATCCGGGCTAGTCAATTCGCCTTGTTCACCTCGACTGCACGAATGAAAGTGCCAATGTAAGTGGTGTCTTCCTCATGCGGCGACGGGAACTCCCCAACCACGGCCTCGACCCGGTAGTTGGCATACTTCTTTACGAGCTTCACGATCACCGGCGAAGCTCTGGATGAGAACACCAAGTCCTCTGCGCACTGAACGATCAGCATGTTGACGTTTTTCACGTCGGCTTTGACAGCATTCCGGTCAACCACTCGCCCCATCGGTGGGCGTCGCAGATACTCGGATGCATGATCAGCATCAAATGGGATGATCAGATCCCGACGAACCATGATGTCCAGGGCGAGCTTGGGGTTGATAGTAAGATACCGCTGAAACGGATCACCGATATTTGGTGACGAATACAGCGCCACCGGATTGTCGCTGGTCAGGAATGGCTCGTCCGTTTCGTTCTTCAGAATGACCCAGGCCTGGTTGTAGATGTTCCAGGTCTGCTCCAGTAGCTGCCGAGTCACCGCCGCCTTGATGTAAGCTGGATTTGCGCTGATCTTGATCCGGCCCTGTTCGAGCGCCTTAATGGCTTCGACAGGAAGCTCGGGCTGCCCGCCGTGCTTCTCCTTCATTCGCTTCACGAACGAGAGATAGCTGAGCAGACTTTTTTCAAAACTGTCGATCCCTACGCGCCGCCATGCAGGGGTGCAGGTCATCAGGTTAGCAATGTAGGCGGAGATGAGCAGCTTCGTCTCGTGCGTGATCCGCCCCGCAAGTAGGGTCTCTACCGAGCGGTTCCAGTGGGTCTCGAATATCCGCCGGTAGTTCCCGAGCGCACCGGGGTTATTGCGGAGATACTCAGGGTTCTCATCGCCCTCCCACTCGTGGCACACATCCTTGGGCCAGCACCGGAATGTCGCCCCATCGGATTTCCGATAGGCGTGTAGCATTCCGTTGAGACCGGGATCGCCGAAGTGCTTCAGGTAGGTAATGGCGACAAAATGATCCTTGGACATGGACCGAACCCTATAGAATTCCTTTCCGTCCCGGTACGGCGGAGCAGACTAACCTGACCTACTCATGAGCCTAGGGTATTTTTCGATCCGCAGGGTGTCCTTCGGCACCGGCGCGTGCGCCGCTGTGGCGCCGCTTGCGCTCTGTGGCCGTCTCGGTTTTTCGGGGTTTGGGGTTGCCGGGACGGGTTCGGCAGGGCGCGCTCGCCCCTGGAGTCAAGCCAGGCGCGCGAAGTTGTCGGTGAGGTCGGCGAGCGCGATCTTCGCCGTCGCCCGCGCCACTCCGACGGTGCGGATCACGATCGCAGCGAATCGCGTCGCAGAGCGCGAAGCGAGAGGTTTTTCGAGGCGTCCATCTGCCACAGGTTCCGCCATTCCTTCGTGACTCATCCGCCGGAAGCCGGCTACGATATCGGAACGGTGTCGGGCCCCATGACCCACGGAAGACGCAGGTGGCCGGGTACTCCGGAACGCCTCTCGCGGCGAAGCTCGGCATAAAGCCCGGGTTCGAGCTTTTTGTCGTGGGCGCGCCCGGCGAATATGACGCGCTGGTTCATCCGCTACCCGAGGGCGTGGTCTTCGCACGCACGGCCTCCGAGCGCACCGATCTCGTTCACTTCTTCTCTGCAAGCAAGTCCGAGCTCTCCAGGGCGCTGAAGCGGTACCGCGCAAGGCTCAAGCCGGCGGCAACGGTCTGGGTCTCATGGCCGAAGAAATCGTCGAACGTGCCCACGGACGTCACCGAGGACACGGTGCGCGAAATCGCGCTTCTCCTGGGCTTCGTCGACGTCAAGGTCTGCGCGGTCACCGAGGTGTGGTCCGGCCTGAAGCTGGTGGTGCGCAAGGAGCTTCGCTGAGGCTACGGGCCATCCGCCGCTGCGACGCCGCCAGCGCTCACGACAGCGCCTGGGCCAGGCCGGCGAAGAAGGCGCGGCCGTCGGTCGAGCCGTGCAGGGGCTCGACCGCGTTCTCCGGATGCGGCATCAGGCCGAGCACGGTCTTGGTCTCGTTATAGACGCCGGCGATGTTGCGCGCCGAGCCGTTGGGGTTGGCGGCGGCGCTCGGTTCGCCCGCTTCGTCGCAATAGCGGAAGGCGACCTGGCCGCGCGCCTCGAGGCGGTCGAGGGTGGCGGCGTCGGCGAAGTAGTTGCCGTCGTGGTGGGCGACCGGGATGCTGAGGACCTTGCCGGCTTCGTAGCCGGCGGCGAACAGACTCTGGCCGGTCTCGACGCGCAAGGCGACGTTGCGGCAGACGAATTTGAGGCCGGCGTTGCGCAGCAGAACGCCCGGCAGCAGCCCGGCCTCGGTCAGGATCTGGAAGCCGTTGCAGATGCCGAGCACGGCGACGCCGCGTTGGGCGCGCGCCTTGACCTCGCGCAGCACCGGCGAATGGGCCGCGATCGCCCCGCAGCGCAGGTAATCGCCGTAGGAGAAGCCGCCCGGCAGGACGATCAGGTCCACGTCGGGCAGCTCGCCGTCGCGGTGCCAGACCATGATTGGTTCATGCCCCGTCGCGCCGGCCAGCGCGCGGGCCACGTCCCGGTCGCGGTTCGATCCGGGGAAGACGATGACGGCGGCCTTCACGGGCGGCGGGCTCGGTCGGTGGTGACGCCGGTCATTCGGCCAGGTCGATGGCGTAGTTCTCGATCACGGTGTTGGCGAGCAGCTTGCCGCACATCGCCTCGACGGTCTCGCGGGCGCGGGCCGGGTCGGTTTCGGCGATGTCGAGCTCGATGACCTTGCCCTGGCGCACGTCCTGCACGGCCGCGAAGCCGAGGGCGGCGAGCGCGTGTTGGATGGCGCGGCCCTGCGGGTCGAGAACGCCGGGCTTGAGGGTGACGTGGACGCGGGCCTTCATGCCGTGAACGCCGGACGGACGGGCTATTGCACCGTGTCCGGGCCCTTCATGTCGCGCGGGCCGCCCTCGGGCAGGATGCCGAGGCGGCGCGCCACCTCCTGATAGGCCTCCTCGACCTTGCCCAGGTCGCGGCGGAAGCGGTCCTTGTCGAGCTTCTCGTTGGTCTTGACGTCCCACAGGCGGCAGCTGTCGGGGCTGATCTCGTCGGCCAGCACGATGCGCATCTCGTCGCCCTCGTAGAGCCGGCCGAACTCCAGCTTGAAGTCGATCAGGCGCAAGCCGACGCCGAGGAACAGCCCGGACAGGAAGTCGTTGATGCGGAGCGCCAGCGCCATGATGTCGTCGAGGTCCTGCGGCGTCGCCCAGCCGAAGGCGGTGATGTGCTCCTCGGCCACCATCGGGTCTTCCAGCTCGTCGGACTTGTAATAGTACTCGACGATGCAGCGCGGCAGCGGCGTGCCCTCGGCCAGACCGAAGCGCTTCGACAGCGAGCCCGCGGCGACGTTGCGCACCACCACCTCGAGCGGGATGATCTCGACCTCGCGCACGAGTTGCTCGCGCATGTTGAGGCGGCGCACGAAATGGGTCGGGACGCCGGCCTCGTTCAGCTTGGTCATCAGGTATTCGGAGATGCGGTTGTTGAGCACCCCCTTGCCGGTGATGATGCCGCGCTTCTGGTTGTTGAAGGCGGTGGCGTCGTCCTTGAAGTACTGGACGAGCGTGCCGGGCTCGGGCCCTTCGAACAGGACCTTGGCCTTACCTTCGTAGATGCGGCGGCGTCGGGACATGGCGGACTCCCCAGGAAGGCGTCTCGGCGGGAACAAAAGAGAAACAGATATATAGGGGCCGCGAGCCGGTTCTGCTATAGCAGGTGTCCGGGGGCAAGACAATGACGCCCCCCGGACCGGCTCACAGGGCGACGGCACCCCAGGGGTGCTCGCCCGGCCGGCCGGGGGCGAAGCGCCACACGGCCCGGCGCCCGGGTTCCGGGGCGGGCAGGGCGATCAGCGAGCCGGACAGCGTCTCGAAGCCGTAGTCGGTGACCACCGTCATGGCGTCGGTCGGGTCGCCGTCGGGGTCGAACTCGCGGCTGGCCAGCAGGCGCTCCCAGTCGATCCACCGGTCGGCGCCGGGATCCGGCGCGGCGGCGGCCTCGAACCGCGGCAGGTAGGTGCGGATGCGCCGGCTCAGCAAGTCGTTGCGGTCGTAGGCGGTGATCATCGACAGCCCCGGCGGCAGCCGGTCGACCTCGACCCAGCCGTTCCGGTGCCCGAGGTTGCGCAGCCAGAAGGCGTCGTGGCTGTCGGCCACGACCATGTTGAACGGCCGGTAGGCCGCCGGGTCGAGGTCGCCGAGCGCGGCCGCCGCCGCCGCCGCGTCGGCGTGGTCGAGGGCCTCGAGCACCAGTTCGCCGCGGCTGCGCCGCCCCGGCAGGGGCCCCAGCGAGTTCATCCGGTTGAGCACCCCGGCGAGCACGCCGTCGTCGTTCAGCCCCAGCCAGCTGCCGCCGGCCAGCTCGTCGCGCCCGGCCACGACCCGCGGCCGGTCGGGCCAATGGCGTCCCGGCGCCGCCCAGGGGCGGTCGGTCATCTCGTCGCGGTTGGCGGCGAACAGCACCGGCCAGGCGTGACCCGGCCGGAGCAGGATCACGACGCTGCACATGGCGGGGACGCGGCGCGCCGGGCGGCTTTGGGCTTGACCCATGCGCCTGCCGCGCCAATGTTAGGCCGACGACCGATCGGAAACGGGAGCGCGCGCGCCATGGCATCGTTCGATGATCGCGAGAAGGGCTTCGAGCAGAAGTACAAACACGACAAGGAGCTCGAATTCAAGATCAACGCGCGCCGCAACAAGCTTCTCGGCCTGTGGGCGGCGGAGCAGCTCGGCCTTTCCGGCGGCGCGGCCGAGGCGTACGCGAAATCCGTGGTCATGGCCGATTTCACCAAGCCGGGCGACGACGACGTCATCGAAAAGGTGATCGCGGACTGCCAGGCCAAGGGCGTCGCCATGACCGAGCAGCGCCTGCGCAAGCGCCTCGCCGAGCTGCACGACGTCGCCCGCGATCAGGTGATGAGCGCGACGAAGCCGGAGTAGCGTCCGGCGCCGGCAGCCTGCTAGGGCTGCGTCCCGCCGAACACCCGCGCGAAGATCGTGTCGACGTGCTTCATGTGGAAGCCGAGATCGAACAGGGCCTCGAGCTCGGCCGCCGGGAGGCGTTGCGCGACCTCCGGGTCGTCGCGCAGCACGGCGAGGAAATCCCCGCCCTCCTGCCAGACCCGCATGGCGTTGCGTTGCACCGCCCGGTAGGCGTCCTCACGGCCCATGCCGGCCTGGGTCAGGGCGAGCAGCACGCGCTGGGAATGGATCAGGCCGCCGAGCTGGGCCAGGTTGCGCCGCATCGCCTCGGGATAGACGACCAGCCTGTCGATCAGCCCGGTCAGGCGCGCCAGGGCGAAGTCGAGGGCGATGGTGGCGTCCGGCGCGAACACCCGCTCGACCGAGGAATGCGAGATGTCGCGCTCGTGCCACAGCGCCACGTTCTCGAGCGCCGGCGCGACGGCGGCGCGCACGACGCGGGCGAGCCCCGTCAGGTTCTCGGCGAGCACCGGGTTGCGCTTGTGCGGCATCGCCGACGAGCCCTTCTGGCCGGGCGCGAAATACTCCTCGGCCTCGCCGACCTCGGTGCGTTGCAGATGGCGGATCTCGATCGCCAGGTTCTCGATCGAGCCGGCGATGACGCCGAGCACGGCGAAGAACAGGGCGTGGCGGTCGCGCGGGATCACCTGGGTCGAGACCGGCTCGACGGTCAGGCCCAGCTTGGCCGCGACATGCGCCTCGACGCGCGGATCGACATGGGCGAACGTCCCGACCGCGCCGGAGATCTTGCAGGTCGCGACCTCGGCGCGCGCCGCCGCCAGCCGCGCGCGGCCCCGCGCGAAGGCGGCGTAGTGGCCGGCGAGCTTCAGCCCGAAGGTCGTCGGCTCGGCGTGGATGCCGTGGCTGCGGCCGAGGCACGGCGTCGTCTTGTGCTCGACGGCGCGGCGCTTCAGGGCGGCCAGCAGCCCGTCGAGATCGGCGAGCAGCAGGTCCGCGGCCTGGGACAGCTGCACGGCGAGGCAGGTGTCGAGCACGTCGGACGACGTCATGCCCTGGTGGACGAAGCGCGCGGGCTCGCCGACGTGCTCGGCGAGGTTGGTCAGGAAGGCGATGACGTCGTGCCGGGTCTCGCGCTCGATCGCCTCGATGCGCTCGACCTCGAAGGCCCCGCGCGTCCGCACCGCCTCGGCCGCCGCCTGCGGGATGACGCCGAGCGCGGCCTGCGCGTCGCAGGCATGGGCCTCGATCTCGAACCAGATGCGGAACCGGTTCTGCGGCTCCCAGATCGCCGCCATCTCGGGGCGGCTGTAACGCGGGATCATTCCTTGTCCGTCGCCTTTTCCTGCGGCGCTTCCGCCGGTGCCGGAACCTCGTTGTCTCTATCCCGCAATTGCCGGTGCATGTCCATGCGCTCGTGCAGGACCCGAACGATCTCGATGCTCTCGGCGGTCTCCCGGTAAAAGACGATGTGTCGCCCGCTCCGGACGCTCCGGTAGCCCGGGCCGATCTCGTCGCGGAGAGTACCCAGGCCCGGATGGTCGCGAAGGCGGGCGAGCCGATCCTTGATCACCCCAAGGTACGCGCGGCTTTGGCCCGCGCCCCATTCGCGCCCGGTGTAGTCAGCGATCTCCTTCAGGTCTGCCCGCGCCCGGTCCGCGATGACCAGCTTCTTCATAGACGGGCGAACAACTCCGTCAAGTCGTCGTCGCTCGACAGTTCGGTGAAGCGGCCCGTCGCGAGGTCGGCCTCGCCCTTGGCAAGCTCGTCGCGAAGCCGCTCCAGCTTGAGGCGGAGCACCTCGTCATGCGTCTTCATCAAACGCAAGGCCTCTCGGACGACCTCGCTGGCGTTGTTGTAGAGGCCCGACCCGACCTTGGCCTTCACGAATTCCTCGAGCTTCGGGGTCAGCGAAAGATGCATCGGTCCGATCCTCCTTGTTGCCGCCGATCGTAGGCGTTTGCTCAAAGTTTGTCAAAGCTTGGATGTCGTAGAGCATATATCCGTAGTATCTAAGTATTCATTCGGATAAACATAACACCAGGCATGTGCGGCTTGACGGTTTCGCCCATGCGCGCGCGGCCGGCGGCGCGGCCCTTGCTGACGCCGCCGCGCGGCCCTACTTCTGCGCCCGGCGCCGGACGCGTCAAAATGTTGCCATATTGGCGGTTTACCTAATCTACTGCGGGCGGTTCATAAACCCACTATATGTGGTAGAACGCTCGAAACAGCCCACCGGATCTAGGGTCGAATATCGATGGCTGGCCATTCCCAGTTCAAGAACATCATGTACCGCAAGGGCGCGCAGGACGCCAAGCGGGGCAAGCTGTTCACCAAACTGATCCGCGAATTGACCAGCGCCGCCCGCGCCGGCCTACCCGATCCCGAGGCCAATCCGCGGCTGCGCGCGGCGATGCAGGCGGCGCGGGCCGCCAACATGGCCAAGGACACGATGGATCGCGCCATCCGGCGCGGCGCCGGCGGCGACGCGGACGTCAATTACGAGGAGATGCGCTACGAAGGCTACGGCCCCGGCGGGGTCGCCATCATCGTCGAGGCGCTGACCGACAACCGCAACCGCACCGCCTCGGAGGTCCGGTCGGCCTTCGTCAAGCACGGCGGCAACCTCGGCGAGACGAACAGCGTCTCGTTCATGTTCGCGCGCAAGGGCGTGCTGCGCTTCCCGCTCGCCGCCGGGTCGGCCGAGACGATGTTCGAGGCGGCGCTCGACGCCGGGGCGGAAGACGCCGGAACCGAGGCCGACGGTCACGAGGTGACCTGCGCGCCCGAGGACTTCTCGGCGGTGCGCGAGGCCCTGGAGTCGCGTTTCGGCGCGCCGACGCAGGCGCGGCTGGCGTGGCGGCCGCGGAATTCCGTGCCGGTCGAGGCGGCCGCCGCCGAATCGTTGCTGAAGCTGCTCGATGCGCTGGAGGACAACGACGACGTTCAGTCGGTCGTGGCGAACTTCGAGGTGGCCGACGACGTGCTGGCGCGCCTGACCGCGTGAGCGGATTGAAGGGGACAAGATGAGGGTGCTGGGACTCGATCCGGGTCTGCGCCACACCGGCTGGGGGGTGGTCGAGGCGGACGGGGTGCGGCTGCGCTACGTCGCCGACGGTGCGGTGCATTCCGACGCGTCGCGTCCGCTCGCCGAGCGGCTGGTCCAGCTCCATGACGGCCTCGTCGCGGTGATCGCGGAATACCGGCCGGACGAGGCCGCGGTCGAGGAGACCTTCGTCAACAAGAACCCCGCCTCGACGCTGAAGCTCGGGCTCGCCCGCGGCGTTGCGCTGCTGGTGCCGGCGCGGGCCGGACTCGCGGTTGCGGAATATTCCGCCAACCTGGTCAAGAAATCGGTCGTCGGCGCCGGCCATGCCGGCAAGGAGCAGGTGCAGGCGATGGTGCGAATGTTGTTGCCCGGCTGCCGCCTGGCCGGCGCCGACGCCGCCGACGCCCTGGCCGTGGCGATCTGCCATGCGCACCACGCCGGCACCGAGCGGCGCTGGCACGCGGCGGCCCAGGCTCCGCCGAAGGCGGCTTCGCCGAGGCGAGCGGCGGGCGACGGCCGGGCTGCGGGCCGCGCGGGGGGGACCGCGACGTGATCGCCAAGCTGACCGGCATCCTCGAATCGGCCGGGTCCGATTGGGCGGTTGTCGATGTCGCCGGCGTCGGCTATCTGGTCCATTGCTCGGCCCGCACGCTGGCCCGGCTGCAAGGGGTCGGCGGCGCCGTCAGTCTGCTGATCGAGACCCATGTGCGCCAGGACCACATCCATCTCTACGGTTTCCTCGACGCCGCCGAGCGCGACTGGTTCCGGCTGTTGACCACGGTGCAGGGCGTCGGCTCGCGCGTGGCGCTGGCGGTGCAAAGCGTGCTGCCGCCCGACGAGCTGGTGCAGGCGATTCTCGTCCAGGATCGCGCCGGCCTGACCCGCGCCAACGGCGTCGGGCCCAAGCTGGCCGGCCGTATCGTCGCCGAGCTGAAGGACAAGGTCGCCGGCCTGTCGTTCGGCCGGGCCGTGGCCGAGGCCGTGGCGAGCGCGGCGGGCGCCTCGACCGGGCCGGCGGCCGACGCCGTTTCGGCGCTGACCAATCTCGGCTACCGCCGCGCCGAGGCGTTCGGCGCCGTCGCCCAGGCGTTGCAGCGCCTCGGCCCGAACCCGGCCGTCGACGCGCTGATCCGCGCCGGCCTCAAGGAGCTGAGCGCATGACCGGCGCCCGGCTGATCGCCGCCGACAGCGCCGCCGACGACGCGCCCGAGACCAGCTTGCGTCCGCTCAGCCTCGCCGAGTTCATCGGCCAGCAGCCGCTGCGCGACAATCTAGAGGTGTTCATCGCGGCGGCGCGGGCGCGCCGCGAGGCGCTCGACCATGTGCTGTTGTCCGGTCCGCCGGGCCTCGGCAAGACGACGCTCGCGCACATCGTGGCGCGCGAGCTGGGTGTCGGCTTCCGGGCGACCTCCGGCCCGGTCATCCTGCGCGCCGGCGATCTCGCGGCCCTGCTCACCAACCTGCAGCCGCGCGATGTCCTGTTCATCGACGAGATCCATCGTCTCGGCCCGGCGGTCGAGGAGATCCTGTACCCGGCGATGGAGGACTATCAGCTCGACCTGATCATCGGCGAGGGGCCGGCGGCGCGCTCGGTGCGCATCGACCTGCCGCCCTTCACCCTGATCGGGGCGACCACCCGTTCCGGGCTGATCACGACGCCGCTGCGCGAACGCTTCGGCATCCCCTTGCGCTTGCAGTTTTACGCCGCGGCGGAGCTCGAGATCATCCTGCGCCGCGGCGCCCGGATCCTCGGCGTCGACCTGGCGGACAGCGGCGCCGTCGAAATCGCGCGCCGCTCGCGCGGCACGCCGCGCGTCGCCGGCCGGCTGCTGCGCCGGGTGCGCGACTTCGCGGCGGTCGCCGGCATCAGCCGCATCGACGCCGCCGCCGCCGACGCGGCGCTCGCCCGGCTCGACGTCGACGGCCGGGGACTCGACGCCATGGACCGCCGCTACCTGCGCAGCATCGCCGAGAACTACGGCGGCGGGCCGGTCGGCGTGGAGACGCTGGCCGCCGCCCTGTCCGAGCAGCGCGACGCGATCGAGGAGGTGCTCGAGCCGTTCCTGCTCCAGCAGGGTCTTCTACAACGCACGCCGCGCGGCCGCATGCTGACCGCTTCCGGGTTCCGCTGCCTGGGGATCGCGCCGCCGCAGGCCGCCGCGGCGCAGCTCGAGATGCTTGCGGGCGTCGGCGTCGCGGGGGACGTCGATGAGTGATCGTGCGCGGAGCTCGCACCGCTTTCCGGTGCGCGTCTATTACGAGGACACCGACGCCGCGGGAGTCGTCTATTACGCCAACTACCTGAAATTCGCCGAGCGCGCCCGCACCGAGATGATGCGCGCCGCCGGCGCCGACCATGCCGGCCTGGCCGCGGAACGTGGCGTCGCCATCGCCGTTCGCCGTTGCGAGATCGACTACCTGCGGCCGGCGCGACTCGACGACCTGCTCGAGGTCGAGACGCGGATCCTCGAGATCGGCGGCGCCGCGGTCGATGGCGAACAGGTGGTCAGTCGCGACGGCGTCGAATTGGTGCGCCTCCGCGTCCGCCTCGCCTGCGTCGACGGAGCCGGGCGCGCGACGCGGCTGCCGGCCCCGCTACGCGCGGCGCTGGCGCGTTATTGTCAATTGCAAGAGCGAGTCTGATCGATGGAGAACCAAATAGACGCCGCCGCCCTGGCCGGCTCGGTCGCGGTCCAGGACCTCACGGTCTGGGGGCTGTTCCTGCAGGCCGACTGGATCGTCAAGGCGGTCATCGTGATCCTCGTCGTCGCATCCTTTTGGACGTGGACGATCATCTTCGACAAGGTGATCCGCATCCGCCGGCTGCGCGCCCAGGCGCGCCAGTTCGAGGAGGCATTCTGGTCCGGCGGCTCGCTCGAGGAACTGTTCGATCGCATCGGCACGCGGCCGCCCGACCCGATGTCGTCGATCTTCGTCGCCGCGATGCGCGAATGGCGGCGCTCGGCGGCCAAGGGCCTGCTCGACACCGACCAGCTCCGCGCCGGGCTGCAGGAGAGGATCGAGCGGGTCATGGACATTACGCTCGGCCGCGAGATGGAGCAGGTCGAGCGGCACATGCTGTACCTCGCCTCGGTCGGCTCGTCGGCGACGTTCGTCGGGCTGTTCGGCACCGTCTGGGGCATCATGAACAGCTTCGCATCGATCGCCGCCTCGAAGAACACCAGCCTGGCGGTGGTGGCGCCGGGCATCGCCGAGGCGCTGTTCGCCACCGCGCTGGGACTGGTCGCGGCGATCCCGGCGGTGCTCGCCTACAACAAGCTCAGCGGCGACATCGGGCGCTACGGCCATCGGCTGGAATCGTTCGCCGGCGAGTTCGGCGCCATCCTGTCGCGCCAGCTCGAGGAGAAGCGCTAGCATGGCGCTGTCCGTCAAACGCGGGGCTGCGCCGGCGCGCTACCGGCGCCTGAGCCGCTACCAGCCGATGAGCGAGATCAACGTCACGCCGATGGTCGACGTGATGCTGGTCCTGCTCATCGTCTTCATGGTGACGGCGCCGCTGCTGACCGCCGGCATTCCGGTCGACCTGCCGCAGACCCGGGCCGAGGTGCTGCACGAGCCGGAGGAGCCCCTGGTCATCACCATCGATGCGACCGGCCGCATCTTCCTGCAGGAGACCGATATCGAGCTCGACAGTCTCGTGCCGCGGCTCGCCGCGATCACCCAGAACCGAGCCGACAGCCGGATTTACGTGCGCGGCGACCGCACCATCGCCTATGGCCGCGTGATGGAGGTGATGGGCGCGATCACTTCGGCGGGCTTCACGCATGTGGCGTTGGTCGCCGAACTGCCGCCCGAGCCGGTCGCCGCGAAGCAGAACTGAGTTCATGCGCAAGGGCGCCGTCCTCTCCGGCTTGTTGCATGTGGCGATCGCGCTCGTCGCCATATTCGGCCTGCCGTCGCTGCTCAATCCGCCGGAGATCTCGCAGCCGATCCCGGTGCAGGTCGTCACCGTGGCGGAGCTGACGACGCCGCCCAAGGTCGAGGAAGCGCCGACGCCGGCGCCGGCGCCGCCGGAACCGCCCAAGCCCGAACCGCCCGAACCGGAGCCGCCGAAGCCCGAGCCGCCGAAGCCGGTGGCCGCGCCGGCGCCGCCGCCCCCGCCCCCGCCCCCGCCGCCGCCGCCCGAGCCCGAGCCCGTGCCGCCGCCCGCGGTCGCGCCGCCGGAGCCCGAACCGGAACCGGAGCCCGAGGTGGCCAAGGCGGAACCCAAACCGACGCCGCCGGTGAAGCCGAAAGCGCCGCCGAAGCCGGCCGAGCCGGACTTCGCCTCGGTGCTGAAGAACGTCGAGAAGCTGAAGCAGCAGGCGGCCAGACAGCCGGCGCCGGAGGAAGCGCCGCAGCCGGAGGCGACGCCGCGCAGCCTGGCCGACCAGCCGCTGACGATGAGCGAGGTGGACGCGATCAGGCGCCAGATCGAACGCTGCTGGAACGTGCCGGCCGGGGCGCGCGACGCCGAGAACCTGGTGGTCGAGATCCGCGTCCGGCTGAATCCGGACGGATCGGTATTCCAGGCGGAGATCCTCGACATCGATCGCATGGCGCGGGACGGGTTCTACCGCGCCGCCGCCGAAAGCGCGCGCCGCGCCGTGCTGCAGTGCAGCCCGTTGCAGCTTCCGCCCAAGAAGTACAGCCTGTGGAAGGTGGTCACCCTGCGCTTCAACCCGAGGGAGATGTTTGGCACATGACAATGCTGCGCGCGCTGCGGACGGCCCCGATCGGCTCGCTCTGCCTGTTGCTGGCGGGACTCTGGATCGCCGGCGGGGCCCCGGCGGCGCGAGCCCAGGAGGGGTTGCGCATCGACATCACGCGCGGCCAATTGCAGCCGCTGCCGATCGCCGTCGTCGACTATTACGGCGCCACGCCGACCGACGCCGGCGTCGGCGTGGACGTCGCCCAGGTCGTCGCGGCCGATCTGGAACGGTCCGGCCTGTTCAAGCCGATCGACAAGCGCGCCTTCATCCAGTCGCCCGACTCATTGCGTGTGCAGCCGCGCTTCGGCGATTGGCGGGTGATCAACGCCCAGGCGCTGGTCAGCGGCGCGGTCGAGCTGCAACCCGACGGACGGCTGCGCGTCGAATTCCGGCTGTGGGACGTGTTCGGCGAACAGCAGATGGCCGGGCTCGCCTATTACACGACGCCGGAAAACTGGCGGCGCGTCGCGCACATCGTCGCCGACGCGATCTACAAGCGCATGACCGGCGAAGACGGCTACTTCGATTCGCGGATCGTCTATGTCGCCGAATCGGGGCCGGCGGACCGGCGCGTGAAGCGCCTGGCGATCATGGACCAGGACGGCGAGAACCACCGCTTCCTGACCGACGGCGGCAACCTGGTGCTGACGCCGCGGTTCTCGCCGAGCACGCAGGAGATCACCTACCTGTCCTACGTGAACGACAGGCCCCGGGTCTACCTGTTGAACATCGACACCGGCCAGCAGGAGGTGCTGGGCGATTTCCCCGGCATGACGTTCGCGCCCCGCTTCTCGCCCGACGGCAACAAGGTGATCATGAGCCTGGCGAGCGGCGGCAATTCCGAAATCTACACGATGGACCTGCGCGACCGGCGGGTGGCGCGGTTGACCAACCACCCGGCCATCGACACCTCGCCGAGCTATTCGCCCGACGCCGGCCGCGCCGTTTTCAACTCGGACCGCGGCGGCACGCAGCAGCTCTATGCGATGAACGCCGACGGCAGCAACGTCCAGCGAATCAGTTTCGGCAAGGGCCGCTACGCCACGCCGGTGTGGTCGCCGCGCGGCGACCTGATCGCCTTCACGCGGCTCGCCGAAGGCAAGTTCTTCATCGGGGTCATGCGGCCCGATGGCAGCGGCGAGCGGCTGTTGACCGAGGGCTATCTGGTGGAGGGGCCGACCTGGGCGCCGAACGGCCGCGTCCTGTCGTTTTTCCGCCAGACCCAAGGCGATGCGCAGGGCCGCGGTTCGACCACCCGGATCTACACGATCGACCTGACTGGATATAACGAACGAGAGCTCGTGACGCCGCTCGACGCCTCGGACCCGGCATGGTCGCCCTTGATTCCCTGACGCACAGTGTGTATCTTGCGGCCGCCAAAGGGCGGCTGGCCCCGCACGGGGGAAGGCTTAAGTGTGCCGGCGCCAATGCCTTTTCGCGGGGTCCGGCTTTTTCCGGTTTTTGCCTTCCTTCGGGGATAGGGCTTAAGAGGTTCCACGATGCACGTTAAGTTTGCGTCAAATCTTGCGACGGTCTTCGCTGCGGTGCTCCTGCTGGCCGCCTGCACATCGAAGCCGGAATCGGCCGCCGACACCAGCGGGACCGGACAAGCGTCCGGCACCCAGACCGCCGCGGTGGCCTCGGCTGCGGCTCCGGGATCGCAGGAGGACCTGGTCGTCAACGTCGGCGACCGCGTCTTCTTCGATTACGACCGCTACGAGCTCAAGCCGGAGGCCCGCGCCCAGCTCGAGAAACAGGCCGCTTGGTTGCGGAACTTCCCGCAGGTGACCGTGACCGTCGAGGGCCACGCCGACGAGCGCGGCACGCGCGAATACAACCTTGCGCTCGGCGAGCGGCGCGCCGATTCGGCGCGCAACTATCTGATTGCGCTGGGCGTCGATGCGAACCGCGTCCGGGTCATCAGCTACGGCAAGGAACGGCCGGCAATGGTCGGCTCGGACGAGACCGCCTGGGCGCAGAACCGCCGGGCCGTAACGGTCGTGAACTAACCGCTCTCGTCGTTTGCACGAAGACAAGGGCACCTGCGCGGGCGCCTGCCGCGGCAGGTGCCCGCGGTCTGCTCGGCCGGATCGGCGGCGGCGCTTCGCGGCGCCCTGATTTGGCCTGAATTCGCGCGCATCCTGCGCCGCAACGAACCGGCACGGACCAGGGCATTTCCGATGGCGACGCGCGGCCGAGGTTTGAACGCGTCTCTCCACCGCTGTGCGGTGGGGATGGCGTTGCTGTTGGGGCTGGCGCCGTTCGTCGCCGCGGCCCAGGACAATTACGTGCAGCTCCTGGCCGACCGGGTGGATCGGCTGCAGCAGGAATTGACCGACCTGCAGCGCAACGTTTACGGCGACGGCGCAGCCGGCGGCGGCGAAAAGGCGGCGGGAACGACCCTCGATGCCAACCAGGAGGTGCGCCTGGAGCAGATCGACACCGAGCTGCGCGGCCTCACCGGCCAGATCGAGGAAGTCACGTTCCGCACGGCTCAGCTGTCCGAGCGGCTCGACAAGCTGATTGCCGACGTCGATTTCCGCCTGCGTGCTCTCGAAGAGGGCGGCGGAGCGCCGCTCGCCGCCGCGGCCCCGCCGCTCGCGCCGGGAGCGGCCGCGCCGGAGCCGGCGCAACCGCCGCCGCCCGGCGGCGACCAGGTTCTTGGCCAGCTTACGCAGTCGCAAATCGCGGGGCAGGGGGCGGCGCCCGTCACCACCGCCGCCGCGCCGCAGCCCCTGGACCAGCAGCAGGCGGCAACCCCTGGCGCCCTGTCCGGGGTAACGCCCGAGGCGCAGTACCAGAATGCCTTCGGCCTGCTGCGTCAGGCCAACTACGGCGAGGCGGAGGCGGCGCTGCGCGCCTTCATCGAACAGCACCCGGACCACGCGCTCGCCGGCAACGCCCAGTACTGGCTCGGCGAGACGTACTATGTCCGGGGCGATTACGCCCAGGCCGCGGTCGCCTTCGCCGACGGCTATAAGCGATATCCCGCTGGGCAAAAGGCGGCCGACAACCTGCTCAAGCTGGGCATGTCGCTGACCGAATTGGGCCAGAAGGCCGACGCCTGCGCGGCCTTCGTCGAACTCGGCACGAAGTTCCCCGACGCGCCGGCCAACGTCAAGGAGCGCGCCGCGCGCGAACGCGAACGGGCCGGCTGTGCCTGATCGGGCCGGGGTGCCGCCGTCCGGCCGCTCCCAAGTCACCGACCTGCCTGCGCGAAGCCGAAGCGGCTTCGCTTCGGCGAAGGCAGGTGCACCGATCGCGGCCGCGGAATTCGATCTATCGATGACCTCGGTCGGGCCGTTCGAGACGGCCCCGCTTGTCGCCGTGGCGGTCTCCGGCGGCGCCGACAGCTTGGCTTTGGCGCTGCTGGCGCAGGAATGGGCGCGCGGCAAGGGCGGCGCGATCGTCGCCCTGACCGTCGACCACGGCCTGCGCCGCGAAGCCGCCGCCGAAGCCCGCCAGGTGGGGCGCTGGCTGGCCGCGCGCGGGATCGCGCATCATGTGTTGCGCCGCCGCGGTCCGCGGCCGGCGGGCGACGTGCAGGCGGCGGCGCGGGCCGCCCGCTACGAGCTGCTGGCGCGGTGGTGCCGCCGCCACGGCGTCCTTCATCTCGCCGTCGCCCATCACCGCGAGGATCAGGCCGAGACGCTGCTGCAACGCCTGGCCCGCGGCAGCGGCCTCGACGGGCTGGCGGCGATGGCCGCGGTCGTCGAGCTCGCGTCGGTGCGCGTGGTGCGGCCGCTGCTCGCGGTCGGGCGCGAGCGGCTGCGCGCCACCCTGACGGCGCGCGGCCAGGACTGGATCGAGGACCCCAGCAACACCGACACGGCCTTTTCGCGCGTGCGCCTGCGCCGCCTCCTGCCGCTGTTGGCGCGCGAGGGCATGGACGCCGGGCGGCTGGCCGCCGCTTCGCGCCATCTCGGCCGCGCCCGCGCCGCCCTCGACGACGCGGTGGCCGGGCTGTTGGGCGCCGGCGCCGAGCTGTGTCCGGCCGGCTACCTGCGCCTCGACCCGCGAGCCTTCGCCGCCGCCCCGCGCGAGGTGTCGCTGCGCGCGCTGGCGCGCTGCGTCATGACCGTCGGCGGCGGCGCCTACACGCCGCGGCTGCAGCGCCTGGAGCGGCTGCACGCGGCCGTGGTCGGCGCCGCCGCGTTGTCGCCGCGCACGCTCGCCGGCTGCCGCATCCTGGCCCATGGCGGCCGAATCCTCGTCTGTCGCGAGGCGGCGCAGGCGGCGGCGGAGGCGCGGGTGCGCCCCGGCGACCGGGTGCACTGGGACGGCCGGTTCGACGTGCGCCTGCGCCGGTCCGGCGACGGCGGCCGCGTCGTGCTGCGGCGCCTCGGCGCCGAGGGTTGGGCCGCGGTGGTGGCGGCGGCGCCCGGCCTCCGCGCAAGCCCGATCCCGCCGGCGGCGCGCCCCAGCCTGCCGGCCCTGTGGGACCGCGCCGGCGTGCTCTCGGTGCCGCATCTCGGCTATCGCCGACCGGGCGCCGCGGCGGCCGTCGAAGCCGTCGCGGTCGTCTATCGGCCGCGCCATCCGTTGGCCGGCGCCCGCTTTACAGTTGCTTAAAACGGTGGGCACACTATTTAGGGTGAGAGGCTCCGTGTCGGGGGATCGGGGCCGCGCGACAGGCGTGGCGTCAGCGAAAGAGAAGCATCCTTGAACCTCACCAAGAACTTCGCCCTTTGGGTCATCATCGCGCTGGTATTGATCGCCCTCTTCAATCTGTTCGAGGGCACGACGGGGCGCGGCGTACAGTCGCAGATGGCGTATTCCGAATTCGTCGCCCAGGTCGATCAGGGCCGCGTCGCCGACGTGACCATCCAGGGCAACGACATCACGGGCCACCTGTCCGACGGCCGCGCCTTCGCCACCTATGCGCCGAACGATCCCGGCATGGTCGAGCGCCTGACCGAGCGCGGCGTCAGCATCACCGCGGCGCCCGAGGAAACCAGCGTCCATCCGCTGCTCGGCATCCTCATCAACTGGTTCCCGATGCTGCTGCTCATCGGCGTGTGGATCTTCTTCATGCGGCAGATGCAGTCCGGCGGCGGCAAGGCCATGGGCTTCGGCAAGTCGCGGGCGCGGCTGCTCACCGAAAAGGTCGGCCGCGTCACCTTCGAGGACGTGGCCGGCATCGACGAGGCCAAGCAGGAGCTCGAGGAGATCGTCGAGTTCCTCAAGGACCCGCAGAAATTCCAGCGCCTCGGCGGCAAGATCCCGAAGGGCTGCCTGCTGATCGGCCCGCCGGGCACGGGCAAGACGTTGCTCGCCCGCGCCATCGCCGGCGAGGCCAACGTGCCGTTCTTCACCATCTCCGGCTCGGACTTCGTCGAGATGTTCGTCGGCGTCGGCGCGTCGCGCGTGCGCGACATGTTCGAACAGGGCAAGAAGAACGCGCCCTGCATCATCTTCATCGACGAGATCGACGCCGTCGGGCGCCATCGCGGCGCCGGGCTGGGCGGCGGCAACGACGAACGCGAGCAGACGCTGAACCAGCTTCTGGTCGAAATGGACGGCTTCGAGACCAACGAAGGCGTCATCCTGATCGCCGCCACCAACCGGCCCGACGTGCTCGACCCGGCGCTGCTCAGGCCCGGCCGCTTCGACCGCCAGGTGGTGGTGCCGAACCCGGACATCCTCGGCCGCGAGCAGATCCTGAAGGTCCACATGCGCAAGGTGCCGCTGGCGCCGGACGTCGAGCCGCGCACGATCGCCCGCGGCACGCCCGGCTTCTCCGGCGCCGACCTCGCCAATCTGGTGAACGAGGCGGCGTTGCTCGCCGCCCGCGCCGGCAAGCGCGTCGTCACCATGCTCGAGTTCGAGTCCGCCAAGGACAAGGTCATGATGGGGGCGGAGCGCCGCTCCATGGTGATGACCGAGGACGACAAGCGGCTGACCGCCTATCACGAGGCCGGCCACGCGCTGGTGGCGATCCATTCGCCCAAGCACGATCCGCTGCACAAGGTGACCATCATCCCGCGCGGCCGGGCGCTCGGCGTCACCATGTCGCTGCCCGAACGCGACCGCTACGGCATGTCGAAGCTCGAGCTCAACTCGAAGATCGCCATGATGTTCGGCGGCCGCATCGCCGAGGAGCTGGTCTTCGGCGAGGAGAACGTCACCACCGGCGCCGCCGACGACATCCGCCAGGCGACCAACCTGGCGCGGCGCATGGTCACCGAGTGGGGCATGTCCGACAAACTCGGCCCGTTGCGCTACAGCGAGAACGAGGAGGAGGTCTTCCTCGGCCATTCGGTGACCCAGCGCAAGAACGTCTCCGACAACACGGCCCGGCTGATCGACGAAGAGATCCGCCAGCTCATCGACGAGGCGGAGGGGCGGGCGCGCGCGATCCTCACCGAGCACCTGGACGACCTGCACGGCGTGGCCAAGGCGCTGCTCGAATACGAGACGCTGTCGGGCGACGAGGTGCGCGCCCTGCTGCGCGGCGAACCGATCCGCGTCGGCGCCGAGGCGCCGGTTTCGTCCAAGTTGAAGTCGTCGGTGCCGACCAGCGGCAACGCGGCGAAGGACGGCACCCGCAGGGCCGGCCCCGCCGGCCTGAAGCCGGAACCGCAACCCGGAAGCTGATCGCCGCGGCCATGGCGCTGGGCGGCGGCCCCGGGACGACGCGGCGGCGCGGCGCCTCGTCGCGCCGCTTCGATCCCGACGACCCAAGCCAATCCTTCTATCTGCGACCGACGGGGCTGATCGGCGGCCGCGCCGCCGCGCGCGCCTGCGCCGCGGGCGTGGCCGCGCCGCTCGCCGGCGGCCCGGTCGCCTTCGCCGCCTGCGAGCTGTTGTGGCGGCACGGCGGCGACGTTGCCGCGACCTTGCACGATCTGCGGGGACTGCGCGCCTGGGCCCGGCGGCGCGGCGCGGCGGCGGTCGCGGCGGTCGACGAGCGGTTGGCGCGGCTGACCGCGCCGCGCCCCGATTTCGCCGGGCTGTCGCTCGACCGGCCGCTGATCATGGGGGTGATCAACGTCACGCCCGACAGCTTCTCGGACGGCGGCGACTTCGCCGATCCGGGCGCGGCGGTCGAGGCCGGGCGGCGGCTGGTGGCAGAAGGCGCGGACATCCTCGACATCGGCGGCGAATCGACGCGCCCCGGCGCGACGCCGGTCGGGGTCGAGGAAGAGCTGGCCCGCGTCCTTCCCGTGGTGCGCGTGCTCGCGGGAAGCGGCGCCGTCGTCTCGATCGACAGCCGGCACCCGGCGGTGATGGCGGCGGCGGTCGCGGCCGGCGCCCGGATCATCAACGACGTGAGCGCCCTCACCGGCGCGCCCGACAGCCTGGCGACGGCGGCGCGGAGCGGCGCCGCGGTCGTCCTCATGCACATGCGGGGCGACCCGCTGACCATGCAGGCCGACCCGCGTTACGCCGACGTGGCCCTCGACATCTACGACTACCTGGCGGCGCGCGTCACGGCCTGCCGCGCCGTCGGCATCGTGCCCGAGCGCGTCGCCGTCGATCCCGGCATCGGCTTCGGCAAGACGCACGACCACAACATCGACGTCATGGCCGGCCTGACGCTCTATCACGGGCTGGGCTGCCCGCTCCTGCTCGGCGTCTCGCGCAAGGGATTCATCGCGAAGCTGAGCCGCGGCGAACCGGCCAAGGAGCGCCTCGCCGGCTCCCTCGCCGCCGGCCTCGCCGGCCTCGACCAGGGCGTCCACATCCTGCGCGTCCACGACGTCGCCGCGACCGCCCAGGCACGCGCCGTGTGGCAGGCGGTGGCCGCCGGCGGGCGCGGCTGAGAGGCTGTGAATGAACGCGGGATCGCCTGGTTACTTCGGCCCGCGCCCGGTATAACCTGTCGGACATGACACGCAAGCTCTTCGGGACCGACGGTATCCGCGGCACCGCCAACCTCGAGCCGGCAAGCCGGCTGCGGCCACAGCGTTCGAAGTTCGCAGATCACAACTCGCTGATTGGCCTTGATGAGTATCAGCAGGGGACGACCAAGACCGACCGGAAGCGTCCCGGCGTTGAAGGCCTCGGCTTCGTCATGCTTGGCCTATTTGGGGAAGCCGGCAGCTTGTTGAGCGAGTTGAAAAAGAAGCAGCGCGATGAGGACTCATATATCGCCTACCATGATTCCGTAATCGAAGAATTGGGCGATGTGCTCTGGTACTTCGCGAATGCGGCGCAACGCGTCGGACTGGCGCTTTCTACCATCGCCGAAAGGGTGCCGGCCAAACTGGGCGACTGGGATTATCGCGGCCAAGCCACGCGGCGTGGCTTTGTTGATCTGCAAGAACCTCAGATCGAACTGACTGGCCCGATCGCCTCTGAGCTTGTTGAGCGCCGATTGTTGGCACTAGCGGGCAAAGTCGGACTGCTACTCGATCACTACGCGGCAGGGGCTCTCGATACCAACGGCGATGCTTTTGCCGCCGACATCGTCGAGCTGTTTCGTGTCATTTTGGCCGCCGCCGACGCTGCCGCGGTCAGCCTCAATGAAGCAGCTCGCCGCAACATTGAGAAGACGTTCGGTCGATGGCCGCCGGAACGCATATGGCCGCAACTTTACGATGAGGGGTTCGATCCAGACGAGCAGCTACCGCGCCGTATCGAAATGCGCTTTAAGGAAAAGCAAACAGATGACGGCCGCACCTACGTGTTACAGCAGTGCAACGGCATCAATATTGGCGACCGCCTAACTGACAATCGGATTCCGAGCGACGACTATCGGTTTCATGACGTGTTCCATCTCGCCTATGCCGCAATTCTCGGATGGTCGCCCGTCTTGCGCGCGTTATTCAAGGTAAAGCGGAAGAGCAAGCCGGAGATCGATGAGAATCAAGATGGCGCACGCGCGATTCTCACCGAGGAGGGGATCGCCACCTGGATTTTTAATCACGGCGTCCGCAACCACGATTTCCGGACCGTCACTTCGCTCGATTTTTCGCTACTTAAGGCCGTGCGGGAACTGGTAAAGGGTTGCGAAGTTGAAGATCGCCCACTCTGGCAATGGGAGAGGGCGATCCTTGAAGGCTTTCGCATTTTTCGGGAAATCAAGAAACCTGAACATCGCGGTGGCACTGTGACTGCCGACCTCATCAACCACAGCATCGAGTTTCGGCCACCGCAATGAGCCGCCGCGCCCAAGCCTTCGTCAACTGTCTCGCGGCCCTGAGCTTCGAGAACGTGTTTAATCCGTATGCCGACTGCTGTCCGGACCATGATCGCCCTGACGCGCCGGCCATTCGGCGCCGTAATCTCGTTCGCCTGTTAGACGCTGCCTACGCGCTTGGGACGGAAAGTATTTGGTTTGGGCGTGACCTTGGGTACCGTGGCGGGCGGCGTACAGGCCTCGCATTGACCGACGAGCCCCACTTAGCCGTCCTCGGTAAGGCATTTGGCGACGTTATGGTTGAACGCGCTACTGCGACAGCACCGGTAGCGGAGCGGACGGCACATGAGATATGGAAGATGATCCGTCTCTTGCCGGCACCACCGTTCCTCTGGAACGCTTTCCCGTTTCACCCCTACGAGCCCGGCGACCCGATGACCAATCGCTGCCATAGCGCGCGCGAGGCGCGGCTAGTAGAGGATGTGCTCGCGACGCTCCTGGCATGGTTTAGACCTCAGCGTGTGATTGCGCTCGGGAACGATGCGCATCGCGCGCTGCTACGCATGGGATACGCCGCGATTTGCGTTCGTCATCCGAGCTACGGCGGTCAAGCTGCCTTCATCGCTGGTATCAGCGAAGCATATGGACTTGAGGGCCCCACGTCCCTCCAGCTTTTGTAGCGTCCACGCGATGTCAGGTGGCTGCCTCGTTCCGCGCAGAGATGCACTGTTTGATGAGCTGTCTGGCGTCCGCTGTACCCCAGTGTTTGGCAAGTGTATCGAGCTGAGCCATCGACGAGTGGACTACAAGCGGCCCCATTCCAATGCCCGCCTCTCGCGCGATGAAATGCTGGAGATGAGTCAGCCCAAGGAAGTTACCGAGGGCTCGTTGAATATAGTAGTGCGAACGGTAGAATCCTGTCAGGTGAACAGCGTGTTCTGGGGTCAGCTTAACGCTGACGTGGCTGAGGCAGGGCCCACCCAAAATCGGCGCGCGATCACGGCCAGGATCATAGATCGGAATATCGGCGAACAGATCGAGTGTTCCAAGCTCGTAGGCGGCTCGCTTGGCGCCGCTGAGCTTGGCTTGGCAGCTAAGCTTCGCGACGAGATCTCGGAGAGGATGAATGGTTTTTCCTTTGTGGTCGGTTCGCTCGATCATGCGCATGGCGTAGGTGCCCCAGCTCCGCGCATCGTCGTGGCATTGGATTTTGGGTGGATTGCAGGATACTGTTCGTAAACGCCTGCGGCCCCATACCGCTCGTAAAGTTGCGCTGGAAAGATCGTGTTCACGACGGTGCTAATCGGCAGGCCCCCCTTACGGCGTAGAAAGCCGTCGACAATATCATGTATCGCCCGATCGCGCGGGGGTAGAGCAAGCGGATTGGCTATCTCCAACACGATCGTGTAGGCGCGCCAGTCCGGTTGATCGAGCAGGAAAGTGCTGGCCCGGAGCCAAGCATCAACACAAGTATCAGCCTCAATCGCCTTCATCAGACACTCCCTGGCGGTGCCATAGTTGCGAAGCCGCTGAGTCGCGGCGCCAGATAGTTAGGATCGACCCAGGCGTGTCCGCTGAGTCCCCAGGGCTCGCCCCAGCTATTGCGAACAAGCAGAAGGCGCTCGCTGCCGCTCTGTGCGTGCCCGACGGCCACCACCGCATGCCAATCGACGTCTGAGTCCCAAGCCTGTGGCCGAACAATGCCGTTGTCTGGTGAGCAGAAAGCAAGGCTAGCCAAGAAAGTGACCACAACGGGCGTCCCGGCATCTAGGTGCCTCACGATTGCGTCCATTGCCGCGGTGCCGGTAACTGACGCCCGCTTGAAGACGGGCGTCGCAGTCGCGGGAGGCAACCACTGTGTCAGATCAGCCGGAAGCAGATCCATATAAGGCCAACCGGTTTCAACGGCTTGGCCATCCAGGCGCAGAGCTTCAAGGATTCGCGGCAGGCTGACGCCGTCCTCCGGACGACCGCCCGGCGTGCGCCAAATGGCGTGATAGTAGAGATGCTCAACTGAGAGCGGCACAAAAGCACTTCGCACTACTGCATGGGCGTCGCTGATCGCAAATGCGACGCAAGTCGGTCGGCTGCCCTGATTTCTGATTGCGCCGAAAGACGGCCGCAGATCACAAGCGATGACAAGACTCACTCAGGCTGCCCTCGCCAAGCTTCGACGGGCAGCTCGTGGCATGCCAACTTCCTTGCCGAATAAGTCGTACGTCACATGAAGCGACGCGATAGGCGGGCCGGATCCTTGCCACGGCCGTTTCAGTTCGAGTTCGAAATCGCCGCTGGCTGGTCCGGTAACTTGGGCGGTCAATTCCCTCACGACTGGCCCTCCGATTGCCTTTTCCGGAGGTGGAATGTGCCGCTGGTCGCGCAGGATTGCGAAACCTGCTTCGACGAGGCCGGTCGTGGTCCAGAGATAACCGGCGCCACCGTTCTCGGTTAGCTTGAGAACGAACAGGTCGTCGGGAGCGCCCTCTAGTGTTAGACCTTCGTCCCGCTCGGTAAGTAGCCAGACATCTCGCCGGAAGTCTTTCACTTCGAAGCCATCCAGCAACTGTGCCTTGATGTTCCGCCGTGGCATTGCCACGAGGGCATCGCGAGCCCTACGATCTATGATGGCGTGCCGCTCCAGCGCAATGCAGGTCGCCTCGTAGCTCGCTCCAGCGCGGAGTGAAAGCTGATAGACGGACAGCGGATCGGTCATGCTGGCTTTGTTCCAGCCCTGACGCCTAGCGTGTAATTGCAGCAGCCATTTGGGCAATAGGAATGCGGCGGCGAAGCTATCCGCCGCGAGCTCGCTCTCGTCTTGGCCGCTCGTCTGCGACCGACCTAGTATTTCTTCCCCATCAAGGCTGACCTCATGGCCGAGTGCGACATGGCCCAACTCATGTGCACCAGTGAACCGTTGGACGGACAACGGCCGTTGGGTCGAGACTATGACTCCGGGGGTGGGGCCTGGAAGGCATGCACCCAATAAGCCATCGAGGGGGCGGAACAATAGGGCGACATCGAGAGCCAGCAGGGCTCCAAAGACATCAATTGCGCCACCCGAAGCCTCGACCGCACGCCGAATCTCGAGCTGGTCATGGATGCGCGCCGCCACCTGTGCACCTTCGAGAATAGCGTCGCGGCGCGTCATTAGCGTCCCCGTGCGGGCTGGCGCGCTTGTAGGAACCGCGCAAACTGAAGCAATTCCTCGCGGTCCCTATCCGACAGCTTTGCAGCCGTACGTGCTAGATGCTGGACGGATTTCGGCACCGGAGGCGTAGTAGCTTCCTGCTCGCCGGTGAAATATCCTATTGGCCGTTGATAAATCTCAGCCAGCTTCTTGAGCTCAATGGCTTCCACCTTGCGTTGACCCGCCTCCATCAGGGAAATCGCGGTACGCGGCACGTTGAGTATGCGTGCGACCTCGTCCTGGGACAGTTCCAAATACTCGCGAGCTTCTTTAAGGCGTGTCCCGAGCAGCTGGCGATCGACATCCTTTTCCTGCGGCAGAGAGCGTCCGACGCGGTGAGTTTCGGTCATGCGGCCTCCTTCTTGCGCTTCTTGATCGCGAGAGCACGGACCTTGGGCAGCAAATCAGCTATCATTTCTTCAAAGCTGCGATATCCGCCCGCCTTGATAATGCGGGGTGGAATCTCAAACTTTACGTGCTTCTCCATGGTGATCAGCGCCGTAACTACGCCAAGCGAGTCGATCACTGGAACGACCTCGAAGATCGTCCCGGGCTGGTGCGGAACGGGATTTGCGAAGGGATCATTAGCATCGGCCACCTGATCGTCCCACCAGGAGCGCAGATCGGCCGTTAGTTCGTCCTCAGAGTAACCTAAGCTACTGCTCATGGCGGAATCACCTCCAACCGTGCGAATATCCATCATGTAGCACATCAATGTGCGATTTTCAAACAAAATCCGAAGTCCAACAATTCGCTCAACCTAGCTGGTAGCTGTTGCTCGCCGCCCGGCGGGGTCTCAATCGGGGATCAAAGGCGGATCGCAGGCGTTTGGGCGGACACGCAATGGACCGCTTCCGAGCGTCGAGCAGTTCGCTCAAACGGCGCTGATGCGTCAGACTGAGGCACGACCGACGGCCGTCGCTTCTTGACTCCTTGCTCCCGCTGCCGTATGTTCCCTGTTTGTTCCAGAGTTCCGGGAGGGACCGATGAACGCGCTTGTCCACGTACCCGCCATGCTGGCCGAACGGGTCATGACCCTGCTGCCGGGTGAGATCGCGCTGGCCCATACCCTGATGATGCGGACGGCCGGCCTCGCCAATGGGTTGCTCGATCGGGCCGCCGCTGCGCCCGACGACGGGTCGGAGATGAAGGGCAGCCTGGCTGCGGCAAGCCTCGCCGGATTGTCGGCGCGGCTGATGCAGCGGTTCGTGGACGGCGCGCAGGCGCTGCGGGTGCTCCGCGCCCAAGGCGTGCGGCCTGCGGCCGACGCCCGCGCCGGCGAAGCCATCGTCAATCCACCGCCTCCCGCGCGCCCGGCCGCCGCGAAATACCATGCCGCGCCGGGCCTCGCCCGCGGCCGGCTCAGGAACGGCAACCCGTCGGGCGACTTCCTGGCCGCCCCGCGCTGCGCCGCCAGGACACGGGCGGGCGGTTGCTGCCGCCAGCCGGGCATGGCGAACGGCCGCTGCCGGTTTCATGGCGGCAAGAGCACGGGCGCGCGCACGCCCGCCGGCCTGGCGCGCTGCCGCGCCGCCCGCCTGGCGCATGGCGGCCGTGCCGGCGCCGTCATCG